>CAZHZI010000079.1:0-9553 GCA_964536955.1 uncultured Conexibacteraceae bacterium
CCCGCCTCATGCCGCCCAGGAATACTCGTGGATGAGACCACCGAGCCGGTCGCGGCGGCCAACCGCGGTCTGCGGTCGCGGATGCAGCGGGATCACCTGTGGTGAGGGATCTGGCGCACGCAGGCCCAGCGCCCGGTGCGGACGCTCGTGGTTGTAGTGCTCTACGTATTCGCGGAGAACTCGCTCGAGCTGACGGCGGCCAAGGATAAGCAGCCAGTCCAGGCTCTCCTCGCGCAGCGTGCGAACGAAGCGCTCGGCGTGCGCGTTCGCGTTTGGCGCTCTGACCGGGGTGCGTATTACCTGGATCCCCTCGCTTCGGAAGACCTCGTCGAACGCGGCGCTGAACTTCGCATCGCGATCGCGGATCAGGAAGCGCAGTGGCCGCTCGAAGCCCCAGCCCTCGATCATCAGGTTGCGCGCCTGCTGGGTTACCCATGTCCCGCTCGGGTTCGCGGTGATCCCGCCGAGGTGGACCCGCCGCGTGTGAAGCTCGATAAAGAACAACACGTAGAAGCGTCGCAGCGACACCGTGTCGACGGTCAAGAAGTCGCAAGCGAGGATGCTCTGTGCTTGCGTACGCAGGAACGTTCGCCAGGAAGGGCCAGAGCGCCGGGGTGCCGGGGGGATCCCGCGACGCTTCAGCACCGAGCGCACCGATGTCGCCGAGACACGCAGTCCGAGCTTTTTGAGCTCCCCGACGATGCGCCGATAGCCCCAACCCGGGTTCTCGCGTGCGAGCCGCACGATCAGCGACTGAAGCTCCGCATCGAGCGCAGGCCGACCAGGGCCGCGGCGATCGTATGTCCAATGACGCCTGACAAGCTGGCGATGCCAGTGCAAGATGGTCTTCGGGCTGACGAAGAACGCCGACCACGCCGAGCGCGGCAGCCCCGGCTCAGCGCAGCGAGTAGTGCGCGGTCAGCCAGGCTCGGCCGCGGCCTCCCCAGCTGACGGCGCGCAATCGCCAACTCATGGCGGAGTACAAGGATCTCGATCTCCTTGTGCTCGCTGGAGCGCGGCCGCAAGGCCAGAAGCTGAAACAGAATGCACATCGACCGGTAGAGGAACGACCAAGCCATGCATCACCTCCGCTGTTGACGCCACCAAAGGTGGCAAGCTAGCTGCACTGGTGCCCGCCACCCCGCAGCCGAGCTCGGAATCGAGTTTTTGAGCCCTACGGGCAACGGCAGTACCGTTTCTGGTTGCATCGAAAGTCTCGTGCTTCGGTGCCAGGCCCCAGGGCGTTTGCGCGCCGCTGGGCCGCCGCCGGAAAGTGAGGCGGAATAACCCGAAATCGCCGCTAATCTCCGCGCATCCACGCGATTTCAGGCACTCGTGCCTGAAATGGAGCGTGAAATCAGGGGCGGTTGGAGAAGCCCTGAAAAACAGAAGCCCCCGACTAGCAGGGGCTTCTAACAATGGAGCTAGCCGGGCTCGAACCGGCGACCTCCTGGGTGCGATCCAGGCGCTCTTCCAGCTGAGCTATAGCCCCGAGGTGCGTGGCTGGGAGGATCGTCCCAGCGCTTTCGCAAGCGCAAGGATAACCGCATAGTCTTTAGGTTCCCGAGGGGAGCAGCATGAGCATTCTCGACGAGGCCATCCGGGAGCATCTTGAGCTGAAGCGCCAGCACGGCGCCGGGGACTCCGAGCTGAAACAGCTCGAGGACGAGGCGTTCGGCCCACCGGGTCGCCCGGGCGACGAGGAGACGCCGCCCGACCCGTTTGCCGAGGCGCCGACCGAGTTCATGGCCGCCCCCGGCACGAGCGACGAAGCTTTGGTGGAGCCCTGGGAGGAATCGCCGCCGAAGCGCGAGGCTGCATCCGACATCGGCGCCCTGCAGGAAGGGCCCGAGGAGCCGGCGGAGGAGGAGCACCCCGCTGCGGAGCACGAGGTTGTCCCCGAGCCGTCGGGCCCCTCCACCGAGGAGAGGCACGCGATCGCCGACCAGCCGACGGAGATGTACGACGTCGAGGCCGAGCTCTCCGGTGCCGAGGAGAACGTCCCCTCCGACGACCAGCTTGTCGAAGAGGAGATGAGCGAGCCTCGCCTCTCTTCGGTAGAACCGCTCGCCGGGCTGGAGGAGGGCGACGAGGTGGAGATAAGAGCCGCCGGGGACGAGGTCGTCGAGGAGGAAGAGGAAGACGAGTTCTGGGACGAGCAGCGCCTCTCCGACGAGCTGAGCCAAGCGCTGGAGTCTCCTGCCGAGGAAGAGGACCCGGTCGCCGAGGCCGAGGAGGAGGCGGCCGCCGAGGAGGCCGAGATCGACGGGGAACCGGCAGCTGAGAGCGAATCCGATCGCTCCGATCAAGGCGAAGACGAGGACATCCTCGAAGACACGCCGGAGTTCCTCGAGGACTCAGAAGACGATCAGCTCTGGTTCGAGCAGAAGCCTCCCAAGGACTTCGACTTCGACGACTGACCGCGTCGCGGGCCGGGAGGCCCTGGTCGGTAGGTTTTTCGCGCGATGGCTGAAGCGGTTGCGATAGAGGCCGAAGGGCTGCGGAAGTCCTACGGGGACCTGCGCGCGCTGGATGGGATCGACCTGAGGGCGGCGACCGGCAGCGTGCTTGCGTTGCTGGGCCCGAACGGAGCGGGCAAGACGACCGCGGTGCGCATCCTCGCCACGCTGCTGCGTCCGGATGCCGGCAGCGCCCGGGTCGCGGGACTTGACGTCGAGCGCGAGGCGGGCGAACTGCGCTCGCGGATCGGCCTGGCCGGCCAGTACGCGGCGGTCGACGAGAATCTGACCGGCGCAGAGAACCTGGAGATGGTCGGGCGGCTGTACCACCTGGCGAAGGGGGAGCCGCGCCGCCGCGCCGCTGAGCTGCTGGAGCACTTCGACCTCAGCGCCGCCGCCGATCGGCTGGTTCGGACCTACTCGGGCGGGATGCGGCGGCGCCTGGACCTGGCAGCCGCGCTGGTCGCCCGTCCTCCCGTGCTCTTCCTGGACGAGCCGACCACGGGGCTTGACCCACGCAGCCGGATCGGCCTCTGGGAGACGATTGAGGATCGGGTGGCGGCGGGCACCACCGTGCTGCTCACGACCCAGTACCTCGGCGAGGCGGATCGGCTGGCGGACCGGATCTCGGTGATCGACCGGGGGAAGGTGATCGCCGAGGGCAGCTCCGACGAGCTGAAGGACCAGGTCGGCGGGGAGCGCCTGGACGTGACGCTGGAGGACCACACCCAGGCGGAGGCGGCGATCGCTGCGCTGGAGCCCATCGCGGCGGAGCGGCCGGCCCTTCTCGACGGCGCTCTCCAAGTGCCGGTTCGGGAGCGTCGTGGCGCCATCGCCGAGGCAGTGCGGCGACTCGACGAGGGGGGGGTCGGGGTCGACGACGCGGCGATGCACCGCCCCAACGCTCGACGACGTCTTCTTCGCCGTCACCGGACGGGCTGCGGAGGAGCGTGACGAGGGGGAGAACGAGGGGGAGGCTCGATGACCCTTCGCAACAACATCTCCGACACTCTGGTGCTGGCGAAGCGCAGCATCCTGCGCATACCGCGCGCCCCCGACCTGCTGCTCTCCTTCACGGTGCAGCCGATCATGTTCGTGCTGCTCTTCGTCTACGTCTTCGGCGGGTGCGATCAACACGCCGGGCTACGACTACGTCGACTTCCTGATGCCTGGGATCATCGTGCAGACGATGGCCTTCGGCGGCTTCGTCACCGCGCTGGGCCTTGCCGAGGACCTGAAGAAGGGCCTGGTCGACCGCTTTCGCTCCCTGCCGATGTCCCGTTCGGCGGTGCTGGCGGGCCGCACCCTGGCCGACGTCGGCACCAACCTGATCTCGCTGGCGATCATGATCGGCGTTGGGATGCTCGCCGGTTTCTCCTTCGGCGCTCCGCTCGCCCACGTCATCGCCGGCATCGGCCTGATGCTGCTCTTTGGCTACGCCTTTTCCTGGGTCTTTGCCTTCATCGGGCTCTCCTCCTCCTCACCCCTTCACGACTACGGTCGATGCGATGCGCCCTCTTCCTCGGCACTCCCGCGGGTAGCGCGATCTGGGGAGCGGTCGCGTGGTCGATCGGCATCGCCGCCGTCTTTGCCGCCCTCTCGGTCGCTCGCTACAAGCGCGCCGTCGCCCGGTAGCGCCATCCGCGCCTAGACTTCCAGGCGAGGGGCCATAGCTCAGCTGGCAGAGCGCCGCCTTTGCAAGGCGGAGGTCGCCGGTTCGATCCCGGCTGGCTCCACTGTGGGACCGGCGTCAGCCCGCGAGGGCGCGCTCGGGGAGGTTCTGGTCGGCGTGGTAGCTGGACCGGACCAGGGGGCCGGACGCCACGGATTCGAAGCCCATCTCGTAGGCGGCTTTCTCCAAGGCCTCGAACTCGTCCGGGTGCCAGTAGCGGGCCACCGGCAGGTGGTTCTCCGTGGGGCGAAGGTACTGGCCGACGGTGAGGACCTGGACGCGGTGGTCGCGGAGGATCTGAAACGCCTCGAGCATCTCGTCGAACTCCTCTCCGAGGCCGACCATCAGGCCCGACTTGGTGACTACGTTCTCGCCTCCCATCTCTTTGGCCAGGCGCAGGACCCGGGCGGAGCGGAGGAACTGGGAGCCGCGACGCGCCTTGGGGTAGAGGCGAGGAACCGTCTCGACGTTGTGGTTGAACACGTCGGGCCGCTCGTGGATCACCTTCGCGAGCGGCATCTCCTGGCCGCGGAAGTCGGGGGTGAGGATCTCGACCTTGCAGCCGGGGGCCATCATCCGGATCGAGCGGATCACTCCGACGAAGGCGCTCGCGCCGTAGTCGGGCAGATCGTCGCGATCGACGGAGGTGACGACGGCATGGCGCAGCCCCATCTTCTTCACCTGGTTGGCCACGCGCAACGGCTCCAGCGGGTCGTTCCAGGTCGGCTTCCCCGTCTTCACGTTGCAAAAGCCGCACCGGCGGGTGCAAACGTCGCCGAGGATCATGAAGGTCGCCGTACCGCGCTCCCAGCACTCGCCGACGTTGGGACAGTTGGCCTCCTCGCAGACGGTGTGCAGGTTGTCGCCGCCGATCTCCGCCTTGAGGCGGCGGTAGGTGGGCCCGCCCGGCGCGGGGACCTTCAGCCACGGAGGCTTGCGGGTGCGGCGGAAGGCGACGGTTCCGTCGGCAGCGGCCTCGGTGCCCCCGGGCTTGGCGCGGGATCGGGTGACGTGGATGCGCTCGGCGGTCTCGCTCATCGGGTGACCATAGATGCTCGCGCTTCGATCTCGAGGTCGCCGGGATCGGTCGGGGCGGGGGTGCGGTCGTAGACCTCACCGAACTTCCCGACGACGGTCCCCGCGAAGGCCTCGAGGTCCTGCTCGGCCCCACGCTCTCGCGAGAGGGAGGTCGTCCGCGCCCCCTCGATCCCGCAGGGCACGATCCACTCGAAGGGCTGAAGGTCGTTGTTGACGTTGACGGCGAGTCCGTGGGTGGTGACGCCACGGCTGACGTGGACGCCGATCGAGCCGATCTTGCGCGCCTCCGCCTCGCCACCGCTCGAGCCCGGCGCCTCACCCTCGGTCCAGACGCCGGTCAGCCCGTCGATCGTCGTCGCCCTCACTCCCCACTCGCCGAGCGACTCGATCATCACGCGCTCCATCCGACGCACGTACTCGTGGACGTCGTTGCCGTAGGGCTTCAGGCTGACGATCGGGTAGACGACCAGCTGTCCCGGCCCGTGGTAGGTGACGCGGCCGCCTCGGTCGGTGTCGCGCACCTCGATTCCCTGCATCTCGTACCACTCGGCGCCCATCGGCAGCTCATCCGGGGTGGAGCGGCGCCCGCGGGTGTAGACGGGAGGGTGCTCAAGCAGCAGCAGCAGGTCTGCAACGGCGCCCTCCTGGCGCGCCGCCTCCAACCTGCGCTGCGTCGCGCGGGCCTCGTCGTAGGGCACGAGGCCGCAGTGGACAAACAGGATCTCGGCGCTCACACTCGAAATCGTCGCAGGTAGGGGCAGTCCTCCCTATCCTTGCCCCGCCCATGGTCCAGTCCAAGGCACTCAGACCCGAATGGCTTCCCGCCGTGGCGCTCAGCTCCACGCTTGCCGCGCTGATGCTTGCCTGGAACCCGCAGGTCGGCGACCTCGCCGCGCAGGTCTTTCGCACCGAGCTGTTCGAGCGCGCCGGCATGGCGATCTGGAACGGCAGCTGGTACGGCGGCCACTACACGCTCACCTACAGCGTCCTCTTCCCGCCGCTCGCGTCGGTCCTGGGGCCGCAGGCGGTGGGCATGCTCTCGGTGGTCGCCTCCTCTTACCTCTTCGACCGGCTGGTGCAGGACCGCTGGGGAGCGGCGGCGCGCTGGGCCACTCTGTGGTTCGCCGCCGGGGTGGTGACGCTGCTCGCCGACGGACAGCTCACCTTCGCCCTGGGCGTTGCGTTCGGGCTCGCCTCGCTGCGGGCTCTGCAGACGGCGCGCTCGAAGCTGGCGCTCGTCGCCGCCGCGGCCTGCGCGCTCTCCAGCCCAGTCGCCGCCGGCTTCCTGGCCGGAGTGGTGCTCGCCGGCGCCCTCGCCGAGCGTCGCGGCCCGGCCCCCGCCGCCATATGGGTCGCCGGCCTGGCGCTGGCGCTGACGATCGTCCCCAACCTCGCCTTCCCCGAGCCGGGCCAGTTCCCCTTTGCCTTCTCCTCCTTCGTGGCGATCCCACTCTGGTGCGGGTCGGCGCTATACGTGACGCGGGGCGTGGGGGAAGAGGAGCGGCAGCTGCGCTGGGCGATCGCCGGCTACCTGCTGGCCTCCGTCGTCATCTGGCTGGCGCCCAATCCGATGGGTGGCAACGCGGTGCGGCTCGGGGCGCTGTTCGGAGGCCCGGTGCTCGCCGCGGTGGTGCTGGCGCGACAGCCGCGGGTCTCGGTCTGGTTCCTCGCCCTTTTCATGACGGGGGGGCTCTACTGGCAGGTGACCGCGAGCGTCGCCCAGATTGCCCGCAGCGTCGGCGACCCTTCTACTGCCCCCGCCTACTTCCAGCCGGCGGCGCAGTGGCTGCGCGCCCACGGTGGCGAGGGGATCCGGATCGAGGTGCCGCCTACCGCCAACCATTGGGAATCCGCCTATCTGGCGCCGGGATTCGAGTTGGCGCGAGGCTGGCTGCGCCAACTGGACACCACCCGCGATGACGTCTTCTATCGCGACGAGCACCTCACGCACGCCACCTATGGCCACTGGCTGCGAGAGAACGCGATCGGCTACGTGGCACTGCCCGACGCGCCGCTCGACTACTCCTCGGTGGCGGAGCGGCGGTTGATCCTGCGCGAGCCGCCCTACCTGGACCTGCGCTGGAGCTCCCCGCACTGGCGAATCTACGAGGTGCGCGACCCCGAGCCGCTGGTCGAGCCGGTGGGCGCCGGCGCCGCGCAGGTCCGCTGGGTGGGACGCCAGGGCTTCGCCCTCGACGTGACCCGCCCGGGCGAATTCCTGGTCCGGGTCAACTTCACGCCCTACTGGTCGATGGCGCGCGGCAGGGGCTGCATCCTGCGACACGGTGACTGGACCCTGGCGCGGGCCGACCGCCCAGGAGTCTTGCGTGTAGCCGCTGACTTTTCGTTGGGTCGAGCCTGGAATGCAGTAACAGGCGCCCGAAAGACCTGCTGACGCTCTGCTCTCCCGTTCCGCTGTCCCTTATCCCTGAATAGCGAGGAAAAGGAACAGCGGAAGCCGATTTAGAGGGCTAGGGAGGCCGGCTCTTCGAGGAGCGCACGGATGCGGGCGAGGAACTCGGCGCCATCGGCGCCGTAGAGGATGCGGTGATCGCAGGCCAGGTTGACGCGCATCAGGTGGGCGGTGGCTATCTCGCCTTCGCGGAGGACCGGGCGCTCCTTGATCGCGCCGACGGCAAGGATCCCCGCCTGCGGCGGGTTGATCACCGCCGAGAAGCCGTCGATCCCGTACATGCCGAGGTTGGAGACGGTGAAGGTGGCGCCGGAGAGCTCGGGCGGGGTGATCTGCCCATCGCGGACACGCTGCGCCAGGGCGCGCGACTCCGAGGCGATCTGGCGCAGCCCCTTGCGGTCGGCGTCGAAGACGGTGGGGACGACCAGCGCGTCCTGCCCGGCGACGGCGATGCCGACGTTGACCCGCGAGTACAGCTCGAACCGGCCATCCCGGTAGGCCCCGTTGGCCCGTGGGAACTCGCGCAGCGCCAGCGCGCAGGCCTTGACCACCATGTCGTTGAACGACGGCACGACCTCACCCTCGCCGGCCGCCCCCTTGATCCGCGCCCGAGCTTCCACCCAGCGGCTCATGTCGATCTCGGCCTCCAGGTAGAAGTGCGGCGCGGTGGCCTTCGACTCCGCCATCCGTCGCGCGACGGTCGACTGGAGCTTGGTCAAATCCTGGTGCGTCGTCTGTCCCTTCGCCGTTTCGGGGGCTTCGGAAACACCGGCAGGTGGGGGGGTGGGAGCAGCGGCCGGGACGCTGGGCTCGGCCTTCTCGACATCTGCCTTGACGATCCGCCCGCCCGGCCCAGAGCCTTGAAGCTTGCCCAGGTCGAGGCCCTTCTCCTTGGCTATGCGACGGGCGACGGGTGACGCTTTCGGACGATCGGTGGCGCCGAGGGAGGGCGACTCGGCGGGGTCGGCAGGACCCTCACCCGCCCCTGGAAGAGACAGGCCGTGACCAGGATCGGGTGAGGGCTGGGGCTCATCAACCACCGCCTCCTCCGCTTCGCGTCCGGGGGCGGTGGGTCCTGCGCCACCGCCCTGGGAACCCTTATCGGCCTGCTCCGCGACTTCGTCGCTGGCCCCAGCGGAGCTATCGCCGACCCGGGCGATGGTGGAGCCGATCGGCAGCGTCACGCCCTCCTCCGCCACGATCTCAGTCAGCGTCCCGGCGACATCGCTCTCGTACGCCATGTTCGCCTTGTCAGTCTCGATCTCAACCAGCTCATCCCCGATGGAGACCTCGTCCCCCACGCGTTTCAGCCACTGGAGGATCGTCCCCTCCTCCATCGAGTCCGAGAGGCGGGGCATGACGATGTCGGACATCAGATGGATCCCTCCAGCGTCGCCAGCGCCGCCTTCACCACATGCTCCTCGTGGGGTATCGCGGCCTGCTCCAAGCGTTTCGAATAGGGCATGTGGACGTCGGCGCCGGTCACGCGCTGCACCGGCGCGTCGAGGTCGTCGAAGGCCTGCTCGGTGATCAGCGTGGCCAGGTTGGCGCCGACCCCGCCGTGCGGCCAGCCCTCTTCGACGACCACCACCCGGTTGGTCTTGCGCACGGACTCGAGGATCGTGTCCAGGTCGAGCGGCCGCAGCGTGCGTGGGTCGATCACCTCGGCCTCGACGTTGTGTTCGTGGGAGAGCTGCGTCGCCGCCTTCTCGGCGATCTGCGCCATCTTGAGAACGCCGATGACGGTGACGTCGTCGCCCTTGCGCCGCACCGCCGCTTCGCCGAAGCGAAGCACGTTTTCGTCCCCATCCTCAGGTACCTCTCCCCGTGTCCCGTACAGCGACTCGTGCTCGATGAAGATCACCGGATTGTCGTCGCGGATCGCCGTCTTCAGCAGCGCCTTGCCGTCGGCGGGTGTCGAGGGGCAGGCGACCAGGAGGCCCGGCACCTGCAGGTAGAGCGCCTCGAAGC
>CAZHZI010000080.1:0-9462 GCA_964536955.1 uncultured Conexibacteraceae bacterium
CTCCCAACTACCCGCCGACGTTACTCGCGCGCGCTTGGTGAATGATCAGGGCTAACAGGCGCTGAGTCAAGGTAAATGAAGACGTCTATGAAGTCAAGAGATAGTTTTCGGTAAAGCTTCAGACATACCCAAAAGCCACTCAAGCTGCCAAATCTGGGCCTCCTTGGAAAGCCAGGAGCCAAATGGGTAGTTGTGCGCCTCGGTGTGTTACCGACGATCCGGGCGGTCCGGGTACAGCTCGTCGATCGTGACGAGGGCCTGGTAGGGAGCGGCAACTGCCCTCTCGATCCGCTCGCCGCCGCCGGCGAGCCGGTCGACGATGCTGAGCACCCCAACGACCTCGAGGCCCTCCTCGCGGATCCGCTCGATCGCGCTGACGGTGGAGCCGCCGGTGGTGACCGTGTCCTCGACGACCAGCACACGGGTCCCTGGCTCGACCGGCCCCTCGACCCAGCGCTGCAGGCCGTGCTCCTTGCGCTCCTTGCGAACGAAGAAGCCGACCAAGCCCTCGCCGACCGGAACCGCGATCGCCGCGCAGGCGAGCGGAATCGCGGCCATCACCGGTCCACCGACGGCGGTCGCGCCGACGTCGGTGGCGGCGGCGGCGATCAACTCCCCGGCGGCACGAAACCCGGTCGGCCGCAACAGCGCCCGCCGCGCGTCGACGTAATAGGAGGCCTTGGCCCCCGAAGAGAGGGTCACTTCGCCGATGACCAGCGAATGCTCTCGCAGCTCGGCCAGCAGCGTCCGCTTGGTGGCGGCGAGGTCAGACATCCAGCGCTTCCCTGAACCCCCGCCGCCAACTCGCATAGCGAGGCTGCCAGCCGAGCTCCCGTTTCGCCTTGGCGTTGGAAGCGCCGCGGAGCTGGGTTCCGAACGAAACCGCCATCTTGCCGCCGAATAGGCGGGCAAGCCAGGTGGGAACATGGCGTGGGGGCTTGGCGCCGATCGCCTCCGCATAGACGGGCAGCCACTCGCCCATCGAAGCGGGCTCGTCATCGACGACGTTGTAGATGCCGGGAGCGCCTCGATCGAGGGCGGCGACGGTCGCCCCTGCCGCGTCCTCGACATGGATGAAGGAGGCGACGCCGGTGCCGGGACCGACCACGGGCAGCATGCGCTTGAGGACCCGCTTGCCGATCGCACCGTCGGGCGAGTAGTAGGTGCCACTTCCGTAGAACTGGCCGTAGCGAAGCACCAGCCCGTCGATTCCTTCGGTGCCAAGCACCTCGCGCTCGTGCGCGAGCATCGCTCGCACTCCCTCGTCGAACGGCGCGGGAGCGTCCTCGTAGGGACGGCCGTCCTCGTCCTTCACCCAATCCCCCTCGGGCGCATAGAGGAAGGCGATGCTCTGAGTCACGTAGCGGCGAGCGCCCACGGCCAAGGCCGCGCGCATCAGGTTTCCTCCTCCCTCCCTCCGCACCCGGTTGGTGGGCCCGTAGTCGATGCTGCGCGGGTTGTAGTCCTCGGGCAGGCTCGTGAGTTGATTGACGACGACTTCGGGCCCAGCCGCGCGAACCGCCGATTCGAGCGCGGTGGGATCGAGCGCGTCGCAGACGGCGGCCTTCGCCCCAGCCGCGCGGATCTCCTCCGCGCGGTCCTCGCGACGAGTCGTCCCCGTCACCTCATGCCCAGCCGCGACGAGCTGACGGATCAGGGGACGGCCGATCGCCCCACTCGCGCCCCCCACGAACACCCTCACCTCATGCCTCCATCGGAGCGCTCCGCGCTCAGCCGCTCCGATACCCGCGCCAGCCAGGCAGACGCAACCGCCCCGAAGGCGATCAGGATCGTGTCGCTCCAGCCCCGCGCCTCGCTCTTCGCCTCCCCGGTGTCGAAGGCATGGTTGATCGCGTGCAAGCCGTACCAGAAGGCGCCCAGCCACAGCAGAGGCGCTCGCCAGGCAGGCCGCACCACGGACACGCCCAAGGCGATGCCGAAAGCAAGCACAAACGCCCCCACATCCCCGACGTAGTGCGAGTTCTCGATCCCGTAGCGGCCGACCTCCTCGAAGAAGGTGCCCGGCGCGATCAGGGCGAGAGCACCGGTGATCACGTGGTAGGCGGCCACAGCGACGAGGACGGCGCGCAGTGTCCTCTCGCCTATCACCGTCAGCCCCCTAGAACACGAAGATGTCTTCGCCCATGTGGATGCGGTTGAAGATCTCCGGCTGGTCGGCGATGAAGGTGCGCAGGCAGCCGTGGCTGGCGGGGTAGTTGGGAACCGACGCGTAGCCGTGGATCGCGTAGCCGCCGATGAAGTAGAAGGAGTAGTACATGCCGTGCGAGTTGTAGCCGGGCTGTGTCATGTAGAAGCGGAAGTGGCCGGTCACGGTGGGAGTGGAGGACTTGCCGGAGGAGATCGGGTAGACCGCGACCGGCTTGTCGCCGTCGGCAAAGACCAACACCTGCTTGGAGAGGGACACCTCGAGGTGCTCACCGGCGCCGGGGTGGCGGACCCGGTAGGCGCCGCGGCCGCCGAAGACTCGCTTGACCAGGCCCTTGCCGGCCCCGAAGCTGCGGGTCATGCCGTTGACTTTGCGGTAGGCGAGGACGCCCCGGGCGGTCTTACCGCCGAAGCAGCGGCCGTCGTTGACGACGTATCCCATCTTCCGCATCGCCTTCTTGAAGCCGACGACCACGAGGCCGCACTTGCCCTGGCGCAGGCCGGGGAAGCTGACTCGCCAGCTCTTGCGCACGGTGCTGTCGGCGCCGAGCGCGGCGGTCGCCGCGTGGCTGGCGGCGGCAGCGTACTTGCCGTTCTTCTCGACTCGAATGCTGGAGCGGAAGCGACCGGTGGCGCCCTTCCCCTTGCGAACCTTGACCGACTTCGAGTGCAGGCGGCGCCCGTCGAGGTAATAGGTGACCCGCGCCCGCTGGCCCGGGGCGAACGGCGTGATCGTGCCGATCACCGGCACGGTGCTGAGGATCGGCGCCTTGCCCTTGTGAAGATGCCCGATCCGGATCTTCACCGTCGCGTCCGGCGCCCCGGCCTTGGCTGGGCCGGTCGGGGTCGCGGCCGGCGCCGTCGCGGGCAGCAGGAGTAGGGCAGCAAGGGCGGCGGCAAGGAAGAGGCGGCGGCTCAAGGGACAGAGATTCTTACCGATGGCCCGGCGGTGTGTCGAAAGAGTCAAAAGCCTGTGAAACCCGGCGGCCTAGCTTGCGGGTATCTCCCGCTTGACGACCTCCCCTTCGCGCCGCAGCGAACCTCTATTTGACCACTCCTTGCCTGGTACGCTCTATGTTCGAGTGTCAGTCGTTCGGGGGTAGCTCCCCCTCATCCTTTACGGCCCGCTTCGGCGGGCCGTTTCTTTGCTCCCAGCGCGTTACTGGGCGAGCAGGGCGGCCGAGTTGTTGAGTGCGTGGAGGACGATGCCGGGGACTATCGAGCCGGTCTTCTCATAGAGCAGGGCGAGGACCACGCCGAAGGCGATCAGCGGCGGGACGGCGCTGAGGCCTGTCACCGCGTGCAGGGCGCCGAAGATGAGGCCGCTGAGCAGCGCGGCGCCGAGCCTGGGCAGCCGCTCGCGCAGGCCGCCGTAGAGCATGCCGCGGAAGCAGACCTCCTCGCTGACGGAGGCGGCGATGACGATCAGCAGCACCTGGATCGGGATCGGGCCGAAGCTGTCGGCGATGTCGTCCTGCTCGGGCTGGCCGACGAGCGCCGTGTAGAGGATGGCGAAGAGCAGGTAGGCGCCGACCGCAGCCGCCATCCACTTGATTGCGGAGGGACGGAACCCCCGCACCCCGAGCCGCCTCAGCGCCTCCACGATCGACGGCGCGCCGCGGCGCGCCGCGATCAGCAACGGGACCATCAGGAAACCGATCACGGTGGCCAGCTGGGCGATGACGCTTCCCGTCGTGCCCAGCTCCCCACCCTCGGGATGCTCGACGAGCACCGCGGGGATCCCCAAAACCAGTCCAGTCCCCAAGGCGAGAAGCACTCCCAACACGGCGGCGCCAGGCCCCCAGTTGGAGTAGGGGAAGGAAGTCATGCGCCCCGCTCCGCCGCTTGCGGCTAAGTTGGCCTCCATGTCGCCGGCAGTCTCACAGGTATCGCGATCCACAAGAACCCGCTTGCGGGTACTGCGCCGCCTGCTTCTGGTCGTCGCCTTCGTGGTCCTCGCCGCGATCGCGCTGAGCCAGTTCACCGAGCTGAAGCGGCTGGCGACCGGCATCCTCGCCTCCACCGCGGTGCTGGCGGCGATCATCGGCTTCGCCGCTCAGCACACGATCGGCAACGTGATCGCCGGGATCCAGCTGGCCGTCTCCCAGCCGATCAAGATCGGCGACCGGATCAGCTTCGAGGACGTGAGCGGCCGGGTCACCGACCTCACCCTCTCCTACACCTATGTCGACCCCGGCGACGGCACTGCGGTCGTGATCCCCAACCAGATGCTGGTCGAGGGGATCGTCCACAACCACTCCACCGACGACACGCAGGGCTGAGGCCCGAGCGCGCCGAAGTACCATTTTCCAATGACGCAGCGCAATCGTCGACGTCACAGGCGCCGTGGCGGCGCCCGTAGCAAGATCCTCTTCGTCGCCGCCGGCCTGCTCGGCGCGGCGGCGGTCGTCACGATCGGAGTCACCTCCTGGGTGCTCGACGTCGCCGCCAAGGCGCCCCCCCTCTCCGACTGCCGCCCGATCGACAAGGGCGGCAACTCGATCCTCTTCGCCGGCGACGGCAGCCGCCTCGGCTACATCGCCTCCGACGAGGCGCGCACGCCGGTTTCGATCGATCGCGTGCCGACCGGGCTGAAGTACGCGACGGTGGCAATCGAGGACGAGCGCTTCTTCCACCACGACGGAATCGACTACGAGGGCGGCATCCGCGCGTTGATCGAGAACCTCGAGGCCGGCAAGATCGTGCAGGGCGGCTCGACGATCACGATGCAGCTGATGCGGAACCTCTGCATCACCGACCCGAAGCGCAACCTCGAGCGCAAGATCCAGGAGGCGGAGCTGGCCCTCGAGTACGAGCGGAAGTTCTCCAAGCAGGACATCCTCGGCAAGTACCTCAACACCGCCTCCTACGGGACCATCAACGGCTCTACCGCCGTTGGCGTGCAGGCGGCCTCGCGGATCTACTTCTCCCGGCCGGTCTGGAAGCTCGACCTGGAGCAGGCGGCGCTGCTCGCCGGACTGCCCCAGGCGCCCTCGGACTACAACCCGATCCTCAACCCGCGCGGGGCGCTGGCCCGCCGCAACGAAGTCCTGTCGAGCATGGCGAAGCTGGGGTACATCTCCCGCAGCCGGGCTTTGGAGGGACAGCAGCGGGGCCTTCAGCTGAAGCTCTCCGACACCTACTTCACCCGCCGCCAGCCCTACTTCTTCGACTACGTCGAGGACAAACTGATCGAGGAGTACGGGGTGAACACGGTGCGCAAAGGCGGGCTGCGCGTCTACACGACGGTCGACACCGCGCTGCAGGACGTCGGGCTGGAGGCGATGCGCTCGGCGCTGCCCTACTCGACCGACCCCTCGGCGGCGCTTGTCGCGATCGAGCCGGACACCGGCTACATCAAGGCGATGGTCTCCAGCTCCAACTACGACCAGAGCCAGTTCAACCTCGCCGCCCAGGGGCGCCGGCAGCCGGGGTCGACCTTCAAGGCCTTCGTCCTGACGACGGCGATAAAGCAGGGGATCGACCCATACTCGACCTACTACACCTCCAAACCGCTGAGCCTCGACCTGCCCGAGTGGGGGCACTGGGAGGTGGCGACGGCGGACGAGGGCTACCAGGGGACGATCAGCCTGCAGCAGGCGACGGTGGCCTCGGACAACACGGTGTTCGCGCAGCTGGACCTCGACGTGGGGCCCGAGAACGTCGCCGAGACGGCGAAGTCGATGGGCATCGTGACGCCCCTGGACGGGATCCCGGCCGAAGGCCTGGGCGGGCTGCGGATCGGCGTCTCGCCAATGGAGATGGCCGATGCCTACGCGACGCTGGCCGCCGGCGGCATCCATCGCAACCCGGTGGCGATCCGGCGGGTGGAGTTCCCCAGCGGGCGCGTCCACCACCCCGAGCATGCGGACCCCAAGCGGGTCCTCCCCGAGGCGGTCGCCTATGAGGTGACGCGGATCCTCCAGGACAACATCACCGGCGGGACCGGCACCGCGGCCTACACCGGCTGCTACGGCCAGGCGGGCAAGACCGGCACGACCGACAACTACACCGATGCCTGGTTCGCCGGCTACCAGCCCAACCTGGCGACCGCGGTGTGGGTCGGCTACCCGCAGTCCAACGACATCGAGATGACCAGCGTGCACGGGATCACCGTCTTCGGCGGCACCTTCCCGGCGCAGATCTGGAACTCCCTCTACGCCGGCGGCGGCGTCCCCTGCGAGGAATTCGAGACGCCCGAGGTGGGCATCAGCTGGGCGCCGTACTACGGCGAGTTCACCCAATCCGGGCCGAGCGAGAGCGATTACTCCTCCGACGCAGAGGCCGGCGAGGACGCGGACGACGGTGAGAAGAAGAAAGGCCAGGACGCGGTTGGCGGCTATGACCCCGAGGCCTACGCGCCCGGCGTCGGGCAGGAGCCGGCGGGCAGCCCGACTCCGGCGGCGGCTCCGGCGCCCACTCCCTCCCCCAGCCCGCCCGCCGGCGTCGGCGGGGGCACTCCCACCGGCGGCATCGGGAGCGGGTAGCTGCAGCTCGAGGCGGGGGCCGCGTACGCCCTGATGTGGGTGGGCTTCCTCGCCTACCTCGGCATGCTGGCGGCCGCTCCGAGGTTGGGGTGGCGGATCGTCTGGGGAACGATCGCGGTGGCGGTCGCCGGCTTCGCCGTCGCGCCGGTGCTGCTCTCCCACGACGTCTACAGCTATGTCGACTACGCCCGCCTGGGCGTCCTGCACGGCCTCGACCCCTACGTCCACCCACCATTCGCCGCGCCGACCGACCCTGCCTTCTCCCGGGTCACCTGGCCGGACACCACCAGCGCCTACGGCCCGCTCTTCACGCTGGCGACCTACCCGTTGGCCTGGCTGCCGGTGGACACGGCGCTGGCGGTCCTGAAGGCGGTGGCGGCAGCTTCGGTGCTGGGGCTGGCAGGGCTGGTCGCCCGCCTCGCCCCCGCTCGCGGCGTCGACCCGCTGCGCGCCGTCGCCTTCGTCGCCCTCAACCCGCTCGTCCTCGTCCACGTGGTCGGCGGCGCCCACAACGACGGCCTGGCGATGCTGCTCGCGATGACGGGCGTGGCCGCGATCCTCGGCGCCCGCGAGATCTCCGGCGGCGCAGCGCTCGTCGCCGCGGCCGCAATAAAGACCTCAGCGTTAATCGTGGCCCCCTTCGCCCTGCTGAGCGCAATCCGGCGGCCGATGGGCCTAAAACCCACGCCATACGTGGGTTTTAGGCCCATCGGCAGGCTGTTCTTGGGGGCCGGCCTGGCGCTGGCGGCGATTGGGGCCGCCGGGTACGCCGCCTTTGAGTGGAACTGGCTGCACGCGATCGGCCTGGCCGGGGAGAACCAGTCCCGGACCAGCCAGATGAGCATCCCAGTCACAGTGGCCCGCCTGACCGGCCTCGACTCCGAGGCGGTGAGGATCGCGGCGCTGGCCCTCTACGCCGTCCTTCTCGCCGCCCTTCTCGCCTGGACCTGGCGTGGCGGCGACTGGATTCGCGCCTCGGCCTGGGCGACCTTCGCCCTGCTCCTCGCCACCTCCTGGCTCCTGCCCTGGTACCTCGTCTGGCTCCTGCCCCTGGTGGCCCTGTCGCGCGACCAAGTCCTGACCCTTGGCGCGATCGTGCTGACGGCCTACCAGCTCGGAGCTCGGATCCCCCTCTAGCGGGACTCGACCGCTTCCTCCTCCGGCGAGGGATGGATCACGCCGGTCGGGATCGACCAGCCCTCCCGTTTGCCGAGGGCGGTGACGACCGCCACATAGAAGACCTCGATGACCGTCAAAACGCCGCGAACGGCGATCGCGATGAGGGAGCCGACCGCGAAGCTGTTGCCGGGCGTGGCCGCCTTGACGGCCCAGGCGAAGGCGGCGTCGCGGATGCCGAGGCCCGCCGGGGCGACGATCGTCACCAGCGCCGCCACGTAGCCGACCGCCTGCGCCGAGCCGACGATGAGCACGTCCCGGAAGGGAATGTTGGTGACGGAGCGCGCGACGCAGTAGATGCCGAGGCCCACCACCCCCCAGACCACGGCGTAGAAGGCGAGCATCGTCAGCACGCCGCGCAGCGGCATCACGGCGGGCAGGGACTCGCGGCCGAAGGCGCTCAGCACGCGGTCGGCAAGCGGCCCGAAGACACGGGGATGGAGGATCGCGATCCCGGCCGGGAGGACGATCAGGACCGCCCAGCGCAGGGGCTGGCCCTGGAGGTCGGGGTGGCTGATGAAGAAGTAAGAGGCGATCGCGACGGCGGCCGTCGCGGAGAGCGCCTGCTCGTAGACGATGCTGGCGATCGTCGTGCGTCGCGGCACGCCGAGCCGCTCGGACAGCAACACCCTGCCCAGCACGTAGAGGACGCTGCCGGGCACGTAGCGGGCGAGCAGCGGCTGACCCCACGCCACCTGGGCGCGCATCGCGCCGATCCGGTAGCCGAGGAAGCGCAGGATGACATCCCAGGCGAGGGCGCTGAGCCCGTAGAAGGTGATAAGCAGCGCGCAGGCCGGGATCAGCCAAACCGCATGGAAGTGAACGCCCTTGTCGCGGATCTCACTCCACTGGTCGACCACGGTGAGGACCAGGAAGCCGAAGACGACGACGGCCAGCCCGAGCTGGATCGCCAGGCGAACGCGTTTGCTGCGCGGCGGGCGTGTGCCGAACTTCGCCCCGGCCTCCCCGATGCGGTGCAGAAGTGGTTGGCGGCGCTCCACGTTCTGCGCACCCTAGATGGTCCCGCTCTCGACACGGGACAATGGGGCAATGGGCGAATTCGAGCTGCTGGCGCGGGTACGGGAGCGGCTGCCCCCGGCGGGGCCGCGGGTGCGGATTGGGATGGGCGACGACGCCGCGGTCACCGTGCCCGGCGGCGCCACAGCCACCTCGGTCGACGCGATCGTCGAAGGGGTGGACTTCCGCCGCGAGCATGCCGGCCTGGCGCAGATCGGCCACAAGGCACTCGCCACGGCGCTCTCCGACCTGGCGGCGATGGGAGCGGAGCCGGGGGAGGCCTACGTCGTTCTCGGCGTCCCGCCCGACCTTGGCGAGGACGAGTGCCTCGAGCTTATCGACGGAATGCTGGCGCTGGCCCGGTCCACCGGGACGACCCTCGCCGGCGGCGACGTGACGCGCGCGCCGGCGCTGACCCTGGCGACGACCGTGGTCGGACACGCCGCGGAGCCGGAGCTGCTCGTCACCCGGGGCGGCGCCCGACCGGGCGACGCCCTCGTCCTGACCGGGGAGATCGGCGGCGCGGCGGTGGGGCTGATGACGATGGAGCGGCCGGAGCTGGCCTCATCGGTGGGCGCGGAGACCGCGCGGCGACTGCGGGCACGCCAGCTCGAGC
>CAZHZI010000081.1:0-9406 GCA_964536955.1 uncultured Conexibacteraceae bacterium
ACCTGACGCCGGCGCAGGTGGTCGCCAGCGCCGAGCAGCTTGAAGTCCAGGTGTCGGACATCACCGCCGCCGCGCGTCAGCGGGCAAAGGTCGCGAACGAGGCCGCGCTGCGCGCCGGATCCGACCTGGCCCGGGAGGAGGGGTGATGGGGGCCGCCCCTGATCTCAACCCGGCCCGCCTTGGACCGGCGGCCGCCCTGGACCTGGCCGCCGACGACCTGGCGGTCTTCGTGCTGAACGTTGGCGATGGTGACGCGATCGTCATCCGCTTCCCCGACGAGGGCGGGCGCACGACCTTCGGCGTGATCGATAGCTTCAAGGGCGACAAGAGCGTCGCACTGCTCCGAGCCCTGACCCCGCCAGGGGCGGCTCAGGCCCCGCATATCCGCTTCGTCTGCGCGACCCATCCCCATTTCGATCACATCGCCGGCCTGCGACAGTTGCTCTCCGCATTCGATGGCCAGGTCGACGAGTTCTGGGACAGCGGCTTCCGGTTCACTTCCACCACGTACCGCAACCTGATCGAGGAGGTGGAGAATCAGGCGACGAACCGGGGGCTGCGGCTGCTGCGCCCGACCTCGGGCTTTGAGTTCTTCCATGCCGGAGCTCTGATCACGATCCTGTCGCCCTCGATCGCCCTGCGCAATCGGTATGACACCTACGGCGTGGACCTCAACAACGCGTCCATCGTCATGAAGCTCACCTACCCGGTGCCGAAGCCGAGCACGGACTACCCGAAGGCCGATGACCCACCGCCCGCCGGCGACGCCGCGCCGAAGAGCAAGACCGTCGTCTTCGGCGGGGACGCCCAGACCGATGCTTGGGGCCAGGTGCTCCAGGAGTTCCCACATCTCGAGCCCGACGAGCGGATGTGGGCGCGTGCCATCGGCGCCAAGAACGGCCGGACGCCGCTTGCCTGCGACCTCTTCAAGGTTTCGCACCACTGCTCCAAGCGGGGGATCAACCTGGAGCTGATCGAGCGCCTGGGCGACCGTGGCGGCGGCTTCCCGAGCAAGGGGCCGCGGTACTTGGTCTCGTCGTGCGCCACCGGTGCCGATTCGGAGTACGGCTTCCCCCATGACGTCAGCCAGGACCTGATGCGCGAGGTCCGCAATCCGCAGGCGCAGGCCGGCGGGGCGCATCCGACCGACGATGAACTGGGGATTCACTACACCTCGCAGGCCTTGGGTCCACCCGAGGCTGGTCCGGCCGGCTCCATCGCCTACATCATCAAGGCCGATGGCGGCGCTCGCCTCTACCGTATGGGTGACGCGGTCGACGCGGCGGTGAGCCTGGCAACCGCGCGGCTGGTGAACTAGGAGGAGGATCGCATGCCCTCGCGAACGCTGCCGCCGGCGGCCGTCCCGCCACCGGAGGACGTGACCGCACCGGCACCGCCGGACGGGATTGCCGAGACGAGCCTGCCGTCGCAGCCGGCACCGACCGAGCACGCCCAATCAACCTATCTCCCCGAGAGGGAGCCGCGAGGCGTGGCGTTGTGCCTGTCAGGCGGCGGCTACCGTGCCGCCCTCTTCCACCTGGGAGCGGTGCGCCGCCTGAACGAGCTGGGCGTCCTCGGACGAGTCGACACCATCACCTCGGTCTCCGGCGGAAGCATCCTCGCCGCGCACCTCGCCGGCACCATGGGCGCGGCGTGGCCGGCACCGGGCGAGGTGTTCGCCGACTTCGACACGAAGGTCTCCAAACCGTTCCACCTCTTCTGCAAGCGCAACATCCGGACCGTTCCGCTGGCCTTGGGCCTACTGCCGTGGAACTGGGGAGGGCACGCTGCGGTCGATGCCCTGGAGCGTGAGTACTTCAGTCACCTGACCCCCGCGACGCTGACAAGTCTGCCCGCGCGGCCGAACTTCGTGTTCTGCGCAACGGACATGTCCTACGGCGTGAATTGGACGTTCACCCGTGAGCGGGTGGGAAGCTACATGGCCGGCTACGCCCCCACTCCCGCGCACTGGACCGTCGCGCGAGCGGTCGCGGCCTCGTCGTGCTTCCCACCCTTCTTCAACCCACAGCCGATCGGGTTGTCTCCCGGCGAGCTTGCTCCCGGTGCGGATAAGTCGGACAAGCGGGAGGAGCGCATCCGGGCACTCGGTCTCAGCGACGGAGGCTTGTACGACAACATGGGCCTTGAGCCGGTGTGGAAGAGCCATCTGGTGGTGCTGGTCTCCGAAGGAGGATCTACCTTCGACGCTGGCACGGATGGCGGCCTGCTCTGGCGCCTGAATCGGTACATGGAGGTCCAGGGTCGCGGGGGCGGGGCGGTGAGGAAGCGCTGGTTGATCAGCAGCTTCGTGAAGCGTGTTATGCGCGGAACGTACTGGGGCATCGGCACCGACATCCGCGACTACGACGTCGCGGTGACCGGCTACCCGCGAAAGATCACCAAGGAGATGATCGCGGAGATCCGCACGGACCTCGACGCGTTCACGGTCACGGAGCGCTACGTGCTGGAGAACCACGGGTACGTCCTCGCCCAGGCAGCGATCGAGAAATACGCTCACTTCCTGGCACGCGACCCGATGCCGCCGCTGTCCGTCCCGCACGGCAATTGGATGGATCCGGCCAACATGCAACTGGTCGAGGACGGTCTGAGGGAAAGCTCGACCCGAAAGCTCCCCTTCGGCCGCTGGCGGTAGTCCAACCATTTTACAGAGCCGCTATAGTGCCGCGCATATGGTGCGAACCAGCCAACGCCGCGTCATAGTCGTCGACAACCGCCCGCTCGCCAGGCGCATCGGAGGCGCCATTCGCCATGCTCGCCTGCGAGCCGGGCTGACGCAGGCCGAGGTCGCCAAGGGGCGCTACACACCGGCGTACATCAGCGCTCTCGAGCGTGGGCTGGCCAAGCCGTCGATGGCCGCCCTCACCTTCATCGCCGAGCGGCTGGGCCTTCCGATTCGCGACTTCCTGGCCGGCGAGGATCTCGGTCCGAATCGCCTCGAGGCCGATCTGCTGCTGGCCACCGGCGACAACCAGGCGGCGCTCGATCGGTACCAAACCCTGCTCGAGGCTGCGTCTGACCGGCGAACCCGGGCGGAGCTGTTGCGCGGGATCGCCGAGGCCCTGTGCCGGCTCGAGCGTGGCAAAGAAGCTGTGGCGCCCGCAAGTGAGGCTGTCGAGCTGTTTCGAACCATGGGCCGCGCGGCGGATGCGGCCTTTGCCCGCTACTGGCTGGGCTACGCGCACTACCAGCAGGAGAACCTTCGCGAGGCGCGGGCGATCCTGGAGGACCTGCTCAAGCAGATCCGGGAAGGCCTCGACGTCCTGCCCGACTTCCGTTTCCGGCTGCTGACGGCGCTGGCCAACGTTGAGGCCTGGGACGGCGAGCACCAGCGCGCCCTCGCGTACCTCGAGGAGGCCCGCACGCTGACTACCGACCTGGATCTCCGACGGCGCGCGAGCTTCCTGGCCGGCCTGGCGAACAGCTATCGCGAGTCGGGGGACTATGAAGCCGCGCTGACCACCGGTTCTCAGAGCCTGGCACTCTTCCGAGCCGCCGAGTCCAGGCGCGATGTGGCCGGACTTTCGAACAACCTGGCGCTCACCTATCTGCACCTCGGCAGCCTCGATCGAGCCACGGAGCTGCTTGCGGCAGCGACCGAGGCGGGCGCGACCCTGGATGACCAGGGACTGATGGCCCACATCACCGACACCGCGGCGCAGATCCTGCTGGCCGAGGGCGACTACCCTCGCGCCCAGGAGCGAGCCGAAGAGGCCCAGCGGATCGCGAGGGCGAGCGACAACTATCACGCGCTGGCCAGTGCAATGATGACGGCCGCCCGCATCGCGGCCACGACGGATCGCGCCGATGATGCCGTGCGGGACCTCACCGGTGCGGTCGAAGTGCTGCGGCGTCATGGACCCATTTCCCGCTTGATGCAGGCCTTGGGCGACCTCGCCCAGCTGCACACGGCGGCCGGGGACCTCAAAGGTGCCAACGCCCTGTATGCCGAGGCGCTGGCGATCCGCCGCCCGTAGGCAAGCCCGGTCGCAGTTCCCCCCAACCCTCCCGCGACCGGGCTCGCATCGCATAATACTTGTGAGGGCGGGCCAGTGACGACCTTGGGCGGACGGTTCTAAACGGTGGGACCGAAGCTAGTGGCTTACGGCCAGCTTCCCGGGACGGTATCGGCCAGGACCGATACAGCAGCAAGCAACACGAGGACCAACGACAGAACGATGGACGCTAGGGACGCGCGAATTCGGCGAAGCATCACGGCGGCTCTCCTTCAGGTCCGCCATGGCCGCGAGCTGTCCCGCCCTCACGGGGGAGAGACTAGATGACCTACGCTCCGAAATCAACTATTACTAAAAGCCACGGGACAATCCGTAATCGACTGTGGAATAAACACACTTGCCGCGTCGAGTGGCAGAAACGGACGACTAGATGTTGACACGCGACCGCAGCGGCGCGAGGATGCCAAGAAGGTTGGCGCGTTAGGTGGGCCGTCCTACGCGCGCCGAGTCGCGACGGGGCCGGACATACATGTCCTCGTCCGCGAGACCGATCGTGATCTCGACATCCGCAAGTAGGTGCTGAGGCGCCTGGGCGGCCCTTCGGTGTCAGCTGTCTATCCGACGCGGAGTCCATCCAAGAGCCGGGCGCCGCGGCGCCGGATGGTGCCCCGATTGAGCGCCCGGTGGGGAGATGTAGCACAAGGAGAGTGAGCATGGCGAACCAGATTCGCGTGGAGTGCATCAACAAGACGAGTCGCACCGATCCCCATGAACGTATCAGCAACATCGGCGGCACCAACCCGGACGGCACCCGCTGGAAGTTAGCGGAGACCGACGCGATTGCCGGGATTGAAGGCGGGAAGTGGACTTTCTATGTTGAGCGGCCGCAGGGTGACCGCGTTGCCGTCGTTATCGCGACCCGATTGGGTCGCAGGTACCTGAAGACCACCGCGGACGGGGAGCAGCCGAATAACCTGCTGGCGCTGCCAGAGTGTCCGTGAGGCCTAGGCGGCTTGGCGGGATACGCGACGCCGAATGTCCGGCCGCGACCACAACGCCGCACGGAGTTGGTACAGCACGTCCTCAACCGCGTCTCGCGTCACGGAGCGAATGGGGGCGTGCAGGACGATGGTCCAGCCAGCATCCATGGGATTGGCGAGGGTGGCGCCTGCGCGCGCCAGCGGCCCCTGGGGACGGACTTGAGCGGTCAGCAACACCGGAGCGTCGCTCGGATACGCGGTGGCAGCGCACTCGACCCGCACCAGCCAGTCAAGCAGGCGCAGGTCATAGCGCAGCAGGTCGTGCTGCCCCTCGCGCGACACGGTCGGCGCGGCGAGCGGGGGCCACACCGGGACCAGTAGTTCATCCAGTTCAAGGCGCAGCTGGGCTAGCAGGCCGCGCGCGTTGCGTGCGTGCGTGGCGATCAACTTGTGATCAGGCATCTTCGGTACTCGGTGCGGAACAACGATCCGACCATGGGAACGATGCCAACCTCTGTCAAGGTTTTCCATCATGACCGTCTTCGCTCGCAGCATCCTGTTCCTCAGCGCCTATCTGCCGGCGTTCGTTCTTCTGGGCGTTCGCGCCGCTGCCAGCAATGGCTGGCTGGCCTTCGCCTTCGCGGTGTTGTGCGTTCTGGCCATCGTAGGTCTCGCCGTCCTGTATGCCGCCCTTCGCCGCGTCAAGCAGCGCCATGTCACCGTGCGAAGTGCCGAAGGTCGATCGCAGGAGGTGGCCGAATTTCTCTTCGCGTACGTGCTCCCGTTCGTTATCTCCGATTATCGAGACAGCTTCACTGTCGCAGCTCTGGCACTGTTCTTTCTCCTCCTCTGGATCGTCTACGTGCGCGGCCACCTCGTGCACCTGAACCCTGTTCTGCTGGCGCTTGGATGGGCCGTCTGGTACGCGGAGGTCGTCGGCGATCAGCAACAGGAGCCGGAGCAGGTGGTGCTCATCACCGATGTGACCGATCTTCGGGAGGGCGCTTCCCTGTGGATCTACCCGACCGACAGCGCAATCCAGTTCGCCACGAAGGAGCGCAAGCGTGTCTGAATTCGACTTCCCCGGCCTCCTCGAGTACCTCGCTGGGGTCGATTTCACGATCGTCGTCGCTGAGCGCGATGCTCGCGGCGGGGACTTCGAGGCGCGATCTCTGGAGATCGACGAGCGGACCCTCGAGTTGTTCCGGGTTGAGGCGCTGAAGCACATCCGCAGCCTTTCCGCCCGAGAGCTGCTCGACCATAGGGAGTCGACTCTTCTGGCAGAAACGGAAGCGTCAGTGACCGACCGAGGCATCCTCGATCCTCAGATCCTGGACGTTCTCATCCAGGCGGCGAACCGACGGCCAGGGGCGGAGGGTGACCCCGTTCCCGATAGGATCCGCCTCTACGCGCTGGTTGCTCTCGACACTTGGCGGACGGCCCTCTTGCTGCGCCGCCAGAACCCTGTACGTCACCTGCGCGGCGGCGTGACACGGATTCTCTTCGGCAGCCGACTCGATGAGGCACGACCAGTCTTTGTGTACGACGGCCGGTTCGACGTTCTTGTCTGGAACAACGAGGTGCTGGTGGCCGCCGATAACGCCCTCGATGCCCTGTTCGAGGACGAGAGACTGCGACGCCAACAAACCGATCAGGCTATGGCCGCCCTAGCGCGGCACGTTCGATCAGCGGATGCAGGTCTCCTTCGGACTGTTGCCGACGATGGAGCCATGGCGGCGAAGCTGCGCAAGATGTGGAAGGCCGGGGTCTTCGAGAGTGTCGATCCAAGCCAGCTCGCGCAGGTCATCGATCAGTTCGAACTCGATGTCCAACTGGAGGACGGCAAGCTGGTTCTCCCTGCGGCCCGCACACCACGCTGGGAGCTGCTTGCCCTAGTCGAGGACGCGTTCGTGTGGGGAGCCGCCTCCCGTCGACCGTATCGGGCGAACTCAAAGTTCGGGTGGTCGCGTCGGATCGTGACGGGGGTGCGCCGCGAAGGAGGACGCATCACGACACTTCTGGGAAGAGGAGCGTGGTCGCCGGTATCGATCGAAGACGCGGCGGACGATCAAGTGCACCGCAAGATCAGCTATGTCATCCACGGCCCAGAATCGCTCCGTCCGCTCGTCATCAAGCCTGGGGCGGCCGAGGGGGAGTACGAGGCGTCGGTCCTTGGTGCGGAGGGAGACGACCTCCTCGCGGCATTGCCAGAGACATAGGCGTCCCCGCCCCCATGCTGTCTGATACGCCACGGGATCCGAGACCCGCCACCTCCACGGAAAGGCGCTGTCACGTAACGACTAAGGTTCCCTCATGAGCGGTGGTGCGCAGACGCATCTCGTACTGACGCGGGAGCGGGTGAAGCTCGGACAGCCCAGCCGCTTCCTGATGCTGGTGAAGACCTACCCGATCCCCAGCCACAAATACGAGGAGACGGTCTGCTGCGCCGGTATCGACGCCGAGACGCGCGGCTGGATCCGAATGTACCCGGTCAACTTCCGTTCGCTGGCTGAGTACGCAAGGTTCAAGAAGTGGCAGTTCATCGAGGCCACCTGGGTGCCGGCTATTGGCGACAACCGGCCCGAGTCACGCAAGGTCCACGAGGACTCGATCCGGGCCGGTGACTTCTTGAAATCCGGCCGCGGTTGGCGGGAACGCATGATGTGGCTCAACCCCTTGATCGACACCTCGCTGGAGAGCCTGAAGACCGAACACCTCCGGACCGGAAAGTCGCTGGGGGCGATCCGGCCCAAGCTGATCAAGCGCCTCATCATCCGTGACGCCAAGGGCTGGGACGAGCGCGCCACTGGCGAATTGGTGCAGCTCAGCCTGCAATGGACGGAGCAGCCCACGCCGCGCGGCGATCTCGAACAACTGCCCTACGACTTCCTCTATCAGTTCGAGTGCGACGACCCGAGCTGCCCGGGCAACCACGAGATGGAGATCTTCGACTGGGAGCTGGGTCAGGCCTTTCGCAACTTCCGCCGGCGCTACGGCGCCCGCGGGTGGGAGGCGAAGTTGCGCCAGAAGTACGAGCGCGAGCTACCCAGCCGCGACCTGGTCCTGCTGCTGGGTACGCACCACCGCTGGAAGAGCTGGCTGATCGTCGGCGTCGTGGCCGCGCCCAAGGCGCAGGTGGGTGAACGTCAACGGCGCCCGACCCGCCATCGCGTCCGCCAGGATGAGCCGATGGCAATCTCCTGGCTCGACCTCGAAGCACAGTAGGGCGACGGTCTGCTGGCGGGCCAGGTGGATCACCTCCTCAACTGCCTGGTCCGCGCGGCGCAGCGACGCCTCATACGCCGCCCGGAACAGCCTGCGCCGGGTCGTGGCCAGCGGCCGGATCCTCTTGGGCGCCCCGAGCGCGGGCTCGGAGACGTAGTCGAGCCCATGGCCGGCGAAGCGCCGGCGAAGCGCCTCCCGCCGGAAGGCCGGGCGCCGCGAGGTCGGGTGCAGGCGGGTATCGATGACGAGCGACACGCCATGGCGGCGGAGCTCGGCTGCCAACTCATCAGGATCGGCGCCTTGGTATCCAATCGTGAAGGCGCGCCGAGGTGTCATCGCCGCGATCCTAGCAGTCGCCGGCGACGAGTGGTGGCCCGGTAAGCCGCCGGCAAGCGCCATCGCATAGGCTGCCCGAGGCCGGAGGCGACGTTGACTTCGCGAGGAGCTTGAGCGGCGACGGCCGCGGCGATCGGTAGCGCGCAGGCGACCCCGGCCCCGCGCCGGCGAGAACATAGACTGCTAGGCACTCTAATTGGGGATCCCCATCGGATGCGTCACCGCTCGCCGTCCAGCCAGTTGGTCCTCCTCGCAGTGGTCTTGGCCGTGCTCCTGTCATCCCTGGCAGGACTGGCGAGGATCGGCACCCCGAGCGGCACCGCGGTTGCGTCGCAGAGCGCAGAGTCCCCGGAAGCGTCCGCCGCCGACTCGCCGACTCCTTCACCACCACGACCATCTGCGACTCCGTCCATTACCCCCGCGCCGAGCCCGAGCGACCTCGCCACCGGCACGCGCCTACCGACCACGACTTCCTTCCCAGCGCCGAGCACCAAGCCCACCCCTTCGCCGTCGCCGTCGGCGACCGCGCCCGCAGGATGGCTCACCCTCGCAGAGCTTCTGGCCATCCTGCCGACCGCTCCAGAACAACGGGCAGGCTATGACCGCTCTTTGTTCCGTCACTGGATCGATGCCGACGGCGACGGCTGCGATACGCGCCGCGAGGTGCTCATCGAGGAATCGCTGACTGTCGTGACCGTGAGCGCGTCGTGCGGCATCTCCGGTGGCTCATGGGTGAGCCTCTACGACGGTGTCGTCTTCACTGATCCGAGTGGTCTCGACATCGACCATGTCGTCGCCCTCGCCGAGGCCTGGGACTCGGGCGCCTACGGCTGGAATGCGGACCGCCGTGAACGTTTCGCCAACGACCTGGGTGTCTCGTGGTCCCTGATT
>CAZHZI010000082.1:0-9342 GCA_964536955.1 uncultured Conexibacteraceae bacterium
CCCCGTCGACGCAAAGAGGATCGGCTTGCCGGTAACGGCCTTGACCGAGAGCGCGGCGCCACCGCGGGCGTCGCCGTCGAGCTTGGTCATCACGACGCCGTCGAACTCGGCCACCTCGGCGAAGGACTCGGCGACGCCGACGGCGTCCTGGCCGGTCATCGCGTCGACTACGAGAAGGACGTCGTGCGGCTTGGTCATCTTGCGGATCCGCGCCAGCTCGGCCATCAGATCCTCGTCGACGTGGAGGCGGCCGGCCGTGTCGACGATCAGCACGTCGCGGCCGTCCTCGCGGGCGCGGTCCAACGCCCACCCGGCGATGTCGACCGGATCGCGGTCGGTCCCCTGCTCGTAAACGTGCGCCCCCGCCCGTTCGCCGACGCTGACCAGCTGGTCGACCGCCGCGGGGCGGTAGACGTCGCAGGCGGCCAGGGCGACGTCCCTGCCGGATTTCCCGAGGTGGTGGGCGAGCTTCGCGCAGGCGGTCGTCTTACCGGAGCCCTGCAGGCCGGCCATCAGGATGACCGTGGGGCCGGCCGAAGCGATGGCGAGTTCGCGCCCCGTCCCCCCCATCAGCCCGGTCAACTCCTCGTTGACGATTTTCACCACCTGCTGGCCGGGATCGAGGCTTTCCAACACCTCTGAGCCGAGGCAGCGCTCCTTCAGCGTCGCCGTGAAGGACTTGACGACCTTGAAGTTGACGTCGGCCTCGAGCAGCGCGAGGCGGATCTCGCGCATCGCCGCGTCGACATCGGCTTCCGTCAGCTTGCCGCGCGAGCGGACATCGGAGAGCGTCGCCTGGAGGCGGTCTGAGAGCTGGTCGAACAAGGCTCCTCAGCTTAGAGATGGCTACTCGGCGAGCAGCGCCCGGGAGAAGTCCGCCGGGTCGAAAGGCCGCAGGTCCTCGAGCGACTCGCCGGTGCCGATCAGCTTCACCGGGATCCCCAGCTCACTGGCGATCGCGAGCACGATCCCGCCCTTGGCGGTGCCGTCCAGCTTGGTCAGGACGACGCCATCGACCGCTACGGACTCCGAGAAGACCTTCGCCTGGCGCAGGCCGTTCTGCCCGGTCGTCGCGTCGATCGTCAGCAGCGTCTCGTGCGGGGCATCGGGAATCTGCTTGGCGATCACCCGGCGAACCTTGGCCAGCTCGTCCATCAGGTTGCTCTGGGTGTGGAGGCGGCCGGCAGTGTCGACGATCACCACGTCGGCGCTGCGGGCCTGGGCGGCGGCGAGCGCATCGAAGGCAACCGCCCCCGGGTCGGCGCCCGACTCCGAGCGCACCAGGTCCGCGCCGGCGCGGTCGGCCCACTCGGCGAGCTGCTCGGCCGCGGCGGCACGGTAGGTCTCGGCAGCGCCGAGCACGACCGAGAGGCCGAACTCCTTGGAGAGGTGCCAGGCGATCTTGCCGATCGTCGTGGTCTTGCCGGTGCCGTTGACGCCGACCATCATCAGCACGGCGGGGTCGCCGCTGAGGTCGATGGGCGCGCGGCCCGCGGAGGCGACCTCGGCGAGGATCTCGATCAGCCGGTCGCGCACCGCTTCACCGTCGGCGGAGACGGCCCCGGAGTCGACCTCGTGCTCCAACCGCTCCACGACTGTGGCGGTCGTCGGCGCGCCTGCGTCGGCGAGGATCAGCGCCTCCTCCAGCCGCTCCCAGGTCTCCTCGTCAATCCGATCGAAGAGGCTGGCCGATATCTCTTCGGTCAGAGCCTTGCGACTTAGCGAGAGGCTCTCGCGCAAACGGCGAAAGACACCGCCACGTGCGTCGGTCGGGGCGGGCTCGCCATCGGGCCGAACGGGCCGGCGCTCACCGAGGTCGAGGATGTCCTGCCACGTCGTCGGCATAGACGCGGCAGGCTATCCCGGCTAAGCGATCTCGGGCACCGCTTCTCCCGAGCCGGCCGGCCGGGCGGCCGCGCGCAACTCGTCGACCGCCTCGCTGACGTAGCGGGGCAGGGCTTCCACATTGGGAATCGATTCGCCGTCGGAGAGGAACCCGTAGCTGATCGCGCCGTTGTAGCTGAAGATCGCAATCGCAAGCGCATGCCGCTCGGCGAGGAAGCCGACGGGGATCGCGTCGACGACCTCCCGGCCAAGCACGTAGACGGGGAACTGGGGGCCGGGAAAGTTGGTCACCAGAAGGTTGAAGAGACGGGTCGAGAAGTTGATCCGCGCCGTCGGCGCCAGAAGGATCGGCGGGGCGAACTCCTTGAACCAGTCGTTCAGCCCCCAGATCGCCTCGGCGCCGAGCGGCTGCTTGGACGACTTGAGCGAGTCCATCGCAGCGGAGACGATCCTCAGCTGCTCCGCCGGGTCCTCGGCATAGACCGGCAGCGGCCCGCGCATCGCGGTCAGTTTGTTGCCCAGCTGGCCGTGCTCGTCCTCCGCCCTGACCGAGACAGGGACCAGCGCCTGCAGCTCCAGCTCTCCGGTGCCCACACCCATGTCCCGCAGCCAGCGGCGCAGCGCTCCACTGGTGACCGCGAGCGCCACGTCATTGACGGTTCCGCCCAGGGCGTTCTTGATCTGCTTGAAGTCGTCGAGGTCGCAGCGCGCCCAGTGAAAGCTGCGGCTGGGCCCGATCTTTACGTTGAACGGCATGTTGGGGGCGGGGGCCGTCAGGGCCCAGGCCACCTCTTTGATCCCGGCGGCGCCGTCGAACGCACGTTTTGCGGCCCGTCGCGGCCGGCGCATCGCTCGTCCAAGCCAACGCACCATGCGGATCATCGTGGTCCCGAAGCCGCGCGCGCCCTGGCCGGCCATCCTCGCCGGCGACGGCGTCGGGCTCGGCTCCCATGCGATCTCGTCGCGGGAAGGCTCGCGTACCGGCTTGACATCGAAGAGCAGGGTCGCGATGTCCACCGCCGAGATGCCATCCGCCATGGCGTGGTGCGTCTTGTAGATCAGGCCGAACCTGTCCCCTTCCAGACCCTCCACGAGCCACAGCTCCCAGAGCGGCCGGGAGCGGTTCAGCGGCGGAGACAGGGCCCGGCCGATCAGCTCTTGGTACTGCTCCTCGGTGCCCGGCGCCGGCAGTCTGTGACGGCGCACGTGGTAGTTGAGGTCGAAGTCGGTGTCGTCGACCCAGAACGGCCGTCCCATCTGCAGCGGCGGCACGGCGAGCTTCTGTCTGAGCCGCGGCAGAAAGTGCAGGCGGCTGCGGATCTGAGCAAGGAAGTCGTCGTGGGACGGGGCGTCGCCGTCGCAGATCAGCACGGCGCCGATCGTCATATGAGCCGCGGACCTCTCGTTGGCAAGAAACGACGTGTCGAACGACGTCAACCGGTCCATGTGACGCTGGGCCATGGGGCCTCCTCTCTTCTGGCGGCAGCGTACCGCAGCCCAACTTGAGCGCGAACGGAGAAACTAGGCCGCCCGCAGGCGCCGACATACTCGGACGCTCAGGCGACAGCTGAGAGCACAGCTTGCCCGGCCTCTTCCCGAGGCAGGCGGCGGGAAACGACCTTGGTGACGCCGTCGCCGCCCATGCTGACCCCGTAGAGGACGTCGGCGGCATCCATGGTCCGTTTCTGATGGGTGACGATCACGAACTGTGCCCGATCGGAGAAGCGGCGGATCAGCTGAAGGAAGCGGTCGATGTTGGCATCGTCGAGTGCGGCTTCGACCTCGTCGAGGATGTAGAAGGGACAGGGACGAGCGAGGAAGACGGCGAAGACGAACGCCAGGGCGACCAACGACTTCTCACCCCCCGACAGCAGGGACAGCTTGCGCGTCGACTTGCCGGCCGGGGTGACCTCGATCTCCACTCCCAGCTCATCGCGCTCCTCCCCCTCCTCCCCTTCGGCCTCCTCCTCGCCGGGCTCTTCGGCGTCGCGTAGCGGGCGCAGGCTGACGCGGCGCAGTGCCCCACGCCCCCCGGGGAAGAGGTGCTCGACCATCTCCTCGAAGTTCTGGGCGGTCGCCTCGAAGGTTTCCTCGAAGGCACGCTCGATCTCACGGTCGATGTCGCGAATCAGGCTCTCCAGCTCGCGCATCCCCCGCTCGGTGTCCTCGCGCTGGATCTGAAGGCTCTCGACGTGCTCGCGGGCCTCGTCGTACTCGCGCTCGGCCAGCGGGTTGACGGGACCGATCTGAGCCCGCCGGCGCTCCAGGCGCTCCAGGCGGCGGTCGATCTCGGCGCGCTCCTCCTCGCTCAGCGGTTGCTCGGCCGCGCCGACCTCCTCGCCCAGCCGCTCGGCGATTGCGGCCAGCTCCTTGGCGGCCTCGGCGCGGCGGTCGCCGAGGTGGGCGGCCTCGACCTCGGCCTTGGTCAGCTCATCTGAGGCGGAGGTCATCTGCGCCTGCAGCCCGGCCTCCCGCTGCGAGCAGGACCGCATCTCCTCGGCGATCTCATCGCCCTCCCCCTCGCCGCCGACTACCTTGCCCTCGGTTCGCTCGACCCGGGCGCGGATGGCAACCCCCGCCGCCTCGACCGCTGCGGCCGCGGCACGTACGTCCTCCAGCAATTCCTCGCCGGCCACCAAGCGCTCGCGCAGCGCCTCGCGGTGGCGCTCGCCCAGCAGGCCCTCGGCCCTGCGGGCGTGGCGAGACGCCCTGTCGGCACCGCCTTGCACCATCCCAAGCGCCGCCTCGCGCGCCGCCTCGGGTGCATCCTCGGAGCGAGCCTGGGCGAGGCCCGCGGCAGCAGCCGCCAGTCCGGCGTCGATCTCGGCCAGCTCTTCTCCCAGCTTGCGGGCACGTTCGGCCGGAGCGCCCTCGGTGGACCCGATGTCCAGGGTCAGCGGCCCCAGCTCGGCGCGAAGCGCCTCGAGGGCGGCGGCGAGCTCGAGCTTGCGACTGGAAAGGCTCGCGGCGCGCACCCCCACCCGCTCCTGCTCGGCTCGTAACTTGGTCAAAAGCCCCCAGGCTTGCGTGCGCTCGCGATCGCGGGCGGCGAAACGTTCCTCGGCGGCGCGGCGGCGCTCACTCACCTCGGCGAGCCGCTGCTCAAGCTCTGCCCGTGCCGCGCGCGCGGCCTCTGCGGCTTTCTCGGCCGTGGCGGCGCGGTCGGCGCCAAAACGCAGCTCCTCGGAAACCAGCTGCGCCCTCAACCCCAGCTCCTCCAGCTCGATCCTGGCTCCCAGCTCCGCCGCTTGGGCCTGACGCTTCAGCGGCCGCAGTCGAGCGCGGGCCTCACGCTCCAGGTCGAGCGCCCGGTCGAGGTTGTCGCGCGCCGACCTCAGCTTCAATTCGGCACGGCGACGGCGTTTGCGGTGCTTGCCCAGGCCAGCCGCCTCCTCGACCAGCAGTCGCCGCTCACGCGGCTTGGAGTGGACGATCGACTCGACTCGGCCCTGGCTGATCACCGAGTGCATCTCCCGCCCCATGTTGGTGTCAGAGAGCACCTCGACCACATCGACGAGACGGCAACGGGCGCCGTTGAGGCGATACTCGCCCTCGCCGGAGCGGTCGAGCCGGCGCTCAATCGAGATCTCGGAGAGCTCGGTCGCGGCGCGCCCTTCGGAGTTGTCGATGACAACCTCGACCTCGGCCTGACGGCGCTGGCCGACGCCCTTGCCGCCGGCCGAGATGACGTCTTGCATCGAGGCGCCGCGGACCGCGCCCGGGCTTTGCTCACCCAACGCCCAGAGCACCGCGTCGGTGATGTTCGACTTGCCGGAGCCGTTGGGTCCGACGATCACGCTGACGCCGGGCGAGAACTCCAGTCTCGCCCGCTCGGGGAACGACTTGAACCCCTTCATCGTGATCGATCTCAAATACATCTCGTCCTCGCTCCTGGGCCACAAAGGCTCGCGGTTGAGTCGGACGCGACGTCCGCCGGCCCCCTCAACCCCCGAGCCGCCTCAGCGCCTGCTCGGCGGCGGCCTGCTCGGCCGCCTTCTTGCTCCGGCCCTCGCCCGTTCCGATTCGCTCGGAGTCGACGACCGCCGCCACCTCGAAAGTCCGCTCGTGCGGGGGGCCGGACTCGGCGATCACCTCGTAGCTTACGCGCGCCCCGCGCCGCGCGAGCAGCTCCTGCAGGGCCGACTTGAAATCGATCCGGGTCTCCGCCGCATGTTCGATCCGCGGCGCGAACGCGGCGGCTACCGCCGCAGCGGTCCGCTCGAAGCCGCAAGCCAGGAGGCAGGCGCCGATCAGCGCCTCGGTGGCCTCTGGGAGCGGTCGCTCGCCGCCAAGCAATACGGCGGCGGGGATCGCCGCGGCGACGTCGCGGGGCTCGTTCGCGCGGAGCATTTCCGGAACATCGAGCAGTTGCCCGACCTCGGCGCAGGAGACTCCACTGACCGCCTGATTGTGGATCTTGGTGAGGCGGCCGGAGTCGACGCCGGGGAAGCGGGCGAAGAGGTCGGCGGCCACAGCGAGGCCAAGGACGCTGTCGCCGAGGAAGGCAAGCCGCTCGTAGGAGTCGACCCGATCTTCAGCCCAGGAAGAATGGGTGAGCGCCTCGCGCTTCAGGTCCTCCGGCAGATCGGCGATCAGCGCCGCAAGAGAGGCGACCGCGGGACCCACTCCAGCGCTACCGCCCGGCCTCAGGCGGGAGCATGCTCGAGGACGAAATCGACCGCGTCGCCGACGGCCTTGATCTTCGCCGCCTGCTCCTCGGAGACCGAGATGCCGTAACGATCTTCCAGTTCCATCACCAGCTCGTAGAGGTCGAGCGAGTCGGCGTCGAGGTCCTCCTTGAACCGGGTCCCCTCGGAGATCCTCGCGGCGTCTATCTCCAGCTCTTCGGAGAGATGGGAACGGACCAGGTCGAGGACTTCGTCGCGACTCATCGGCTGACTCGGGTTCCTATCACGCGTCGCCGTCGCCGGGACGACGCGCAGCCAGTGAGCCCCGTGTGGCGCCTCCCTCGCGCAGCAACGCCGCGGTACGCCCGACCGCGTCAACTTCGGCGCAGCGCGCCGCCAGCCGCACCGCATTGGCGATCCCCTCGGCGCCGGAGCCTCCGTGCCCGACCACGGCGATGCCCCGCAGGCCAAGGAGGATCGCGCCGCCGGTGGCGTCGGGGTGGAGCTCGCGGCGCAGCCCACCGAGGGCCGGACGCATCAGCAGGCCGCCGAGTGCGGCAAGCGGGTTGGAGCGGGCCGCGCCGCGGATCGCCGCGGTGACCGTCTTCGCGGTTCCCTCCATCAGCTTCAACGCCACGTTGCCGGTGAAGCCGTCGGCGACCACGACGTCGGCCGCACCGGCCGGCAGGTCGCGCCCCTCGACATTGCCGGCGAACTCGATGCCCTGCGCGCCGAGGAGCGTCTCGTGCGCGGCGACAACCTCCTCTCTCCCCTTTCCCGCCTCTTCGCCAACCGAGAGGAGACCGACCCTGGGCCGCTGCACCCCGAGCACCGCCTCGCTGAAGGCGGCGCCGAGGAAGGCGAACTGGACCAGGTGCTGGGCGCGGGCCTCGACGTTTGCACCGACGTCGAGAAAGAGGACCGGCTTGCCCGGGACCGGCAACTGGACGGCGAGCGCGGGCCGCTGCACCCCCCTCAGGCGTCGCATGCCGAAGGTCGCGGCAGCCATCGCCGCGCCAGTCGAGCCGGGACTGGCCATCGCATCGGCGCGGCCTTCGGCGACGTCCCGGGCGGCGCGCACCACCGAGGCTTCATTCCTGGTGCGAACGGCGGGCACCGGATCCTCCTCGTTGGCGATCCACTCCAGGGTGGGAATGACCTCGACCCCCTCGGCGCCGTCGAGCTCCAGCTCATCCGGCGGGCCGAAGACCCGCACGCCGATCCCGTCGGCGGCGGCAAGGCGCGCGCCCTCCGCCAGCACGTCGTAGCCTTTCTCCGCCCCGAATCCATCCAGGGCGACGGTCACGCCGTGCCCCCCGGGCATTGTTACTCGGCGTCGGAGGGCGTCGCCGGCGTCTCGGCGACCCTGTGCGAGATCACCTCACGACCGGCGTAGGTGCCGCATGTGGGACACACCCGATGCGGCAGCCGTGGGCTGTGGCACCGTGGGCACTCGTTGAGTCGGGGCTTTGCGGCCTTGTGCGTGGCGCGGCGCTTGTCGCGACGGGCGCTGGAGGTTCTCTTCTTCGGGACGGCCATCGGTCGCGGGATGGTAGCGGGTGCGGGCTGGGGTCGGGCGACCCTCAGTACACCGCTCGGATTACCGCCAGATCGTCGGCCTGCCAGGTCAGCTCGCCGCCCGACCAATCGAGCAGATTCTGCAGCCGGGCGGGCTCGATCACGTCACCGATGACCAGAGAGCGCGAGTGCTCTCGGACTCGCCGGAAGAGCGCTTGCAGCTGGTCATCGGTGAGCTCGCCGGCCGAGAGGACCGAGATGACCAGGTCCCAGGGGCCGTCGGGGAGGGGATCCTCCATGCGGGCCAGTTGGACGTCGTCGTAGGTTTCGCGAGCGCGGAAGACCATGTCAGGGCTCGCATCGAGGCCGACGACCCAGGCTTCGGGATGGGCCTCGATCATGCGGCGGGTCGTCTCACCGGTCCCCATTCCCAGCTCAAGCACCCGCTCCGGCGCAAATGGAATCGCCGCTATCGCCTGCTCCTGCAGCTCGTCGTAGCGGGGAACCCTGGAGCGGATCCGCTCCAGGTAGGTCTCGGGTGTCCAGTCGAATTGGCCCATTCCGTAGTCTCGTCGAGAGTCATCGTAAGTCTCTGCCCCGGCGGAGTGCCCATGGCCCACGCGCCCACCACGACCATCGACCTCGCGCGCCTCTCGCTGACCTACGGCGAGGGCAAGCGCATCGACGTCCCGGTCGGGCTCGACCCGCTGGAAATGGGAGGGCAGACCTACGTGGCGACGCCGGAGCGGCAAAAGCTCCGCCTCGACATCTCCCGCCCCAGCGGTGGCTACGCCCTTCGGCTCCGGTTCCCCCTGCGCCTCGAAGGGCCGTGCATGCGCTGCCTTGACCCGGCGGCGGCCGACTTGGAGATCGACGCCCGCGAGGTCGACCAGCAGAACACCGAAGACGAAGAGCTGCGCAGCCCCTACGTGGTGGACGGCGAGCTGGACATCGGCCGTTGGGCCCACGACGCGGCGGCGCTGGCGATCCCCACCCAGCTCCTCTGCCGGCCCGAGTGCGCTGGCCTCTGCCCGACCTGTGGCGAATCCCTCAACGATTCGGATCCCGAAGCCCACCGACACGAGTCGGGCACAGACCCGCGCTGGGCAAAGCTCAAAGACCTGAAGATCGAGTAGTCGAAGGCGCTACTGCTGCTGCTCGAGCTCGGCCGCCGGCTCTTCGTCACGGCCGGCGAGTCGATCGCGGCCGCGCTGCACCGCCGCCAGGAACTTCTGGAGGTTGACCTCAAGCGTGTTGAGGATCTCGTCGGCGTAGTCCTCGGCGCCGAGGCGGATCTCCCGCTCCCGGGTCCGCGCGTCTTCGACGATCTCATCAGCGGCCCGCTCGGCCT
>CAZHZI010000083.1:0-9176 GCA_964536955.1 uncultured Conexibacteraceae bacterium
CGTTGTAGCCGACCCCCCGCTTGCCGAACTTGCCGAAGCCGGAGAGGTCGCGGCGGATCTGGGTCGGATTGATGTGGGTGTACTCGGAGAGCTCCTGCGAGGAGAGCGTCTCGCGCCCCATCTTGCGCGCCTGGGTGAGGACCTGGAGGTAGCGGGAGAGGCGCGCAGCGACGCCGAGCGAAAGCCGCTCGCCGTCGACGATCAGCCCGTTCGGCACTTCACGCTCCTCGACGATGTCCATGGGCCCCCACAGTATCGAGCCTCGACCGCAGGCCGGCTTCGTCCAGGATCAGCTCGGAGACGACAACGCCGTCGACCTCGACCACCGGAATGCGCTCCAAATGGCGCCGCAGCAGCAGCTCGTCGCTTTCGACGTCGACCTCGTGGAGGCCGAAGCGATAGCCCTCCTCGCCCAGGGCGACGATCCGCTCGATTGCCTCTTCGCAGAGGTGGCAGCCCGGGCGGGAATAGACGATGACCTCGGTCACGCGGCTGCTGCCGCTCCGGTCGCGAATGCGTCGTAGGGGAGGTAGTCGGGGTAGGGGATGCTCGGCGCGAAGCGCGCTGCGGAGCCGATCATCGCCGCATTGTCGGTGCAGAGCTCGAGCCGGACCAGCTTCAGCGCGAGTCTCCGGCGCTCGCAGAGCGCCGCCACCGCCTCGCGCAACGGCCCGTTGGCTGCGACCCCCCCGCCGAGCGCCACGGCCTTCCACTCCCCGGCGTCGAGCGCCCGCTCGAGCTTCGCGGTGAGCTGGCCGACCGCCGCCGCCTGAAAGCCGGCGGCGAGGTCGGCCCGGCGCTCCGCCACCCCCTCCGGGCCCAGCTCGCGACAGCGATAGACCAGCGCCGTCTTCAGGCCGCTGAAGCTGAAGTCGAGGCCGGGGTCACGAGCCATCGCAACCGGCATCCCGAAGGCATCGGGGTCGCCCTCCTCCGCCAGCCGCTGCAGCGCGGGGCCGCCCGGGTAACCGAGTCCGAGCATGCGCGCGACCTTGTCGAAGGCCTCCCCTGCGGCGTCATCGAGGGTCTGACCGAGGATCTCGTGCCGCCCCGGCTCACGAACCGCGGCGAGCAGCGTGTGCCCGCCGCTCGCCACCAGGCAGAGGAAGGGTGGCTCCAGCGGCTCGGGCTCGAGGAAGTTGGCGGCGACGTGCCCCTGCAGGTGGTCCACCGGGATCAGCGGCAGGCGCCGCGGGGCTGCGATCGCCTTGGCTGTGCTCACCCCGACCAGGAGGGCCCCGATCAGCCCGGGCCCGGCGGTGACGGCAACAGCCTCGACGTCGTCGAGGGAGACTCCCGCCTCGGCGAGCGCCGCGGCGATCACCGGCGTCGTCAGTTCGAGGTGATGGCGGGAGGCGACCTCCGGCACGACGCCGCCAAAACGCTCGTGCTCCGCCGCCTGCGAGGAGATTACGTTGGAGAGGATCCGCGGCCCGTCGAGGACCGCCGCACATGTGTCGTCGCAGGACGTCTCTATCGCGAGGAGCAATACCGCTCCCTCAGTCCAGCCACATGATCAGCGCGTCCTCGCCGTTGTCGTGGTAATAGCGGGGACGGACGCCGGCGGAGCGGAAGCCGAAGCGCTCGTACATCGCGATCGCCTGGCGGTTGGAGACGCGGACCTCGAGAGTGAAGGGCAGCTGCCCTCGGGCTTCCTCAAAGAGCCGGGAGATCAGCCGGCCGGCCACCCCGGAGCGGCGCCGCTCCGGGGCCACCGCGACGTTCATCAGGTGCCAGACCTGGTCATAGCGTGAGCAGACGAGGTAGCCGAGAAGCTCGTCCCCCACGGTGGCCGCGAGGCAGATGCCCGACGGCTTGGAGAGCTCGAGCACGAACATCGCCAGCGACCACGGGGTCGGGAATGAGCGCCGCTCGATCGCGATCACGGCGGGAAGGTCGCTGTATGCGAGCCGTCGCACCCGGATCTCCCGGGCTACCTCACTCGGCTCTTTGGACAGTGTCTCGCTCACGCCAGCGCTCCGCGTCGGGGGGCCTCAGATAGATCGGTGCGAGCGGGCCGGCGCCCCGGGCCCCGGCCACCGCCGCGAGGGCGCAGACGTGCCGTGCGGCGACCCGGTGCAGTGGGTCGGCGTCATCCGGGACCTCCAGGCCACGCCCGACCAGCTCATCGCGAAATCGTACCGCCCCCGATCCGGCGACCAGAGGGAACTCGGGCAGCTCGCCGGCGCGCTCGGCAAGCTCGGCGGGCGGGCTTACCAGCGGCCCCCAGAGCCGCTCACCATCAGCGGAATAGAGCGCCGCGAAGACCTCGCCGCGGCGGGCGTCGATCACGGCGAGCCCGGACCGACCGCCGGCCGCCTCGTGGATTCCCCACCCAAGAGCGTCGAGCGTGCAGACGCCGGTGACCGGCAGGCCGAGGCTTGCGCCCAGGCCCCGCGCCGTGGCGATTCCGATCCGCACCCCCGTGAACGAGCCAGGCCCCAACCCCACCGCGATCAGGTCGACCGCTTGCCAGCCGCCGGCCGCCTTCGCGGCGCCTTCGACCTCCTCCAGCAGCGCCGTCGCGTGCCGGGGCCGCCCCTCGCCGGGACCTAGCTGGGACTCATGCAAAACCTCGCCGTCGCGTGCGGCGGAGACGGCGGTGTCGTCCGTTGCGGTGTCGAAGCCGACTACGACCAGGTCGCGGCCCGCCGCTAGCCGGTGACCTTGAAGAGGAAGAGCCCGACCCGTTTGCCCGCGACGAACCAGCTCACCCGATGCTTGCCGGGGATGTTCGAGGTGATCCTGTTGACGTAGAGCGTCCCCTGGGTGGCCTCCTGGCCCGGTGCGCAGAGGTTTTTCCCGCTCGGGAACTTGACGCACACGGTGTAGAAGACATCGACCGTGTTGCTCTGGAAGAAGGCGCCCTTTTTGCTCTGCTTCGGGCAGGCGTACGACGACTTCGCGTTCTGGGAGACACCGCAGCCGACGTAGTGCTTGAAGGCGGCCGCCCCCGCGGAGGCGGGCACGACTGCCGCCGGCAGCGCGACCACCGCGAGCACTGCGATAAGCGTCCTCAGTCCCTTCATGCCGCCCATCCTCCGTTCGATTCCGGTTACTCAGCCGATGCTACACGGCACGCCCATCCTCCGAACACACCAAACCGGCGTTGGCTGCGGCCACGGCGAAGGTAAGGTGAGGCGAACCCCTCGTCCGAAAGGAGAACCACCAGTGGTGAGAGGACTTAAACATCGCGCGGCACCGGCGATCGTCGTGCTGGCGATCGCCGCGAGCGGCGCCGTCTGGGCCGGCTGCGGAGACGACAACGACTCAGACAGCGTCGGAGACCAGATCAACAGCGTCACGAACCAGGCCGACGACCTCAAGGAGCAGGCCAGCGACGCTGTCGGCGAAGCGGAGGACAAGGCCAACGAGGCGATCGACGACGCCAAGAAGCAGCTGGACGAGGCCGAGATTCCCGACGAAGCCCAGGAGAGGGTCGACGAGGCGAACAAGAAGCTGGACGAGGCCCAGGACGACGTCGACGAAGGCGCTCAGCAGGCCCAGGACGAACTGAAGGACAACCCCGGCAACTAAGCGCTCCGCTCGACCTCGATAGCCCGACTGTCGCCACCCATGTGGCGGAGCCGCACCTCCAGCGCCCCGCGCCCGATCAGCGGCTCCGCCACGGCGGGCCACTCGACGAACGCGACTCCGGCGGGGTCGAGGTAGTCGTCCAGCATGGCGGGGTCTTCGCCCTCGAGGCTCTCCAGCCGGTAGAGGTCGAGGTGGGACACCGGCAGCCGCCCGCCCGCATAGCGCTGACCGATCGTGAAGGTCGGCGAGGTGACGGGGGCCTCGACGCCGAGCGCCCGGCAGGCGCCGCGGATCAACGTCGTCTTACCCGCCCCGACCTCGCCGCAGACGACGATGACGTCGCCGGCCCCGAGCCCCTCCGCCAGGCGCGCGCCAAGCGCTTCCGTCTGCGCAGCCGAACGGCTCTCGAACCTATCCATCCCGTCGCTCAACCGAACAGGTCGAGCTGGTCGACCGGCGGTGGAAGCTCCTCCGCTTCCGCAAGCTCTTCGACCGGCACCGGCAGGGGAGTGGCGAGCAGCTCTGGCAGCCCCTCGAAATCGCCGCGCAGCGTTTCCTTGACCGCCGGGGTGCGCAGCGCGGCCGCCGGGTGGAATAGCGGCAGAAGGAAGACCGTGCGGCCGCCCAGCTCGTGCACCTGCGGCGTGCCTCGCACCCTGGTGATTCCGACCGGGCTGCCGCTCAGCAGCTTGGTGGAGAAGTTCCCCAGCGTGCAAACGACCCTCGGCTCGATCAGCCGGACCTGCTCTAACAGATACGGCCGGCACGCTTCGATCTCCAACGGCAGAGGGTCCCGGTTACCCGGCGGCCTCGACTTGAGCACGTTGGCTATGAAGACATCCTCGCGCGACATCCCGATCCCCTGAAGCAGCTCGTTGAGGAGCTGCCCGGCACGGCCGACGAAGGGCAGCCCCTGGCGGTCCTCTTCCGCGCCCGGGGCTTCGCCTACGAACATCAAGTCGGCGTTGGCGTTGCCGGCCCCGAAGACCGCTTTGGTGCGGGTCTCGTGGAGGGGGCATTTGGAGCAGCCCCGAACCTGTTCGTACAGCTCGACCATCTTGACGCGACGCTGTTCGGCGGAGAGGCTCATCACAGCTCCCCCGCCGCCCGCTTGCGCTTCGTCTCGGCGAGTCGCTCGCCGCGCGCCGCCTCCCGCTCGCGGCGCTGGGACTCCCCGGACCGCACGCGCGCGCCCCGCGGCAGGCGGCTCGGCGGTGAGACGGGCGAGAGCAGGCGGCGGGCCTTGCGCGATCCGCAGGCAGGACAGGCGGGATCCTCGGCGCCGGCCGGGATCAGCTCCTCGAAGCGGTCGCCGCAGTCCTCGCACTCGAACTCGTAGATCGGCATGTGGTTTTCGACTGTACGGGGCTGTTCGGTGTTTTCGCTCTGCCAGCGATCCGGGGCGATTCTAGGGACGTGCGTTGCGGCCGCCCGCTTTTGCGACCGTAAACTGCCCCGATGGCGCGGGACGATTTCTATGCGTCGCCCTTCGCTGCTTCGTCCGGGGACGCGACAGCTTTAGGCAACGTCTCCTGATTCGCCCTAACGTCGGTGGCTTCGGCCAGGTGGGCACTCGGGCCGAGATCGAGACCTGGCTGGCCACGGCAGGGTTCGGCGCGCTCACCACAAAGCGCTCCGGTCCGATGCTGTTCTTCGAGGCATCCGCCCCCAGTTAGCGGCGCGGCGCCTTATCCGGGAGAACATGGCGTTGCCCTGGGTCGTCTACGGCAGCGGCTCCCAATCCCACGCCTTCTGGGATGTCAGGCTCTCCTGGTCCAGATACCGGCTGAACACCGCCAGCTCGGCCGGCTCGACGCCGTAGACGTGATCGGGCTCGGGGAAGTGGCGCGAGCGGACCTCGCCGGTGTACTCCTTCATCGCGTCGACCATCGTCTCGTGGACCTGGGCGTAGCGCTTGACGAATTTCGCCATGCGCCCCGTGGTGATGCCGAGCAGGTCGTGGAAGACGAGCACCTGGCCTGCCGTCGCCGGGCCGGCGCCAATCCCGATCGTCGGCACCTCGAGCTTCTCGACGATCGCCTCGGTGATCGCAGCCGGGACCGCCTCGAAGACGATCGCAAAACAGCCCACCGACTGAAGCGCAAGCGCGTCCTCGCAGAGCTGGATCGCGCCTTGTGCGGTCTTCCCCTGCGCTTTGTAGCCGCCCAGCGCCGTGGCCGTCTGCGGCGTCAGGCCGACGTGGCCCATGACCGGGATGCCGGAGCGGACGATCGCCCGCGCCCGCTCCACCGAGGTGCCGCCCGCCTCCAGCTTCACCACCTGGCAGCCGGTCTCCTTGACCAACCGCTGCGCGTTCTGGACCGCCAGCTCGTTGCTCGCCTCATAGCTGCCCATCGGCATGTCGCCGACCATCAAAGGCGTCTTCAGGCCGCGGCGGACGGCTTTGCCGAGCATCACCATCTCTTCCATCGAGACCGCCTCGGTGCCCGGGTAGCCGAGCACGACCATCGCTGCCGAGTCGCCGACCAGGACGAGGTCGACGCCGGCCTCCTCGGCGACCTTCGCCGAGGGGTAGTCATAGGCGGTCACCATCACGATCGGCTCGCCGGCCTCCTTCATCTCGGCGAGGCGCGGCAGGATCATCGGCCTGCGATCGAAGGGAGGAGGCGCGGTGTGGGACCGGGCGCCGGAGCTCATGAGAGCAGCACCTCGGGGTTGCTGTCGACGGCGACGGCCTGGTTGTCGTCGTCGACGTGGACGACAACCGGCGAGTAGGTCTCCAAGTCGCTCTCGTCGTAGGCGCCGAAGGAGGCGACGATGATCTTGTGGCCGGGGCGGGTCAGGTGGGCGGCGGCGCCGTTCACCTGCATCGTGCCGGAGCCCGACTCGCCGTCGATCACGTAGGTGACGAACCGGGCGCCGTTGTCGATGTCCCAGACGTGGACCTGCTCGTTGGTGATCAGGTCGGCGCTTGCCATCAGCTCGGTGTCGACCGTGATGCTGCCGATGTAGTCGACGTCGCAGTCGCTGACCGTCGCCCGGTGGATCTTCGACTTCAACATCTGTCTCTGCATTGGCTTCCCCTCTTGGCGCGTTTCAAGTGGTCAAGGTCGGATCAAGACGTTGTCGATCAGCCGCGCGCCGCCGACGCGTGCGGCGAGCGCGATCAACACCGGGCGGCTGTTCAGCTCGGCCACCGGCGACAGCTCCTCGGCGTCGCGGGCCTCCAGGTACTCGGGCTCGATGCCGGCAGCGTCCAGCTCGCGGCGGGCGGCTTCGAGGCCGGCCTGCAGCGACGCCTCGCGGGCCCTTTCCTCGGCGACCCGGAGCGCCCGGGAGAGGGCGGCGGCGCGCTCGCGGTCCTCGGGGCCGAGGTACGCGTTGCGGGAGCTCATCGCGAGGCCGTCGGGCTCGCGCACGGTCGGCAGCACCTCGACCCCCAGCGCGAAGTCGAGGTCGCGCGCCATGCGCCGAATGACGGCCGCCTGCTGAGCGTCCTTCTGGCCGAAGTAGACGACATCGGGTTGCACCGAGTTGAAGAGCTTGGCGACCATCGTGGTGACGCCGCGGAAGTGCCCGGAGCCGCGCCGTGCCGGGTCGCCGCAGAGGACCTCCGTCAGGCCCTCCACCTCAACGCGGGTGGCGAAACCCTCGGGGTAGACGTCATCGACCGACGGCGCGTAGACGAAGTCGACGCCGACCTCCGCCGCGAGGCGCAAATCGCGCTCCTCGTCGCGTGGGTAGCGGTCGAGATCCTCGCCCTGCCCGAACTGCGAAGGGTTGACGAAAAGGCTCATCACCACCGTGTCGCATGCCGCGCGGGCCGCGCGCAGAAGGGAGAGGTGCCCCTCGTGCAGGAAGCCCATCGTCGGCACGAGGCCGATCGATCGACCGGCGCGGCGCGGTTCGGACAGCGCGGAGCGCAGCTCTTCCTTGGTGCGGAAGACCGTCACGCCGCCGTCTGTCGGATGCGGAGGATTAGCGAGTGCTGAGTCCATGAGGTCCATGCCCTTAGGTCACGGCCGTCGCCGATTATAGGCACTCAGCGCACGAACTCGATCGTTTTGATCACATCCGCAGGGGCGCCGGCAGCAATCGTGCCGGGGGGAAGGTCGCGCGTGACGACCGAGTTGGCGCCGATTACGCAGCGATCGCCGATCGTAACGCCGCTGGTGACCACGCAATTGACGCCGAACCAGCAGTTGGAGCCGATCCTCACCGGTCCCGCGGAGATGAAGCCCTGGCGCGTAATCGGGGTGTCCGGGTCGTCGAAGCGGTGGTCTGCGTCGCCGACGAAGCAACCATTGGCGAACATCGTGTGATCGCCGATCTCGATCCGCTCGTGGGCGGCGAGCATCGTGTTGCGGTTGAGAAAGCAGCCTTCGCCGATCTCGACCTGGGCCTGCGGAGACAGTGTCAGCCAGCACCCTGGCTCCAGCAGCGTGCCCTCGCCGATCGCCAGCCGTCCCTCGTCAAGGGCCTCGAGAATCTCTCCCTCGACCGGGTAACGCACGTAGAAGCCACCGCGCGCGGCATGGCGGTTGAGGCGCCAGCGTCGCAGGCGCCGGTGGTTGCGCTCGTACCAGCGGCGCTTCGCCAGCCACGCCTTCCAGCCCCTCTGCTCGCCAGTCACGCCCTTAGCTTTCCAGACGGACGAGCATAGACTGGCCGCGTGGCCACTCTGCGCGGCGGCATCGACCTCGGTGGGACCAAGATCCAGGCTGCAATCGTCGATGCGGGCGACGAGGTGCTGGGAAAGGCTCGCCGGCCCACCCCGACGGAAGGCGGCCCCCAGGACGTGGCAGACGCGATGGCCGAGGCCCTGCGCGAGGCGGCAGACGGGCAGGTGGAAATCGCTGACCTTGAAGGCGTCGGGGTCGGCTCCCCCGGCGACTCCGACGAGAGGACCGGGGTGGTTTCCGACGCCCGCAACCTTCCCGGCTGGGAGAAAAGCTTCCCGCTTGCCGACGTGCTCTCCGAGGACCTCGGCGTCGAGGTGCGGGTCGGCAACGACGTGCAGGTTGCGACCGAGGCCGAGTTCCACCTCGGCGGCGGCCGCGAGTTCTCCAGCCTGATCGGCGTCTTCTGGGGCACTGGGGTCGGCGGGGGCCTGGTGCTGGACGGCAAGCCCTGGCTGGGCCGGGGCGCCGCCGGGGAGATCGGCCACACCGTCGTCGAACGCGACGGCGCGAGGTGCCCCTGCGGGCGCAGGGGGTGCCTGGAGGCCTACGCCGGACGCGCCGCGATGGAGGCGGAGGCGCGCCGCCGGCACGAGGAAGGCGAGGGGACCGACCTCTTCAAACTGATGCGAAAGCACGAGAAAGCCCGGCTGACCAGCGGAATCTGGGAACGCGCCCTCGACCACGGCGATGACCTTGCCGAAAAGCTGATCGACCGCGCGGTGGAGATGCTGGGGACCGGAATCGCCTCGGCGGTCAACCTTCTCGATCCAGAGGCGGTGATCGTCGGCGGTGGGCTCGGCGTGCGCCTCGGAGACCGCTACATGGGGGCCCTGACCGAGGAGATGGGCAAACACCTCTTCGTCGACTCGCGTCCACCGGCGGTGCGAGTCGCCTCGCTGGGAGACCTCGGCGGCGCGATCGGGGCCTCGCTGCTCTTCGCGCGCTAGGTGTCGTGCCCCAAGACGTCCCGAACACGGGCCATGGGTGGGCGGTTGC
>CAZHZI010000084.1:0-9021 GCA_964536955.1 uncultured Conexibacteraceae bacterium
AGGAGGTGAAGGTCGCCTGGGAGATCCTCAAGGCGCTGCAGCTGCGGGAGCGCGGCCCGGTTCTGATCGCCTGTCCAACCTGCGGCCGCCTCCAGTTCGACATGGACTCGGTCGTCGCCGAGATCGAGCAGCGGCTGGAGGGCTATGTCGAGCCGATCGAGGTTGCGGTCCTTGGCTGCGCGGTGAACGGAATCGGCGAAGCCAGCCATGCGGACTTCGGCATCACGGGCGCCAAGAACGAGGGGTTGATATTCGCCCACGGGAAGCCTTTGCGGAAGGTGCCGCAGGCCGACCTCGTCCAAGCGCTCTTCGAGGAGATCGACAAATCGCTGGACCGCGGCGCGGTAGAAGTCGACGAGGCCAAGGCCGGAGAGGGGGCCGCCTGGCTGGCGAGGATCGAGGAGGAGAACGCCGGCGACCTCACGCCGGAGCGGATCGCCAAGCTTGAGCGTGAGGCCGCCCAGCAAGGCGAGACCGATCGCGTCCTGCTCGACGAAGAGGCATCGCCTACGGCGGGACGCCGGTTCACAAGGGCATAGGCGGGCGGTCCTGGCGAGGAGCGTCGATCGCCGCGTTCGGGACGGGTGGATAGGTTTCCCGCGTGACGCGATTCAGCCAAACACTGCTGCCGACCACCAGGGAGGCGCCAGCGGATGCGGAGGCGCTCTCGCACAAGCTGATGGTTCGGGCTGGGTTGATCCGGCAGCTGGGGGCTGGGCTTTGGACGTATCTGCCTGCGGGCTGGCGGGCGCACCGGAAGGTCGAGCAGATCATCCGGGAGGAGATGGAGGCGATCGGGTGTCAGGAGATGCTGATGCCTGTCCTGCAGCCTGTCGAGCCCTGGGAGAAGACAGGCCGTATCGGGATCGAGGAGATGTTCAAGCTCGAGGACAGAAAGGGCTCGCCGCTGGTCCTTGCGATGACTCACGAGGAGTGCATCACCCACCACATAGCCCGCGAGGTCCGCTCCTATCGCGACCTGCCGCTGATGCTCTTTCACATCCAGACGAAGGAGCGCGACGAGCCGCGGCCACGGGCCGGCGTCTTGCGCACCCGCGAGTTCACGATGAAGGACGCCTATTCCTTCGATCGCGACGAAGAGGGGCTGGCGCGCTCCTACGAGCTGCAGGCCGAGGCCTACGCGCGGATCTTCGACCGCTGCGGACTGCGCTGGTATCGGGTCGAGTCCGACGTCGGGATGATGGGCGGCTCGGGCGCCGACGAGTACATGGCGCCCTGCGCTGCCGGCGAGGATGAAGTCGCCCTGGCGCCCGGCTTCGCCGCCAATGTCGAGGTCACCGAGCTGCGCAACGGCGACCCGGGGCCCAGTGGCGGCACGGTCGAGGTCGTGCCCGCGATCGAGATCGGCAACATCTTCAAGCTGGGCACGCGGTATTCGGAGCCGCTCGGCGCCACATTCCTCGACGAGGAGGGAGTTGAGCGGCCGATCATCATGGGCAGCTACGGGATCGGCCCGGCCCGCGTGGTCGCCGCGGCGATCGAGCAGGGCGCCGACGAGCACGGCATTGTCTGGCCGAAGGCCCTGGCGCCTTGGCAGGTCCACCTCGTCTCGCTTGCCAAGGCAGGGGAGCCGGAGCGCGAGGCGGCCGATCGCCTTCATGAGGAGCTGCTCGCGGCGCTGGGGGCCGAGGTGCTCTACGACGACCGCGACGCGGGGGCGGGGGAGAAGCTGACCGACGCCGAGCTGCTGGGCTGCCCGCTGCGCCTTGTCGTCGGCCGCCGCGGCCTCGCCGACGGGATCGTCGAGGCGACCGAGCGCTCCGCCGGCACCGAGCACCGATTGCCTGTGGGGGACGCGGCGAAGCAGGCGGTGGCAATCCTCCAGGCCCTCGATGGCTGACACCGCTCCCTTCGGGCGGGGGCGGCTGCGCCGCCTAGTGGGCCTCGACCGGAGCGCCCCGGCGCCCCGTCAGACCCGCAAAGGCGAGCCGCTGAATCCCTGGACGCTTCCCAACCTCGTGGGCTACGTTCGGCTCGCGGCGATCCCGCTCTTCCTCTGGCTCGCCTTTGACTCCGGCGACGGACGCTCGGCGATTGCGGCAGCGATCTTCTGGCTGATCTCCGCCGGTGACTACCTCGATGGTCTTCTCGCCCGGGTCACCGGTCAGTACAGCCGCATGGGGGCGCTGATGGACCCCCTCGTCGACCGGCTGACGATCCTCTCCGGCGCGGCTGTCTGCTGGCACTTCGAGCTGCTGCCGCGCTGGGCGTTGGCCCTTCTCGCCGTCCGCGAGCTGGCGATGCTCTTCCTCGCCCAGTACGGGCTTCGCCATGGGGTGGATATCGAGGTCAACTGGCCGGGCCGGATCTCTGTCTTCCCGATCATGGGCGGGATCTTCTTCGCGATGGTCGTCGCGGGCTGGGTGCCGGGTGCGCTGCTCATCGTCGGCCTGGCTCTGGCCATCGTCGCCACTGCCCTCTACGCCAGGACCGGCTTGCGGGCGGTCCGGGACGCGCCCGGGACGCAAGCGTCGTCTCACTCTCAATAAACCTTCAACCTTCAGTTGAACCTTTGCCCGCCGGCAACCTATAATCGTTGCAGCGAGCCAACGGAGGCAGGCGCCTCCCGATCAAGGAGCGAGATGGAGGACACCTTTCCGGATCTGGGTTCCCTCAGCGACAAGGAGCTGAAGCAACTTATCAACGACCTCACCGCCGAGGAAAATGAGATTTCCTACAAGCGGCGGGTCTTGCACGGCAAGATCGACATCCTCCGCGCCGAGCTGGTCAACCGGCTGCGTCACAAACGGGAGCGCGGTGACTCGCTCATCTCCGGCGACGACGTGCAGCAGCTGACCGAGATCCTCGCCGGAAAGGCGAGGGGGTCGACGGAGGACGAGCCGGCCGCCTGAGCGACTGGCCGGGAGGGAGGGGAGAGCGATGGCGGTCCACTGCCCCGAGTGCGGGTTCGTAAATCCCGAGGGGGCCAACTACTGTCAGAAGTGTGGCGCCTACCTTGGACGCCCCGAGGGCGGCGACGAGCCGACCACGATGACCTACACGGTCGACGACACCGGGGACATGCAGCCGGTCGACATCGACGAGGTGGTCGCCGAGGCCGGTGCCGCGCTGGTGATCCGCTCCGGCGGCGGGCGGGCGGGGGAGAGCTTCACGGTCGACGAGGACCGCGTCAGCATCGGCCGCAGCCCCGACGCCGGCGTCTTCCTCGACGACGTCACGGTCTCCCGCAACCACGCGCTGCTGGTGCGCCGCCGCGACGGCCTCTACATCGACGACCTGGGGTCCCTCAACGGCACATACGTGAACCGCCGCCGAATCGAGTCTCACAAGCTTGCCGACGGCGACGAGATCCAGGTCGGCAAGTACAAGCTCAGCTACCTGGAGCGCTAGGGGATGGCCGCCTCCGAGACACAGGTTCGCCAGCGCGACTCACGACCGCGCAAGGCGCTGACGATCGGCGCCGTCTGCAAGATCCTGCAAAGCGAGTTCGATGACGTATCGATTTCGAAGATCCGCTATCTCGAGGACCAGAAGCTGCTCTCGCCGCGCCGGACGTCGGGTGGATACCGCCTCTACAGCCAATCCGACGTCGAACGGCTGCGGACAATCCTGCGCTTGCAGCGTGACGAGTTCCTGCCGCTGCGTGTGATTCGCCAGGAACTCGCAGCAGGGGGCGAGATCGACTTCGGCGGCGGCAGCGGTGGCGAGAAGCGGCCCTCGGGGGGCGCGGTGCGGCGGGCGATCCTCGTCAACACGTCGAGCGCCTACCTCACCCTCGACGAGGTGATAGAGGAAACCGGCGCCCGCGAGGAGCTCGTCTCCGAGCTGGAGAACTTCGGCATCGTCCAGCCCGAGAAACGGGATGGCAAGACCGTCTACGACGAGACCGACCGCGAGATAATCCGCGCCGCAAACGAGCTTTCCCGCTTTGGTGTGGGAGCTCGCAACCTGCGCGTATTCCGCTCTTCCGCCGACCGCGAGGCCAACCTGCTGGAAGCCTTGCTGGGACCATCGCTGCGTTCTCGCAACCCTGAGCGCCGCAAGGAGGCGTTGGAGAGCCTGGAGAGCCTGGCCGCGACGGTCAGCCACCTCAAGCATCTGCTCCTGGTGCGCGACTTGCGTCGCCTGGCCGGCAACTGACGACCGGCGACCTGTGCCGCGAGTCACTCGCCGACGCACGATCGCGGCCCCCCGGGGGGAGGTGTGGGAGCTCGTTTCGGACCCCCACAGCCTGCCGCGCTGGTGGCCGCGCACCGGTCGGGTGGAGAACGTCGACTCCAAGAGCGCCGGGAAGCGCAGCCAATGGACGAAGGTGCTTGAGACCGCCGAGGGACGCGGGGTGCGGGCCGACTACCGCTGCACCGCTTCGACCGAAGGGGAGCGCTACGCCTGGGAGCAACAGTTGGCCGGGACCCCGTTCGACCGCCACCTGCGCAGCTCTACGGTGGAGATCGGCCTGCGATCCGCGGGGGAAGGGACTGAGGTGACGATCGCCTCCAAGCAAGTCCCGAGAGGGCTGTCGCGACTCGGCTCGCCGCTGCTGGGCCGTGGGCAGGGAGCGATCCTCGAAGAGGCTCTGGACGGGCTCGAGCGGACGCTGGCCGGGGAGCATCGATGAGTCGACGTGGCGTACCGCACGCGGCATGCGCGCGCAACGCTCCCCACACGCCACGATGACGCTCGTGACCGGACCGCGGCGCGACTCGAAGTGGTGGGGATGGGGCGATCCCTCGATCGTCCCGGAGGTCGACGCGGCGGCCTTGGCGACGCTGCGCGAGCGGGTCGGCGACCTCGAGCCCTCGCCACGGACCGGCTCCCTGGATCGCTTCGAGCTACCGGCCCCGCAGCCCCTGCCGCCGATGCTGGCGGACATCGTCGGCCCGCAGAGCGTCTTCGACTCGACCGAGGACCGGCTGCGCCACGCGGCGGGGAGAGGCTACGTCGACTTGGCGAGACTGCGCAGGGGCCGGCTGGACGCCGCCCCCGATGCCGTCGTGCTTCCCGCCGACGCCGAGCAACTGCGCCGGGTGTTGGAGACCTGTGCCGCCGAGGGCGTCGCCGTCGTTCCCTTCGGCGGCGGGACCAGCGTGGTCGGAGGGGTGGAGCCGCTGCGCGGGCCACACCAGAGGCTGATCAGCCTCGATTTGGCGCGCCTGCGCATGGTCGAGGTCGACAAGTGCTCGCTTACCGCCCGGCTCGGCGCGGGCCTGCGCGGGCCGGAGGCCGAGGCGGCGCTCTCCCGGCACGGCGTCACACTCGGGCACTTCCCGCAATCGTTCGAGTACGCGACGATCGGCGGCTTCGCCGCTACGCGTTCTGCAGGGCAGTCCTCGAGCGGCTACGGGCGCTTCGATGCTCTGGTCAGCTCGGTCCGCCTGATCGCTCCCGCCGGCGAGTTGCGCACCCTGGAAACGCCTCATACCGCCGCCGGCCCGGCCCTGCGCGAGCTTATCGTCGGTTCCGAGGGCACGCTGGGAGTAATTCCTGAGGTGACCGTGCGGGTTCGCCCGGCACCGAGAGCGCGACGCTACGAAGCCTGGATCGCCGAGAGCTTCGAAGCCGGCGCGGAGATCGTCCGGCGGATGGCCCAGGGACCGTGCCTGCCCGACGTGATCCGCGTCTCCGACGAGGAGGAGACACGGGTGTCGCTCGCTCTCTCGGGCCCGCGCGGCGTCGCGCGCAGATTGTTCGGCAGCTACCTGGGAGTGCGGGGCAAGCGCAACGGCTGCCTGATCGTGGTCGGGGTCGAAGGGGACGAGGAGTCGGTTTCCCGCCGCCGGGCGCTGGTGGCGCGCACGCTGCGTTCGGGCGGCGCCGCCTACGTCGGACAGAGGGCAGGCCGCTCCTGGGAGCACGGTCGGTTCCAGGGCCCCTATCTGCGCGACACGCTGATGGACATGGGAGCGATGGTCGAGACGCTGGAGACCTCCCACACCTGGACGCGGCTGGGGGAGCTGCACGGCGCGGTCGCCGCCGCGATCCGCGGCTCCCTCACCGCCCAGGGCACGCCTGGGCTCGTCTTTTGCCATCTGTCACATGCCTATCCCGACGGCGCCTCCCTCTACTTCACGTTCATCTCCCGTGCCCGCCACGGCGAGGAGACAGACCAGTGGAAGGCGGTCAAGCGCGCCGCCTCGGAGGCGATCGTCGCGGCGGGGGGGACGATCACCCACCATCACGCAGTCGGCCGCGACCACGCCCCCTATATGGAAAAGGAGATCGGAAGCGACGGACTAGACGTCCTGAGAGCTGTCAAGGACCGGTTGGACCCGGCTGGGGTGATGAACCCCGGCAAGCTCCTGCCCTAGCCCCCGGAGGCCGAGCCTTCGACCAGCCGGCCGGTGATCTTTCCGCGCAGAACGTCTGTGCCGGTGTAGGCGGGAAGGCGTTTCTCTTTTTTCGCTTCGGCGACCTCGGCCTCGTACGCCGTGTCGGGGGTCAGCGAGATGTCGATTTGGTCGAAGGCGCCGCCCGCCACATATGCCAGCACCTCGGCGGGGACGGGGAGCTGGGCGGAGATGCCGCCGGACTCGCCCACTTTGACGGCACCGATCCGCAATACGACTTTCGGGGAGCGGTAGAGCCAGATCGTGTAGGACGCGCCTCGCGGCGAAGGGTCGAGGCCCTCGGCCTCGACCTGCAGCACAGCCGTGTTGCGGACCCGCCCGAAGAGCGCCCGGCCGCCGGCATCGCCGCCGTTCACCGGTGAGAGCACGGCCTGAGTGAGGCCCTCGGAGCTGGCCGTCGTGGTGCTCGGAGTGTCGGTTGAGGCGTCGTCGGCGGGGTCGCTTGCCTCACCGCCTCCGAAAACCCCGGCGACGAGCAGGACGATGAAAACGAGGAGAACCGCGCCCGCCGCAGCACCGCCGATCCGCAAGCGGCGGTCGGCCGGCAGGAGAGCCTTGGCTGCCGATTTGGCGGGAGCGGCCTTGGGCGAAGGAGCGGAAGCCCTCGGCGGCTCTGGCGTGGCCATTGGAGCGGGCTTCACGGGCTCTGGAGAAATCTCGTCGGCCCTCTGCGGCTCGGATTGCCTCGGCGCCGGCGAAGGCTCGACACCTGGCGCGGCCCGATCGATCTCCTCCAACGCCTCCCTCACCTTGGTGCGGACCTCGGCGACGCTCAGCCCCATCAGGGCTGCGAGGTCCTCATATCCCTGTTCGCGCTGCGCCAGCAGCCGGAGCATCGCCTTCTGATCTTCGCTGAGTGCCATCAGGCAGCTTCGCGCTTCGCTCGCGGCACAGAGAACCGGATTTGGATATTTGCTCGCTCCGCGCTCATCGGCCGAGAAGCCTACGGGAGCAGCCCCGCGGGTAAGGTCTGCCCTCGATGGCGGATGACCCGCGCGACGCGCTCTCCCACTTTGACGCGCTTCTCGGCACGGAGTGGCTCGACAGCGATCCCGACGACGCTCGGGCACGCATCGAGATGCGCGAAGAGTTGCGCCAGCCGGTCGGCCTGATGCACGGCGGCGTGATGTCGACCCTGGTGGAGAGCATCTGCTCGCGGGCCTCGGCGCTGGCCGTGCTCGAGGACGGGATGATCGCGATGGGCCAGTCGATCAGCGTCAACTTCATCCGGCCGATCACCGAGGGCTCGGCCGAGGTCCGTGCCCGGGCCCGCCACAGAGGCCGAACCACCTGGATCTGGGAAGCGGAGGTCCGTGACGCCGAGGATCGCCTCTGCGCTCTCGCCCAGATGACCGTCGCAATCAGGCCGCGGCCCGCCTAACCGCGAAAGCGGTTGGTGATCGGCAGCCGCCGGTCTCTGCCGAACGCCTTCGGGGTGATCCGAATCCCGGGAGCCGCCTGGCGGCGCTTGTACTCGGAGCGGTCGACCATCCGGAGCACCTCGTCGACGACGTCGGCCGGCATCCCGGCGGCGATCATCTCCTCGCGGCCTTCGTCGCGCTCGACATAGTCGGCGAGGATCCGGTCGAGCAGGTCATAGGGGGGGAGGGAGTCGGTGTCCAGCTGATCGGGCCGTAGCTCTGCCGAGGGTGCTCGCTCCAGCACCGAGGCCGGGAGCAGCTGGCGGCCGGCCTCCGCGTTGCGATGGCGGGCCAACCTGTAGACAAGGGTCTTCGGCACATCCTTGATCACGGCGAAGCCGCCCGCCATGTCGCCGTAGAGCGTCGCGTAGCCAACCGACATCTCGCTCTTGTTGCCGGTCGCCAGAACCAGCCAACCGTGCTTGTTGGAGAGGGCCATCATCAGGTTGCCCCTGATTCGAGCCTGGAGGTTCTCGGCGGCAAGGTCCGGCTCCGAAGGCCGGGTGGGGTCGCGGGGGAGCGGCTCGGCCTCCGGGCCGCCGGTCGCGCCGGCAAAGGACTCGCCCAGAGCCGACTCATATGCGGACATCGTCGAGTCGATCTTGATCTCGATCAGGTGGCAACCGAGGTTGGTTGCGATAGTCCGCGCGTCGGCCTGTGTTTCCTGGCTGGAATGTGGGGAGGGCATGACGACGCAGCTGACGTTCTCCGGCCCAACTGCGTCTGCCGCGAGCAGGGCCACCAGGGCGGAATCGATACCTCCCGAGAGCGCCAGGCCGACGTGGCGGAAGCCGTTCTTGCCGACGTAGTCGCGCAGGCCGAGGACAAGGGCTTTGTAGACCTCGGCCAGGTCCGGCAAGGGCTCGGTGAGCCGTGCTTCGCCCGAGGGGGGAAGCTCGTAGACCAGCAGGTCCTCTTCGAATTGGGCGGCGCGGGCAATGACCTCGCCGTTCGGATCGATCGCGAAGCTCTGGCCGTCGAAGACCAGCTCGTCCTGTCCGCCGACGAGGTTGCAGAAGGCGAAGTGAGTCCCATAGGCGCGAGCGCGGGCGGCGAACATCTCCTCACGCTCGCGGCCCTTGCCGCGGTGGTAGGGGGAGCCGGACGGGTTCGCGATCAGCTCGGCGCCCGCAGCCGCCTCGGTCGAGGCGGGCGGGCCTTCGACCCAGCAGTCCTCGCAGATCGTCAGCCCGACCCTCGTCCCCGCGACCTCGATCGTCTTGCCTTCGTCCCCCGGGAGGAAGTAGCGCTGCTCGTCGAAGACGGCGTAG
>CAZHZI010000085.1:0-8950 GCA_964536955.1 uncultured Conexibacteraceae bacterium
GCTCTCGCCGTACACGTCGGACAGCTTCTTCAGTTCCAGGCTGTCGACGCGGCGGTGACCGCATTCGACGTCGGACAGCGCCGTGCGGGGGATGCCGGTCCGGGCAGCCACCTGCTCCTGGCTCAGGTCCGCACGCTTGCGGCCGAGGCGGAGCCGCTCGCCCAGCACGGCCTGCGTGAGGTCGTCACCCATCAGTGCCACCCCCTCGCCCACGCGGTCATCTCGTGGTTCGCGTGCATGGAGTCCCCGCCGGGCTCGTAGTGGCCGGCATCAAGCAGGCACCGGTACTCCCGCTCCTTGCGCGGGTCGTCGTCCGGGATCCACGTGTTGTCCAGGTAGGGCTTCACGGTCTCGGCGCACTGCGGTGCGTCCGGGTCGTGCCAGTCGCCGGGTTCGGCGCCGGTGACCCGCTCGGGCCACCACGCGTCGCAGCGTTCGCACGCGTAGCCGTCGTCCTCGTAGCGGGTTTCCTCGTGGCAGAGGGGGCAGTCCGGGTGCCGGGGCTGGAGTGGCGGCGGGACCGGGCGCAGTGGTGGCTGTCGGCGGCTCACGTGGGTTCTCCTTCCTGTACGGCCACGCCGCAGAGCACGGGCTCCTCGCCGCTGTCGTCGAGCGCGCATCGGTTCTCGGGCTCGAAGAGCCAGACCGTGGACGGGAACCCACACACTCCGCCGTAGACGTGCTCGTCGACGTACCGGCCGCTCACCCGTGCTGTGGGGGCGTGGTCGTCGCAGGACACGAGGCTGACGAGCCCGTGCTTGTCGGACTCGGTGAGGATGTGAACGGTCGCGGGTTGGTCGCACGGTGGTGTGTCGGGGTTGAGCGAGTAGAGGCACACGGCGCGGTACTCGTCGGACGACTCTCCGACCCAAGGGACGGTCACGCGGGTTCTCCTTCCTGTACAGGAGAAGCAGGCGCGAGGTTCTCCAGCGGACGCTCGACGTCGTTGGCCCAGAACCGGATGTCGATGGCGGCGATGGTCTTGGGGCAGTCGGCTCGGGTCAGTGCGCGCAGCACGGCGGCCGTGGCCTTCCTTGCCGCAGGCTCGGTGTGATCGTCGCCGGGGGTGTGGTCGACCAGCGCCATCGCCGCAGCGTGGACTAGACGCTCCGGCAAGCCCTTCGCCCAATCGGCTCCAGTCGGTTTCCGAGGCATGGCTCACGCCTCCTCTGGTGTGACCGGGGAAGGGGTTGGGGTGGAACTGGCCTGCGGCGCGGCGACCTCGACGAGCGCCCCGAAGTTGGAATGCCGGGCTTGCTCCAAGGTCAGGTTGGTGGACCGCCCGTGGTTGGCGGCGGCGTCCGAGGCGGCGTCCTCCCGCGAGGTCTGGTAGGTGAACAGCCCTGGTGACGTCTCGAACCAAGCCCATGGCGGGACGTCGAGCACCCCTCGGAAGACCCGGAGTGCCGTCAGGCTCGGGTCAGCCCCGGTCGTTGTCGGTGTGGCTGGTTCGTCTACGGGTACCGGGACAGCAGCGGCCAGGTGCTCGGCCATCTCCGCTTTCAGTTCCTCGAAACGTCCGTCCTGGAGCATTTGCGCACGGCGCGGTGCCTGCCCCTCGCGGTAGGGGAACGTGTCCTCGCAGGTCGGGCAGAAGTACTCGCGGCCGCCGCTGAACGGCTGGTACTGGATGCCGGGTTTGCTGCATGCCCAGCAGGTGTCCGACGGCTGCGTCTGCTCCAAGGGTTGGAGCAACTTGGAGCACGCTTGGGGTTGCGGGTCCGTGGCGGACGGGGCCAGCCACGACCGGACCAGGTCGGCCAGTTCCTCCGCGAGGGTCGCGGCCTGGTCGGTGCGGCCGTACCGGGACACGACGCCGTCGTAGATCTGCCGCGCCCAGTCGGAGGGGACGGTGGACGGGGCAGTCGGCCACGACCCCCGCCACCCTCCGGGCTCCTCGCGTACAACCTGGGCGGCGCGTTTGGTGCCAGCCAGATACCCGGCCCGGAACTCCGAGCTGACCCGCTGCACCTGGCCGTCGACGGCGTCGACTTGGTCCTCTTCGTCCGCGAGGATCACAGCAGACAGCCGCGCCAGGGCGTCGTCGGGGATGGTGTTGACCGTCCCCTCCGACAGGCTGGCGGCCTCGGCACGCAGATGCGCGACATCACGCTCCAGCCACCGGACCACGTTGCGGAGCGCGACATTGTCGGACGCCTGCTGGGACAGCTGGGCCCGTGCTTCGTTGCGCTGCTCGCGGACCCTCCTGAAGTCGCCGCGCAGGTTCTCCACGGAGGCCCGGAGTTGGGCTTGCACTGGCTCCACCACGGCTAGCGCGATGTCGGCAGCCGCCGCGCTGTCGACGTCGTAGCCACCGAACTCGCTGGGGTGGATGAACTCCGACGGCAGCCCGTCGAACTCGCGGATGAGTCGGGCGCGGAGATCCGGTCGGGTGGGTACAGGCTCGTTGACATTCCCCCCATTCCCGAGGGCGGGGGATTCCTGATTCAGCAACAGATGCCTCCTCGCTCTAGGAGCGAGGAGGTCTCACTCCGTCTCCACAGGCTGACACCGCGAGCCCCGCGGCCAAGATGTTGCGTGCCGCGTTCACGTCGCGGTCGTGACGTGCGCCGCAGCGACACGTCCACTCCCGAACGCCTAGCGGCAACTTTCCGACGATCGCCCCGCACGCCGAGCACGTCTTGCTGCTCGGATAGAAACGGTCGATCGCGATCACCTCGCGCCCGTACCAGGCCGCCTTGTACTCCAACTGCTGCCGCAACTCCGACCAGCCTGCGTCGGAGATCGAACGAGCGAGGGAGTGGTTGCGGACCATGTTGCGGACTGACAGGTCCTCGATGCAGATCACTTGGTTCTCGTTGATCAGCCTCGTGGACAGCTTGTGCAGTGCGTCTCGCCGTCGATCGGCGATGCGCGCGTGGATCTTCGCGACCCGAACCTTGGCCTTCTCCCGGTTCGCGGAGCCCTTCTGCTTCCGGTTGACGTTCTGCTGAGCCCTGCGCAGTCGCGCGCGGTCGCGCTTCTCGTGGCGAGGGTTGGTGATCTTTTCCCCGGTGGACAGCGTCACCAGGGAGGTGATGCCCGCGTCGATGCCCACCATCGAGTTCGTGGCCGGGCCCTCGTGCACTGTGTCCTCGCAGAGGATCGACACGTGCCAGCGTCCGGCACGGTCTCGGGTCACCGTCACACTCGACGGCTCCGCTCCCTCGGGTAGCGGCCGGGACCACACGATGTCCAGCGGCTCGGCTTGCTTGGCCAGAGTGATCCGGCCATCCCGCCAGGTGAAGCAGTTCGAGTAGAACGTCGCGGACTGGCGGCTCTTGTGCTTCGACTTGAACCGCGGATGCTGCGCCCGCTTCTGCCAGAAGTTGACGTACGCGGTTTGCAGGTCCCTCAACGTGGCCTGCAAAGGCCCCTTGGACGGCTCGGTAAGCCACGCCGTGTCGGGGTCCCGCTTCCACGCGGTGAGCATCTTGTCGGTCTCGGCGTGCGTGACCCGCCGCTGCTCCTGCGTCCAAGCGCGGGACCGCTCGGCAAGCGCCCGGTTGTAGACGTAGCGCACCGACCCGAACGTCCGGATCAGGAGATGGGCTTGTTGGTCGGTCGGGTAGAAGCGGTACTTGAACGCCCGCTTCACCACCCGGCTGCTCATGGCTGACAGCATAGCGTGCTTCGCTGTCACACAAGGCGCGCATCACTTCGCCGCCTCCAGCTCGTAGTGCGCGGCCACTGCGGGAAGCACCGCGCACGGCGCCGGAACGGTGATGACGAACTGGCCTTCCCATTCCCCGGCCCACGACCCGGTACGAAACGAACACGCCTCGCATGCCGCGGTCGGGGTTTCCCCGTAGCAGTCCTCGGTCTCGTCGTGGTCGCATTCGCCTGCAGCGCAGTCCTCGGACGACAGCAGTACCGGCGCGTGTGCGGTGATGTGCCCGAGAAGGTGTGCCAACGGGTCGTGCTCCACCTCGTCCGCAGACGTGAGGAGGTGCTCGCAGATCCGCACCAGCAGCAGCGGGTCCGGCATGGCCCGACCGAGCGCCGCCAGTTGGATACCGGTCGGGGTGATGGCCGTGAGCTCCGCGGCGGTCGTGTCCGTCTCCAGTGCCACGAACCAGGCGCACTGGGGGCACAGGTCGCGGCGGATCAGGTAGGAGTTGGTGCGGGTGAACCCGCCCCATTTGCGGGCGACTACTGCGCGGGTCCCGCACACGGTCGCCACGTGCCGGTCAGGCAGGACGGTGTAGCGGTGCTCGACCGCGTGGATTGGGCCGCCGGTGAGGCCGATGTGGAAGGGCACGTCGGGCAGCGGGGCGACCTCGGGGGTGGAGGAGGTGGTCATCCCGACACCTCGGTCCACTCGGTCTTCACGACGGTCGTGGTGACGGTGCGCTCGAACACGGTGGTATCCGCGTGGCTATCAGCCCATTGCACCGCGTCGCCGATGTCGTCGAGCTGGTCCGTCTCCGGGTCGTCCTTGTGTCGGACCTGGTACTGCTTCGTCACCGTCTCGACCGGACTCATGCCGTCCAGCTCGGCCTCGCCGCGCCGCTCGTACTCGGACAGGTCGGAGCGGGAGAACTGCCAGAAGTCCACGCGCGGGCTGTCGCCCTCCTCGCACCACCAGCCCTCGTCGTCGCAGTAGCAGCCGACGTCCTCAGGCTGCTTGTCGACGTGCTTGGAGAGGCGAACCGAGGTTGCCTTGCCAGCGAGCCACGCCGTCGACACGGGCGTCTCGTCAGCCCCGCCGCCGACGATCGACTCGGCGATCGCCTTCGCTGCCAGCATTCGGGTCTGGTCCGTGAACTCGGGGACGCGGACGCTGTAGTTCTCATCGCTGATCAGGTGCTCGTACTCGGCGGGGTGGGCCGGAGCGCCGCAGGCTTCTGGCGAAGCCGCCTCATCGGTGTTGTCCTTGATCACTTTGTCTCCTGGGGGTCACGCCGCAACAGCGGCGGAGATGGTGAGCAACGGGGCCAGAACCGCCGCGGCGAGCACCGGCGGGTTAGACGACATGGCGCCACGTCTGCCTGTTGACGATGTTCGAGACGGTCATCGGGCTGATGTCGAACTCGGCGGCGAGGGCCTTCTGCATCTCGCCTGTCGCTGCTCGGTGGCGGATCTCGACCACCTGCTGCTCGGTCAACTTCGCCTGGCCGTTCCCGCTCCCAGCCCTATTGGTGGATACGAGGTCTCGGAAGCACTGCGGTGAGCAGGTGCGGCTTCGCCCGCGTTTGGTCGCCGCTGGCGTGTACTGCGTGCCACAGCTTTCACACGCGCGAGTCCGCGCGTGCTTGTCGTTGTGATGCCGCGAGTGCTCCTCGTGCGTCATCAACTGGAGGTTCTCCAGCCGGTTGTCGTGCTTGACGTGGTTCTTGTGGTGGACCACGTGACCCTCGGGCACCGGTCCGTTGGCTGTGGTCCACACGAGAACGTGGACATCAACCGTCCTACCCCTGCGGCGCGTGTGCTTGTACGGTCGCGCGGTCATGCTGCTGACCTCCTCCATCCGGCTTGCGTAAGCAACGGGCGCAGAACATGCATGGCCAGCAAGGGGGGCATCGCGTCGCCCACCTGCCGATAGCGAGCGGTCTTGTTGCCCTGCCACGGGTAGTCCCACGGGAAGGACTGCAGGACGCCTGCCTCGGCGACGGTGACCTGCGTCGACTGCTGCTTGCCACCAACCCACTCGATGGATGATGCGTTGTGACCAAACGCGACCGTGGGGGCAGGCAGATCGGTCTCGCGCAACGCGGCGTTCGGCTGGTTGCCGTTGCGGAGGAGCCACTTCGCGCCCTTGACCTTGCTCGTGACGGTGGCCGCGGGTTCGTCCGGCTCACGTTCGCCGCGGTCCTCGGCGACTCCGCCGGTCCCGTAGTTGGAGCGCATCACCCACGCGGCCGTGCCTTTGCCGGTGATGGTGTGCGCGGGCGCGGGCGCGGGCCGAGGGTCGACCATTGCCGAGGTCACCCCCGCGGGCGCCATCGACACCCAGTTGCCTTCGGCGATCTGCTGCTTCCACCACTCGTGACGCCAGGGCGATCCCCGCAGTACGTCATGCCCGGTCTGCCGGCCGCGCGCAGTCATCACGACCGGACACGGCTGCTCGGGTAGCCCCCAACCCAACGCCTGTGCCATCGACACCGGCGGCGGCAACGGGTCGCCGAACAGGTCCGGTTCGGTGATCACATCCCGGCCCGCCTTGTACGGCTGGTGCGACGGCACCGGCCTGCCCACAGGTCCGTCCAGGCTGGCGGTGAGGATCGCGCGGCGCCGGGTCTGCGGCACCCCGTACTCCTCCGCCGACAGGATCCCGGTCCACGTCCGGTAGCCGAGCTTGCGCAGCAGGATCGCCGTGTACTCCCAGAGCTCCTGCACCGGCGGCACCTGCTCGAGTGCGATCCACCGCGGGCGCAACGCCACGGCCCACCGCATCGGCTCGGCGGTGAGCTTCGACCGTTCGTCAACCCACTCGACGTCTGCGGGTGCCCGGCCTCCGGCGAACGCGGCGATCCGCTCGTACACCTTGGCCTGGTCCTCGAAGCCGTCGCGCTTCCCGGCGTTGGACCACGCTTGGCACGGCGGGGACGCGATGAGCCCGTCGACTTGTCCGGCCAAGTGCGCCAAGGGGAACGACGCCACGTCGGCCCGCACCCGCGGGTGACCGGCTGCCACAGCGGTGCGGCAGGCGGCCATGTCGTGCTCGATGCCGAGCACGTACCCGTCATACCCGGCGAGGCGTAGGCCGGTGTCCCATCCACCCGGCCCGGCGAAGGCGTCCAGCACCAGGGGTCGCTTGTTCATGCCGCCACCGCCGGGTTGCCCGCCAACCACGAACCCAAATCGGCCCGCCGGTCCACCCCGGTCTTCCGGTACACCCTGGTGAGGTGCTGCTCCACAGTGGATACCGTGATGTGCAGGAGGCGGGCGATGATCCGGTTCGTCGTCCCGTTGGCGGCGAGGGTGGCTACACGACGCTCGGACGGGGACAGGACGGAGGTGGTCATGCCCCACCTCCTGATACGACAGGAGGACCCTCGGAGACCGGGACCACGCGCCTCGGGTCGTCGAACAAGTCCCACCCCCGGCTCAGCGCAGACCGGCACGGCCACGACACCATCTCGCCCTCGACCCAGCACACCGTGCAGATGAACGCGCCCGGAATGGAGTCCGTCCACACGGGGATGTGGAAGCGGGCAGGCAGGGCGGCTTTCTGCTCCATCGTGAGGTCGGTCAGCGTCTCGTAGCTGGGCTGGTCGGCGGGGAGCGTGATGAACGGGCGGTGCTGCTTGCCGACGGAGTCCGGGTACGCAGTGAAGTTCGCGAGAAGCGCCATCGGCGTGACGTGGACATGTCCGAGCCAACCGTCCTGGAGGAGGTTCGCCCCGAAGCGACCGTCCTTGGTCTCGGTTTCCAGGAACCGGAAGCGGGAGCCGTCGCTCTCGCGGAAGACATACGTCTTGGCGTTCATGGCTCACGCTTCCTTGGTGGGCTCGGGCAGGGCGGCGGCCAGTTCGATGCGGCGGTCCCATCCCGGAACGTCGATCAGGTAGCCCAGCCCGTCCACGACGACTCGGCGGGTTCCGTCGTCGTCCGTGAGCACGCCGGTGACGGTCTTGTCGTCCATGTGCAGGTGCACGGTGTCGCCGAACCGGGGCTCGACGGAGGGAGCAGCCTCGGGGTAGAGCAGACCCAGCACGTCGGCGACGGTCCGGTGGAGCAGGCACGGCCAGCAGTCCCCGTCGTGCCCCGTGGCGCACTCCTCGGTGATGTACCCGTTGGTGTCGCAGCAGCACGAGGAGCACGCCGAGTACTCGTACCCGTCCTCGCACACCACGCCGACCTCGTCGACGGCCACCAGTCCGGCGGGGAGGGTGTGGTCGGGGTTGAGCGGGTGGTCGTGGCCGCAGGCGTCGTAGGTGCGGCGCTCGGAGTGCAGGGCGAGCAGGGCGTACACGGCGCGCAGTGCGGCGTCCCCGGCGTCAGGGCCGCAGTTGTCCTCGAACCACCGGCGGATCCGCGCGGGCAGGTTCGTCGGCGTGGTGGTCTCGGCGGCCGGGGCCGGGGGCTTCACGAACGTCGTCCCGCCGACCGGGCACCGGCGGAACCAATCCACCGGGTTCACCGGCTGACCAACAGGGGCGCCGGGGGCGGGTTGGGGGCCGACGGGGATGGAGGCGGTCATGACGTTTCCCCCTTGGGGGAAACCGACCCAGCGGCGGCGAGCTGGACCGTCTCGTAGACGTGGTCGAGCAGGAGGATGCGGAGGTGGAACAACGCCGGGAAGTCCGCGGCGTACACCAGCAGCTCGTCCATCTGCTGGTCGTACCGAGCACGCAGCTCGTCCGGCGTGAACCCTTGGTCCCGCAGGGTCTTACCGCCGTTCAGGATGTGCGTGATCTTCGGGAGCAGCTTGTCCAGCGCCTTGACGTAGCGCGCTTCGGCCTCGGTGCGCTCCTCGTAGCGTCCGATCATCGCGGCCAGCCACGGCAGAGCGGTGAACTCATCTCGGATGCGGGCCAGCGCGGCTTCCTCACGCTCTGCCTTGCTCGCCCGCTGGTCGTCGTTGATGCGCAGCGTCGGGGTGTCACCGGCGTACACCTCGACCACATCGTGGACGAGAGCGAACTGGGCGACCAGGCCGAGGTCCAGGTTCAGCACCGGGAAACGGGCGGCGAACGCGCACGCCACCAACCCGAGCATCACCGTGTGGTCGGTGTCGGACTCCAGGGTTTCGCCGTCGGGGTGGTAGGTGATGCGGTCCACCCGGCCGAAGTCGAGCGACAGCCTGCCAAGGGCGATGACGGTTTCCGCGAGAGTGCTCATGCCGGAACCTCCTCGGCCAGTGCGATGGCGTGCTGCAAGTCGCCGATCAGACGGCGGGCTTCGTCGGGCGACATGTTGGCGTCGACCCGGACCGAGATCTCCCGGTACGAGGTGGCTTCGGCGTCCAGGTTGCGGCCCTCGTGGACGTCGACCCTGACGTGAC
>CAZHZI010000086.1:0-8683 GCA_964536955.1 uncultured Conexibacteraceae bacterium
CCCAAGACCGCCTTGGCCCGGGGCGCATCCACCACTGCATGCGGGCGATCGGCACCGCCGAGCGGGCGCTGGAGATGATGTGCCGTCGCGCCAACGAGCGCGAGGCGTTCGGCGGCCCGCTCGCCGACAAGCAGTTCGTGCAGGAGTCGATCGCCGCCTCGCGCATGGAGATCGACCAGGCCCGCCTGCTCACTCTCTACGCCGCCTGGAAGATGGACACGGAGGGCAAGCGCGCCGCCCGCCAGGCGATCTCCGCGATCAAGATCGTCGCCGCCAACATGGTCATGGACGTCCTCGACCGGGCAATCCAAATCCACGGCTCCCTGGGCATGACCGACGACACCCCCCTCGCCGCCCTCTGGCGCTTCAGCCGCATGCTCCGCCTGGCCGACGGCCCCGACGAGGTCCACAAAATGGTCCTGGCCCGCCGCGAACTCAACCGCTGGGCAAAGCGCGTGGAGGCCGAGACAACCGGCGACCTGGCCACCAAGCACGCCCCACGCGCGATCTAAGGCATAAGCAGGCACAAAAGAGGGCGGCCATCCGGCCGCCCTCTTTTTCGCTTATGAACTAGATGGCCGTTAGGACGTCTTCAGGATGTAGCCGCTCCAACGGCACTGATTGGCGTCTTTGCTGGCCCATGACTGAACGGTGCCGGCCCACGAGCGACCGCTCGGCGCCTGTGCGTTGAACTGGTCGTCGTAACCGTCCGAGGTATCGGCGGCACCGGAGCTGCTCGCACCTGGATCTTCGATTATGCGATCGGTCTCCGGCGTGGCTGGACCGGCATCGCCTTCGCTGGCGTCGTCCCCGCCAAACGCCGTGTGGTCCTCGGTGGTCGCAAATACGACACGTGCCTCGAGGTTTAGCCCATCGACAACGCATTGGCCGGTCAACGAGAACGGCCCGTAGTTGACCAGCGGCTTCGACTCGCCCCCGCTCGCGGTGATGATGCCGAACGGGACGAACTTCTCGAAGTTCGCTGCGTTGACGGCGTTCTGCGCAGTGGTCGCGTTCTGTACGGCGCCGAGTGTGGACTCGTTGACCTTGGCGCCGGTCACGGCGTTGTTCTTGATTTTGGCCGTGGTCACGGCGTTCTTCTTGATCTTGCCCGTGGTGACCGAATTGGCTTTCAGCTGCTTTGTGCCGATCTTCTTCGCCGCGATGGCTGTGGCGCCACCGAGGATGAGGAATACGGCAATTGACGACATCACGTTTGCGTACGTGAACCGCTTTCGAATCTGCTTCACAGAAGATCTCCTTGGATCGGGGACGAGGAAGGGCCGGGAGGACCGCCTGTGCGAGTCCCCCCTTTCAGTTCTGGCCGGACCCTTTCAACCTGTCTGGGCGCTGTCAAGCGCCCAGACAATCGGCTTGTCTGCTCAGCTAAACACAAAGGGGCGGCTCGAGGCCGCCCCTTTTGTGTCGCTGTCGTCCGGTTAGGCAGAACCGTGATGTAGAAGGCGGCTCGGATGGAGTCAAGGGATTCGGACGAATCAACCGCCGCGGCGCTCGGCCTCGTCGGCGGCTTCGGCGAGGCGTTCGACCAAGCGCGCGAACTGCTGGATGCCCTCATCGACCTTGCCGTACTGACCGGCGGCGTAGCGCGCGTAGACGCCCTCGAGGATGATCGCCAGCTTCCAGTAGCCAAGCGCAACGAAGAAGTCGAGCTGGGCGAGGTCGCGGCCCGAGCGCTCGCCGTAGCGGACCCTCAGCTCGTCGCGGGTGGGGAAGCCGGGCGCCAGGTTGGCGGGCCGGCCGAGGGCGATCGTCTGATCGCCACGCTCCGGCCAGTAGACCATCAGCAGCCCCACATCGGCAAGCGGGTCGCCCAGCGTGCAGAGCTCCCAGTCGACGACCGCGGCGACCTCGCCGGAGGGCGAGAGGATCATGTTGTCCAGCCGGTAGTCGCCATGGACGATCGTCGCCGGGCCCTGCTCGGGGATCCTTGCCGCGAGGCGGTCGTGAACGTCGTCGATCGCCGGCAGCTCACGCGTTTGCGACTTTTCCCACTGCCCGTGCCAGCGACGCAGCTGGCGGGCGACGTAGTCCTCCTTGCGGCCAAGGTCGGCCAGGCCGACGGAGTCCGGGTCGACCGCGTGGATCGCGACCAGCGTGTCGACCACCCGCTCGCCGATCGCCCGCCTGCTCGCCTCGTCCGGGAAGGTTTCCGCTTCGGCGAGGCCGCGCAGGATCGGCCCCTCGACGAACTCCATCGCGTAGAACGGCGCGCCATTGACGCTCTCGTCCTCGCAAAGTCCCACCACCGGAGCGACGGGGACGGGCGTCGGGCCCAGCGCTGAGACCACCTTGTGCTCGCGCGCCATGTCGTGCGCCGACCCCAGCCGCTTCCCCAGCGGCGGCCGCCGCAGCGCCCAGCGCCCCCCCGCGGCGTCGCTCACCCGGTAGGTCAGGTTCGAGTGCCCGCCGGAGATCCGCTCGAAGGAAAGCGGCAGCTCCACTCCGGGCAAGTGTGCGGCGAACCAGCTTTCGACCCCCGTCCGGTCGATTCCCTCGGGCACATCGACACCGTCGGCCGTGCCTGTAGCCTCGTCGCCCATAGTGTGGGCAAGCATATTCTCGGAGAGGACAACGCTTGAACCCATCGCTCGCCAACCGGTTGAAAATCGGCTTCGCAGTCGCATTCGCGCTGCTGGCCGGCCTCGCCGTGATCGGCGTCGGCCGGCTCTTCCAAGAGCGCCAGGACTTCGAGAACGACACTGCCCGCTCCTACCAGCGGGAGGCTGCTGCACTGGTCCGCCTCGTTCAGGGGGACCGTCCCGCCGCCGCCCGCGCGCAGATCGCGACACAGCGGCAGCGTCGCCGGCAGCTACGTGACGACGTCGCCGGCGACACGCGCGCCACCGCGATCCTGGTCGGCGCCGGGCTGGTGGCCGGCCTGTTCGGCGCCGTCCTGCTCTTCGGCGGCCTGATCTCCACGATGCGTCGCCCCTTGGAGGAGCTGGTCGACGCCTCGGAGCGACTGGCCGCCGGCAACCTCGAGGCCCGCGTCAAGGTGGGCGGACCTGCCGAGACCGCCACGCTCGGAGCCGCCTTCAACGAGATGGCCGGCGAGCTGCAGCGCGAGGCCGGTCGGCGCGATCAGCTCGACCGGATGAAGGACGAGTTCGTCCTCACCGCTTCCCATGAGCTGCGCAGCCCCCTCACCTCGGTGCAGGGGTTCGCCGAGCTGCTGATGCTGGAGCGCGAGAAGCTAAGCCCGAAGCAGGCCGAGACGGTCGAGATCATCCTCGACAACGCGCGCCACCTGGTCCGCCTCCTCAACGACCTTCTCGACCTCGCGCGCAGCGATGCGGGGCGGCTTGCGATCAAGCCGGTCCCGACTGAGGTGGGCTCCCTGGTCGAGGATGCGGTGCGCGCGCTGCGCGCCCAGGCCGAGGCCAGCAGCCAATCGCTGGAGGCCGAGATCGACCCCGCATTGCCCAGGGTCGCCGTCGAGCCGGATCGAATTCGCCAAGTGCTGGTGAACCTCTTGACCAACGCGCACGAGTACTGCCCGCCCGGGGCGTCGATTCGGGCGATAGCCCGCCGGGCAGGCGAGGGGGTGGAGATCGCCGTTATCGACAACGGGCCTGGGATCCCTCCGGATCAGCTCGAGCACATCTTCGACCGCTTCACCCGCGGCGATGCCGGCCTCACCCAGCGGGTCGGGGGCACCGGCCTCGGTCTGGCGATCTCCAAGTCTCTGGTCGAGTTGCACGGCGGCACGATCGCCGCCGAGTCGACGTCCGGCGAGGGCGCGGCCTTTCGCGTCCGCCTTCCGGCCCTGAGCCTGGTCGCGTCCGAGAGCCCCAGTCCCACCGGCGCCGAGGCCGGCCGATGACCAGGATCCTGGTCGCCGACGACTCGGAGACCATCCTGCTGCTGATGCGGACCCGACTGGAGCTGGCCGGCTACGAGGTCGAGACCGCCGCCGACGGCCAAGAGGTGATGGACCTCCTGCGCCGCGACGCGCCGGGGGAGGTGCCCGACGTCCTCCTTCTCGACGCGATGATGCCCCGCAAGTCCGGGATCGACGCCCTGCGCGAGCTGCGCGCCGAGGGAATCGACATCCCGGCCATGATCGTCAGCGCCCACCAGAACGCCGAAGGCACCGCCGCTCTCATGGACCTCGAGATCAGCGGCTACGTCTCCAAGCCGATCGACTTCGACCGGCTCTTCGAGCGGATCGCCACGCTCACTTCTTAGCGACCTCGAGGCGAATCTCCTTACCGTGAAGCTTCGTGCCGTCGAGGAACTCGACGGCACGATCGGCGTGGTCGGCCTTCAGCTCCACGAAGGAGAAGCGCTCGAGGATCCGGACCGAGGCGATGTCCTCGTCGGGGATGACGGCGCCCTCGCGGAGGGCCCAGCGGAGGTCGTCCTCGGTGATGCCGCTGCGGTTGCCCCGGTTCACGAAGAGCTTGGTATTGCCCGCTGCGACTTCCTCCTTCGCCTCGCCGTTCTCACTCGGCTTGCTCCGCTCGCGGCGCCGCGGGCGCGGGGCGTGCTCGAGTCGCTCTTCCGGGGTCTCCCACTCGCCGATCGAGGTCTTCACGTCCCGCTCGATCCGCCCGATCTCGTCACGCTGGGCCGGCGTGACAAGGGTGATCGCGCGTCCGGTCCGCCCCACACGTCCGGTTCTGCCGATGCGGTGCACATAGACCTCTGACGAGTCCGGGACGTCGTAGTTGATGACGTGGGTGACGTGCTCGATGTCGAGCCCGCGCGCAGCGATATCGGTCGCCACCAGCAGCCTCACCCGATGGTCCTTGAAGGAGATCATCACACCGTCGCGGACGCCCTGGCTGAGGTCGCCGTGCAGCGCCTTCACGTCGAGGCCTTTGTCCTTCAGCGTCCTCTCCAGCTTCGAGGCGCCGATTTTCGTCCGGGTGAAGATGATCGCCTGCTCGGGGTCCTCCGTCTTGAGCAGATCGACCAGCCGCGCCGCCTTGTCTTTTGCGGGCACTTCGAGGAAGGCCTGGGCGATCGCGTCGACGGTCAGTTTCTTCGGCGTGATCCGGATCGTCGTCGGGTCGTACATATAGCCCTCGGCGAGCTTCTGGACCGGCGGCGGCATCGTCGCCGAGAAGAGCGCCGTCTGGCGGCCGCTTGGGCACATTCGCAGGATCTTCTCGACGTCCTCGATGAAACCGAGGTCGAGCATCTCATCGGCCTCGTCGAGGACGATGTAGCGCGCCGCGGTCAGGACCAGCGAGCGGCGCGACATCAGGTCCATCATCCGCCCGACGGTGGCCACCACCACGTTGGCGCCGGCTCGCAGCTGAGCCTGCTGAGAGCGGATCGGGGCGCCGCCGAAGACGGCGACTATCTCGACGTCGAGGTGTTCGGCGTAGGCGCGCAGCGCCTGAGTCACCTGGATGCACAGCTCCCGGGTCGGAGTGAGGACGACTGCCTGCACCTCGTCGCTGGAAGGGTCGACGTACTGAAGGAGCGGAAGCCCGAAGGCGGCTGTCTTGCCGGTGCCGGTCTGCGCCTGGCCGATCACGTCGTGGCCGGCGAGCAACTCCGGGATCGCCTGGTCCTGGATCGGCGTCGGCTCCTCGAAGCCCAGCTCGTCGAGCGCCTGCTGGATGTCGGGCGAAAGGCCGAGCTCGCTGAAGGCGGTCACTTAGCCGCCCCCGGACGCGGGAGCGAATCCCTGTCCATATCTGGTTCCTCAGGCATTTGCGGGAGCAGAGGAGGCGGCGCCAGATGTCGGATCCAAAAGGAGCTTGCCGCTGGTGCGGCGGGCGGTCAGGTCCTCGTGGGCGCGGGCGGCCTCCGAGAGCGGGTACACCCCGCCGATCGTCACTTCCAGCTCGCCCCTGGCGACTGCGCCGAACAGTTCGCCGATCATCGGTGCGACCAGGTCGCGCCGCCCCAGCAGGTGGACGAGCCAGAAGCCGATCACGGACTTGGAGCCGCGCAGCAGCGCAGCCGTGGAAACGTCGCGCTGCTCGCGTGAGGCAACCCCGAAGACGACCATCCGACCCAGGGGCGCCAGGGCCGAGAGCTCGGCGTCAAAGGCGTCGCCGCCGCTCATGTGGAGAACGGCGTCGACCTTCTCGCCGCCGTTGGCCGTGAGGATCGCCTCCTTCAGGTCCTCGGCGCGGGAGTCGACGGTCGCATCGGCGCCGAGCCGCTCGACCAAGGCCCGCTTTTCTTCGCTGGAGGCGAGGCCGATCACCTTCGCCCCCGCCCGTTTCGCGAGCTGCACGGAGAGAGTCCCGGTGCCGCCCCCGGCGGCCTCGACGACCACCGTCTCGCCCTGCTCAACCCGTGCGCAGCGCTGCACCAGCGCCATCGCCGTCAGCCCCTGCAGCAGCAGCGCCGCGGCCCGGTCGTCGTCGACCTGGTCTGGGACGGGCACCAGGAAAGGCTTCGGCACAGCGACCTTCCCCGCGTAGCCACCGCTGGGCAAAATCGCCGCAACCCGTTGTCCCTCCGGCGTGCGCCCGCTCACCTCGGCGCCGGGAATCAGCGGCAGCTGCTGCTCGGCCAGATAGTCGTTGCGAGTCGCATGCGTATCCGCGAAGTTGACCCCGCTCCGCGCAACGTCGACCAGGACCTCGCCGTCACCGGCGACAGCGTCGTCGACCTCGAGATATCGCAACACCTCGGGCCCACCGAACTCTTCGATCTGGATCGCCTTCATCGGCCGCGGAGTCTCGCAGGACAGGCACTAAGCTGCCGTGCCGCATGTCGCTCACCGTCGTCGGATCGATCGCCTTTGACTCCGTCCGCACCCCGTTTGGGGAGCGGGAGCGGATGCTGGGCGGGACCGCGGTCCACTTCTCCCTCGCGGCGAGCTTTTTCACCGAGGTGCGGCCGGTCGGGCCGGTGGGCGACGATTTCGGCCCCGCCGAGTTCGAGGTGCTGGAGCGGCGCGGCGTGATCGTCGACGACATCGAGCAAGTCGAGGGCGGCAAGTCCTTCTTCTGGCGCGGCCACTACGACTACGACCTCAACGTCGCCCACACCGACGACACTCAGCTCAACGTCTTCGCCGAGTTCGAGCCGAAGCTGTCGGCTGCCTCCGAGGCCGCCGACATCCTCTTCCTCGCCAATATCCAGCCCGATCTCCAGCGCCGGGTCCGCGCCCAGTGCGGCAATGCCCGCTTCACCGCGCTGGACTCGATGAATCTCTGGATCGACACCGCCAGGGACTCGCTGCTGGCGGCGATCGGCGAGGTCGACTGCGTGATCGTCAACGATGCCGAGATGCGCGAGCTGACCGGCAAGTCGAACCTGGCCCGCGCCGCCCACGCGGTAATGGACCGCGGTCCGCGCGCCGTGGTCGCCAAGCAGGGCGAGTACGGGGCGGCGCTCTTCACCCGCGACGGCTTTTTCGCCCTACCCGGCTTCCCACTGGAGGACGTGCGCGACCCGACCGGGGCCGGCGACAGCTTCGCCGGCGGTTTCCTCGGCTATCTCGACAGTCACGACGGCGAGCTCGACGAGCCCTGCCTGCGTCGCGCGATGGGCTACGGCACCGTGCTCGCCTCGTTCAACGTCGAGGAGTTCGGCACCGAGCGCGTCTCCCGACTCACTCGCGAGGAGATCGACGAGCGCCTCGAGACGCTGCACGCGATGACCCAGTTCGAGCCGCTTTCGGCTCCCACCGAGTAGTCCCCGCCAAGCAAGAGCTGGGCAATCCGAACTGCGATACTGGCGGCTCCAGTCAAACACGGCCGAGGAGGGTGATGGCCACCGAGCAGCAGATCGAAGACACAGCCGTTGACGGCGCCGCCGCCGGGTCGCTCACCGTCACCGACAACCGCACGGGGCAGACCTATGAGCTGCCGATCGCCGACGGAACGGTGCGGGGCATGGATCTTCGTCAGATCAAGGTCTCCGAGGATGACTTCGGCCTGATGTCCTACGACCCGGCCTTCACCAACACGGCCTCCTGTCGGTCGGCGATCACCTACATCGACGGCGATGCCGGGATCCTCGAGCACCGCGGCTACCCGATCGACCAGCTCTGCGAGCGCTCCAACTTCCTCGAGGTCGCCTACCTGCTGATCTTCGGCGAGCTTCCGACCGGGCCGCAGCTCGATCGCTGGACCTACGACATCACTCATCACACCTTCGTCCACGAGGACTTGAAGCAGTTCTTCGAGGGCTTCCGCTACGACGCCCACCCGATGGGAATGCTGGTTGCCGGAGTCGGCGCGTTGTCCACCTTCTACCCCGACGCCAAGCAAGTCGACGACGCCGAGCAACGCTACATGGCAGCGGTGCGGATGATCGCCAAGATCCCCACCCTGGCTGCCTTCTCCTACCGGCACAACGTGGGTCTGCCGTACGTCTACCCGGACAACGACCTGTCCTTTGCCGAGAACTTCCTCTCGATGATGTTCAAGAAGACCGAGGCAAAGTACGAGCCGGACCCGCGGCTGGCGCGGGCGCTGGACGTGCTTTTCATCCTCCACGCCGACCACGAGCAGAACTGCTCGACCAACGCGGTCCGCTCGGTCGGCTCTTCCGGCGTCGACCCCTATTCCGCCGTCGCGGGTGGCGTGGCGGCGCTCTACGGGCCGCTGCACGGGGGCGCCAACGAGGCCGTCCTGCGGATGCTTCGGCGGATCGAGTCGGTGGAGAACATCCCCGATTTTCTCGAGCGGGTGAAGAACCGCGAGGAGAAACTGATGGGCTTCGGCCACCGGGTCTACAAGAA
>CAZHZI010000087.1:0-8647 GCA_964536955.1 uncultured Conexibacteraceae bacterium
TGTGACCTTCGGTTTCGTAGACCGACGCTCTATCCAACTGAGCTACGGGCGCGGGGGGGCGGATTCTAGGGGCTAGGCGAGCGCGAGCGCGAGTCCTGGCGCCACACGTACGATCTCGGCGTCGTCCGTAACCAGTCTTGCGCCTGCCTGCTCTGCGGCCGATACATAGGCGGCGTCATAGGCGGTGAGACCGGCGGCGGCCCAGCGGGCAATGCCGGCGAGTTCCGGCTCTATCAGCTCAAAACCGAGCTGCGGCAGGGCTCTGGCGAGCTGCTCTAACTGCGCCGCTGTCCAGCGCCAGCGGCGGGCGGCGACGTTCAGTATCTCGAGCCAAAGCAGGGGCGGCGCCAACACGCGAAGTTCGCCTGCCTCGAAGCGCGCGCGCAGCTCCCATGCCGCCTCCACATGGTCCTCCCCCTCGGCGTGAAACCACTTCAGAACGACAGAGGCGTCGAGGGCCGCTTCGTTCAACGGGCGTCCCGCGCCGCACGGATCGCAACGGTGGAGTCGCCTGCGGGGGCATCCGCGAAGAGCCGATCGAGCTTGCGAAGAGCCGTGCGGGCGGCGGGGGTCTTTCCGGGGCCGGATCCTCGGGCGGCGTCGCCTTCGGCGAGCTGAGAAAGGTAGGCGCTGCGGGACTTGCCGCTCGCCCGCGCGGCGCGGTCGATGCGGCGCAGAAGCATGTCGTCGAATGAGACAAGCACCTTGGCCATGGGCCAAGTATATCCAAGATATCCAAACGCTGTCACACTGCAACCGGCCCTCCTGTGGCCCGAGGGGCAGAGATGGAGGCGCCTCACGTCTTAGGTCCGCATGGACAGCGACCGTCCCACGACCCTCGGCGAATACTTCGCTACGTGGACGTCGCGGTATCCGCGTTCAGCGCGCACCAACGCGACGAACGAGCACCGGATCGGCCGCGTGCTTGAGGTCAAGATCGAAGGAACTCCTCTCGCGGCCTGGCCGCTCCGAGACCTGCGCCGCCGCCACACCTTCGCCCTGGTCGACCACATGCTGCGCGTCCAGGAACGCGCGACTACCGGCGTGGTCGGCATCCTGCGCTCACTCTCCGCCTTGGCCGAAGACGCGATCACCGACGAGGTCGCCCATCTCAATCCCTTCAAGGGCGTCCGGGTCCGCGCCAACGACCCTCGGGCGCGAACGCGGCCGCGGAAGATCCGCATCTTCGCCTTCGCTGAGATGCATCGCTTCGCTGCTGCGGCCGGTCGCTACGAGGCGATGGTCCGCGTCTTCACCGACACCGGGATGAGGCTCGGCGAGGTGCTGCCGCTGCGGCGCGAGGACTTCGACCGCAAGGCATTGGCCGTACGCCGCACCTCCCACGAGGGCACGATCCTCGAAGGCACCAAGACCGACCACGGCGAGTGGGACGCCGGTCGCGTCGTCCCCTGCCCGGCGACGCTGGCCAAGATGATCGAAGAGGCGATCCGGCTGGGCGAGAACGATTGCGAGTTGCTGTTTCCGACGCCGACCGGGCGGCTCTGGCGCCAACGCAACTTCTACCGCGACGTTTGGCATCCGGCCCAGGAGAGGTCGGGCATCGACATCCGCCCCCATGAGTGCCGCCACTCCTACGTCACACACCTGCGGGCGGTCGGCGTCAACGACGCCGACCTTGCCGAGGTAGCCGGACATCGCGTCGAGACGATGCTCGCCCGCTACACACACCCCGTCGGCGGCAGCTTCGGCGCAATCAGGGCGGCGATCGGATGAGCGAAGGGCTTCGGCGCGCGCTTAGGCGGCTTCGGCTTCGGCGGGTTTGTTGAGGCGGACGTGCCAGTGGACGGTCGCCGTAGCGACACGAGTGCCGGATTGGTCGGCCAGCTCGATCTCGCAGGGGAAGACGACCTTGCCATCGGCGTCGAGTGTGGCCAACAGCTCGGCCGGGGTCGCCCCGAGCTTGGCGGTCGCGTCGATCGGCCCCTTGGCGATCTTCTCGTAGGAGATCTCGGCGTTGCGGGCGAGGGGGGTGACCTCGTCGAGGCGCTCGGCGAAGGCGCCGACGAAGGCCGCCCCCGAGGCGGTCTCGGCCACCGTGAAGAGGGCGCCGGCGTGCTGGGAGCCGACGTGATTGGTCAGCTCTTGGCGCTCGGGCAGGCGGACGACCGCCTCTCCCTCGCCGACGCTCGTTATCTCCAGCCCCAGGTGGCCGGCGAAGGGCACGGCCTGGGTCATTCCCTTTGCGATCGCGTCGAAGTCGGTCACTGGTTCGGCACCCTACATCCCGGGTCCTCAGCCCGGAACTCGGTGCACTTCGAAGAGGTTGGTGCCCAACGCCTGGTTGGGGAGGCCGGCGGTTATCGCGATCAGGTCTCCCGGCTTTGCCACACCGTGCTTGGCGGCCAGGCCGGCACACTCGTCGAGGAGGCCGCGGACCTCGGTGTCGTAGTCGCTCAGCGTCGCCTTGACGCCGAAGAGGAGGTTGAGGCGGCGGACCGTCTCTATACGGGGGGAGATCGCCAGGACGGGGACGTTGGGACGGTGGGCGGAGACGAGGCGCGCCGTGCGGCCGCTCGCGGTCGGCACGACGAGGGCGGCGAGGCCGAGCCGGTAGACCGCGCCGACGGCGCTTTGGGCGACCGAGTCGGCCACGTCCTGGGTGGCCTGGTCGGTGCGGGTGAAGAGCCACTCGCCGTATCGCAGGTCGGGCTCGGTGGCGCGGGCGATCTGGTCCATCACCCGGACCGCCTCGACCGGGTGCTTGCCGACCGCCGTCTCCTCGGAGAGCATCACCGCGTCGCTGCCGTCGTAGATCGCGTTGGCGACGTCGGTCACCTCGGCGCGGGTGGGCCGGCGGGCGGTGACCATCGAGGCCAGCATCTGCGTCGCCGTGATCGCCGGCTTGGATTGCTTGCCCGCCGCGCGGATGAGGCGCTTCTGCACCACCGGCACCTGGGCGAGCGGCAGCTCGATCCCAAGGTCTCCCCGGGCGACCATGATCCCGCTGGTCGCCGCACGAACGATCTCCTCGACGTTCTCTGCCGCGCTGCGCTTCTCGATCTTCGCGATCAGGGGGATGTCGGAGCCGAGCGCGCGCAGCCGCTCGGCCACCTGCTCTACGTCAGCCGCCGAGGAGACGAAGGAGATGGCGAGCAGGTCGATCCCCCGCTCGACGGCGAAGTCGACCCAGCCGAGGTCGCCGGCACCGCCGGAGGGAACCACGGCCGCCCCGGGCACGTTCATCCCCTTGTGCGATGACAGCGTCCCCCCCACCTCGACTTCGCAGTCCACCTCGCCGTCCTGGGGCTCGCAGACGCGCAGGCGTATCGCACCGTCGGCGAGATAGACCTCCTGGTCCTCGCGCAGCGAGGTGACGCCCGGCCAGGAGACGGGGATCGTCTCCGTGTCCCCCTCCACGTCCCGGGGAGTCAGCGTCACATGCGTGCCGGTCTCCAGCTCGGCAACGTCGCCGCGCAGCTCGCCGATCCGCAGCTTCGGCCCCGGCAGGTCGCCGAGCACGGCCACCTCGCGACCGGCCCGCCCGGTCGCGGCGCGGATCGCCTCGATCGTGCGGGAATGGCGGTCGCGGTCCGCGTGGGAGAAGTTGAGGCGGAAGACGTCGACGCCGGCCCCGATCAGTCGCTCCAGAACGGCCGGGTCCCAGCTGGCGGGGCCAACCGTGGCGATGATCTTGGTTCGCCTTCCGGCCTCCACCGGCTCGCCGAATGTCGATTCCGCCTGCACGCGTATGACTGTAGAGCTTGGCCAGGGCCAGCCGGTCGGCCGCGGCGTTACTGCCGAACGAAGACCGGCGTGCCGAGCGGCACGCGGCGGAACAGCGTGCGCATGGCAGCGTTGGTGGCGCGGATGCAACCGTGGGACGCCGCGTCGCCGACCGGCCCGTCGGTGCCGTGGATGGCGATGCGGTCGCCGCCGAGCCAGCTGGCGGGCAGCCGCGTCTGACGACCGCTGAGCGCCAGGGCACAGCAGCCGTAGTAGGGGCTGGAGCCGAAGCTGATCGCGTCGGTGATCGCGAAGCGCCCGATCGGGGTCTCGGAGCCCGGCGCCCCGACGGTGACGACGAAGCGGTCGAGGCTGTCATCGCCGTAGTGAACGGAGAGCGTGCGAGCGGAGAGGTCGGCGTGCAGCGAGTACTTGGTCCAGTAGACCTGGACCTGGCGGGGGTCGCGACGGATCCAGCCGAGCCGGCCGTTGGACAGGTCGGGCGTGGAGACCCCGAGCCAACCGGCCCGCCGCTTGACCACCGAGAGGACGAGCGGCGAGCCGAACTCGGTCTCCGGGCCGACCGTCCTCAAGAGTCGCCGGCTGGGGGACCGCCACATGACCACCGGACTGTTGCCGCGCAGGCGGGCGATGGCGAAGGCGGGTCCGCGAGCCGGCTTCTCGGCCAGTGCCGGAACCGCACGGGCTGAACGCCGCGGGTCGGGGGCAGGTCGGCGAGCCTTTTGCGTGGTGGAGAGAGCCTTGGGCATCTCCAGCGCCCGCACCGATTGCGCGCGACTGCTGGCGTTAAAGACGAGGAGATAAATCGCGACTGCGGCGGGTATCAACGCAGCGGCGAGGGCAATGCCAACTATCCGCAGAATGCTGTTCAAGAGCGACGGCCAAAATTAGCGGAGTCATGTTTCCGCGCCGTGAATTCGGGCCGCGCTGGAAAGCGGAGCTAATGGGACGCTATTCGAACCCTGAGGTCATGGCTCGACTTGATCGGCTCGATCTCGACTAGCCAGGCCGCAGCTGCATAGAGGCTCCTCCGCAGCGACGGAGACTTCAGATCCTCTTCAGGTGTTGAGCCGTCACGCCCTGCACCTCGCTCAGGTTGCGAGCCCGCCCAAATCGGATCGCCGCCTCGGAGGGAAGAAGCGCCACTATCAGTACCCGGAGTAGCTCCTCGACCTGATCGAACTCGTCCTTCGTGACGACCGTGTTGCTGACCAAAACGAGCAGCGCCGCGACCAGAAAGGCAGCAAAAGCAAGAACCTGCGGAAGCGTCGTGCGCGGAGCGTCCGCCAGCGTCGCTGGCTCATCGGCGCGTTTTGCGACGTCGGCGGCCGGAGACTTGGCCCAAAGGCTCCGCCCGAAGCGGATCAGGGCATCAGACGGGAGCAGCGCCCCGATCAGGAACGCGGCGAGAATACGAAGGTCGCTGAACTCGCCCGGTTCGACCGTGCTGTTCGGAAAGAAGGCGAACGCGACGACGATCACGAATGCCGCAAAGGCCAGCCATTGGGGCGCCGTCAGAGACGGCAATTGGCTGGTAGAAACCGCTTTTACGGTCGGCATGCTTGGCCCAATCTAAGTGCTCGAGCAGCGCAAGGTCAATACCTGCTGCCTAGGAAACGCGGAGAAAGCGGGATGAATTCCCGTGTCGCCGTTGAACTGGCGGCGAAAGGAAGCGCCTATACGGCAAGCTCAGCAATCGTCGTCGAGTGTCAGCGCCCTCGCGCGAGTAGCAGCCAACCATTGCTATCCGACGCCAGGCCAAGCTTGGCCTGGCGTCGGATAGGTAGTTCAAATACGAGGCTTCCTCCTACTTCGGAGCGGAGAGGGAGGGATTCGAACCCTCGAGAGAGCTTGCGCCCCCTACTCGCTTAGCAGGCGAGTGCCTTCAGCCACTCGGCCACCTCTCCTTGGAATTCCCCGATTGTAAGAAGTAACAGGGGGAAGCGGGGATAGGCTCGTGACCGTGCCTCAGCAGACCCACGAGCGTTACGAGGAGGCTTTTGCGGAGGTCGAGGCGCCGTTTGCCTTCGTCGACCTCGACGCGATGTGGGCCAACGCGGCGGAGATGCTTGGACGAGCGGGGGGCAAGCCGATCCGGGTTGCCTCCAAGTCGGTGCGTTGCCGGGCGCTGCTCGCCACGATCCTGGGCCGGGACGAGAAGGGGTTCCGGGGGCTGATGACCTTTACCCTGCCGGAAACCCTCTGGCTGGCGGAACGGGGATTCGAGAACCTGCTGCTCGCCTACCCGACAGCCGACACGGGCGCGCTGGGGGAGTTGGCGCTGCGCTCGGCCGCCAATCCGGCCGGCGCACCGATCGTGACGGTCGACTGCGTCGAGCACCTGGACGCGATCGACTCGGTGCTGGGGGCCCAGGCGGCGCCGGTGCGAGTCTGCATCGACGTCGATGCCGGCTGGTGGGCATTGGGCGGGCGCGTGAAGGTAGGGCCGAAGCGCTCCCCGATCCACACCGTGGAACAGGCCGTTGGGTTGGCACGGGAGGTCGAGAAGCGGCCGCAGATGCAGCTGGTCGCGCTGATGGCTTACGAGGGTCAGATCGCGGGGGTTGGCGATCTGCCGCCGGGGCGGCGGCTGCGTGGCGCCACGATCCGGTTCATGCAGCGCCGCTCGGCTACGGAGCTGGCGAAGCGGCGCGCGGCGATCGCCGCCGCCATGGGCGAGGTCGCCGACCTGGAGATCGTCAACGGCGGCGGCACCGGCAGCCTCGAGCTGACCGCCGCCGAGGACGCTGTCACCGAGGTGACCGCCGGCTCGGGCTTCTACGCCCCCGCGCTGTTCGATCACTACAGCCGCTTCAGCCTCACCCCGGCGGCCGGCTTCGCGTTGCCGATCGTGCGCAAGCCGGAGGGCGGGACGGTCACCGCGCTGGGCGGCGGCTACCTCGCCTCGGGCAGCGGAGATCCGGCGCGCCTTCCGGTCCCCTGGCTGCCCGCGGGCCTGAGGCTCGACCCCGAGGAGGGGGCCGGCGAAGTCCAGACGCCCCTGCTGGGCCCGCCGACCGCCGATCTACGGATCGGCGACCGCGTCTACATGCGGCACGCCAAGGCGGGCGAGCTGTGCGAGCGCTTCGACTCCCTCTACCTGGTTGAGAACGGCGAGATCGTGGACGAGGTCGCGACCTACCGGGGCGAGGGAAAAGCGTTCCTTTGATCAGGCGCCGAGAACCCTCGCCGCGTACTCGTTCGTGAAGACGCGGCTCGGGTCCAGCTCGTCGCGCGCGGCCCGGAAGTCGGCCCAGCGCGGGTAGCGCGGCGCCAGCGTCTCCGCCGTTTGGAAGTGGCGCTTGCCCCAGTGGGGGCGACCCCCGTAGGCGTTCATGATCTCCTCGACGGCCTCGAAGTAGGGACGCCACTCCATCCCCCTGTACTGATGGACCGCGACATAGGCGGTATCCCGCTCGTGGGAGGGGCTGAGGAAGGCGTCGTCGGCCGCGGTGACCCGCAGCTCGATCGGGAAGAAGACCGGGTACCGGTTGGCGCGCACCCACTCGACCACCCGCCGCACCACCTCGGGGCCATGCTCTCTGGGCACGCCGTACTCCATCTCGGTGAAGCGAACGCGCCGCTCGTTGGCGAAGACGCGGTCGCTGCGGTCGGTGGCGCGGCTTCCGGAGGCGAGCCGGGCGGCGAGACGGGAGAGGCGCGGGATCGCCGCGGGAAAGAGCTTGCCGGAGGCCGAGATCGCTTCCAGCGCCCAGTTCTCCAGGACGACGTCGTTGAGAAAGGCGACCGCGCGGCCCCGGGGGCACGGCTGCGCATCGGTGCGGTTGCGCTCCAGCACGAGGGCGGAGTCCGAGTAGGGGAAGGTGAAAAGCTCGAAATGGTCATTGGCGTCGGCCCGCTCCTGAAAGGCATCGAGGACCTCCTCGCGCGGCCATGGCGCGTCGACCCGGTGCAGGGTGAAGGCCGGGACGCAGCGCAGGGTTACCGCGGAGATCGCACCGAGGGCGCCGACGCCGACGCGGGCGGCGCGCAGCAGGTCGGGGTCGGCGGCGGCGGTCAACTCGCGCACGTCGCCGCCGGCGAGGACCAGCTCGATCGCCTCGACCTGGGCGGAGATGTTGCGCAGCCTGGCGCCGGTGCCATGGGTGCCGGTGGAGATCGCGCCGGCGATCGTCTGGCGGTCGATGTCGCCGAGGTTCTCCATCGCCAGGCCGAGCCGCGCCAGCTCTTCGTTGAGGTCCGCCAGCACGGTCCCCCCTCCCACCTTGACCAGCTTCGATGAGGGGTCGGCGTCGATGACGCCGCTCAGCGCCTCGACGTGGATCATCGCTCCAGCGGTCATCGGGGCCTCGGTAAAGGAGTGCCCGGAACCGGCGACGCTGACCTTGCGCCCATCCTCGGCCGCGCGTGTCACCGTCGCGGCCAGCTCGTCGCGGTCGCGGGGGCGGGCCACCTGGGCCGGCAGACAGCGCTGATCCCCGGCCCAGTTTCGCCACGCCTGCGATTCCATCTTCGGAGGCTAACCCTCGGCCGTCCGGGCGGGCGGTGCCGCCAGGACGCGGTAGGCGTAGGCGACGGTGAAGAGCAGGAGAGCTGCGATCGCGAGGCTGGGGGCCGCGTTGCCGGTGGCGCTGGCGACGCCGCCACCCGCCAGGCCACCGACCACCTGTCCCGCCGCCCAGGCCATGTTCGAGAGGCCGGCGGCGAAGCCCTGGTGCAAGCCGGTCGCCTCGGCGGCTTCGGAGAGCATGGTCAGGGCGGGGGCAAAGCAGATCCCGGCGCCCAGCGAGGTGACGATCAGCGCCGCGAGGACCGTGCCGAGCGTCCCGGCGACGGCAATGGTCACCATGGCGAGGGCACAGATGCTGAGCCCGACCGTGAAGGGAGTGCGGCGGCCGGCCCGGTCGGAGTAGCGCCCGGCCAGCGGCGCCAGCGCCGCCTCCAGCGCCGCGCCGGCGCTGAAGCCGCCGGCGATCAGCCC
>CAZHZI010000088.1:0-8603 GCA_964536955.1 uncultured Conexibacteraceae bacterium
AAGAACCGCGAGGAGAAACTGATGGGCTTCGGCCACCGGGTCTACAAGAACTACGACCCACGGGCACGGATCATCCAGCAGCACATGGACGAGGTCTTCGAAGCCACCGAGTACAACGCGCTCGTGGAGATCGCGCGGGAGCTGGAAAAGCGCGCCCTCGACGACGAGTTCTTCACCTCCCGCAAGCTCTACCCGAACGTCGACTTCTACTCGGGAATCATCTACGAGGCGCTCGAGGTCCCGACCGAGATGTTCACCGTGATCTTCGCCATTCCCCGCACCGCGGGCTGGATCGCCCAGTGGATGGAGATGAACGACGACGCCGAGCAGAAGATCGCGCGCCCGCGGCAGGTCTACACCGGCTACCGCGACCGCGACTACGCGGCGGTCGACGGGCGCGAGGGGCCAGAGAAGATCGTCGGGCCGCCGGCACGCCGGCCCAAGCGGCCTCACCGCGGCGCCTAGACAGCGGACGGGGAGGGATTGGCCGCCCCTCCCAGCTCAACTTCTTTCGGTGGGGCGTGGTCGGCTGGCCGCGGTTGGATCGCCGAAAAAGTACAAGCCGCTGGGAGGGGCACCCAATCCCTCCCATCCGGTTCCGTACGCTGCGGCTCATGGGCGGATGGAAGCTGACGGTGCGGCATGGGTCCGCTGTTCGGCACGAGAGGTTCGAAGACCTCGACGAGGCGATTGCCGAGATGAGGAGCCGGGCTCTGGCGATCCGGTCCGAAGGGCCGCTTCCGGCGGCCTCGGTGCTTCGCGACTACACCCCGGCGGAGCAGGTTCGTGCTCGCTTGCAGCTGTCCGGCAAGGGGCTGCTGCGCAAGCGGAGGGCCGGAGTGGACGTGCGCGGGGACGGTGCCTTCGTCCCCTTCCGTGGCGGCGTCACGCGGGAGGAGCTGGATCCGACCGAATACGACTCGCCGTTCGACCTGGTGCGTGAGACTCTGACGGGCGAGGCAGGATGAGCGACCCCGCCACCGACATCCCCAAGGGCAGCTACGCGGCGGGCAACCGGGTGAATCTGCCGCGCGGGGCCGAACCGCCGTTCGCAGTCTTCGTCAACGGCGTGGAACAGACGGAGGGCGCCGACTACGAGATCCGCGATCGCGAAATCCGCTTCAGCCGGCAGATCGTCAAGGAGAAAGTCGGCAAGAGTCGCTGGCTGGCGATGTACCTCGGCCTCTGGGGCACCTACCGCAAGAACGAGACGATCGACGTTCAGTTCACTCGCAACGGCAAGATCGAGCTGGTCGACGACCTCTCGGTCGAGCCGGACTAGCCCGGCGACGTATCCTCAGGCCGATGGAGATCGGATTCCTGCTGCTCAACGATCACAGCGAGGCCGTCAACGGCAAGCTCTACGCCGTGGGCGGCGGCTGGAACACCCTGCGGCTGCCCGAGTTCCCTCACGAATGGGGCTTTCACATCGCTCTGGGCCTCGACGTCTCCTGGGATGAGACCAACGTCCGTCACGAGCTCACCGTCAACATCCACGACCCCGACGGCGTCGAGCTCGGGGAGGGATTCTCGGCCGAGTTCGAAACCGGCCGGCCGCCCGGCATGCCGCCAGGCCAAGAGCAGCGGCTGGTGATGTCGATCGGCACCGCCGCCACCTTCACGGCGCCCGGCCCCCACGCGGCGGTCGTCCAGGTCAACGGCGAGGAGCTTGGCCGCGCCCGCTTCTATCTGGTCGAAGCGCCTCCCTCCAACAGCATCGACGCCGCCTGAGGATCTCGCCCGGCCAAGGTGGCCGCTAGTTGAAGACGTAGAGCAGGAGGAAGGCGGTGATCGCGAAGACTGCGCCGGCGGCAACCATGCCCCGGTCCTCGGCGACTATGGCGGCAGTGGAGCGGTCGTCCGAGCGGTCGTAGATCAGGTAGAGGTAGCGGAAGATTCCATAGACGACGGGCGGAATCGTGAGCATCATCTGGCTGCCGATCAGGGGAGAGTTGACGGTATAGATCGCGTAGCTGATCACCGTGCCGGTGGTGACGAGGGAGACCATCTGGTCCAGGAACGGCAGGGAGTAGTGCTCCAGAACCGGGCGGCTCGAGGCCCCTTCGTGCATCTCCGAGACGGCCTCCTGGCGGCGCTTGGTGAAGCCGAGGAAGGCGGCGAGCATGCCGGTGCAGAGGATCAGCCATTCCGAGGCGTGGGCGTCGACGGCGCTGGCACCGGCCGCGACCCGCAGGATGAAGAGGCCGGCAAGGGTCATCACGTCGACGATCACGATCTGCTTGAGGCCGAGGCTGTAGGCCATCTGGGCGATTCCGTAGCCGAGGACCATCAGGCCGACCTCCCAGTTGACCGCCGCGAAGGCGAGGCCGATCGCAATCGCAGCGAGGACGGGCGCGATCGTCTTTGCGGCCTGCACCGACAGCTCCCCCGCCGCGAGAGGCCGGAAACGCTTCTTCGGATGCTTGCGGTCCAACTCGACGTCGACCAGGTCGTTGACGAAGTAGCCGGCGCTGGAGATCAGGCAGAAGGAGATGAAGGCGAGCGTGGCCTCAAGGACCGCATGGGGATCGGTGAACTTGCCGGAGAAAAGCAGCCCGGCGAAGACCAGGACGTTCTTGATCCATTCGTGGGGTCGCCCCGTCTTGAGAGCGGCTCTCAGCGGCGAGCGCCTTGGCACGACCGGGTCGCCGGCAGCCTGGCCGTCCCCTGCCGGGATGGTCGAGTGTTCCGAGGTGATGGTTTCCATGCTGAGTGGAGGGCCGGTGGAAGGGGCGCGGAAGCCCCGCCTGGCCAGTGAGATCGGTCGCGACAGGGTACCGCCGCCGGGCGTCAGTCCTTCTCTCGATCGTCGCCTCGGGCTGCTTCCAGAGCCTCAAGGTCGTCGCGATCCCGGGGACGTTTGCTCGCTCGCTTCATCGCCCGCAAGTGCCCGATCGAGCAGACGCGCACCTTGAGGCCGTCCAGGTCGACGTCGGTTGCCTCAGCGTCGAGCACGTCGAACGGCGGCACCTGCGGAAGCCCCTGCAGAACGTCAACGTGGCCCAGTTCTGTGACTACGAGAGCGCGGTCCCCCGTCCTGAGGAAGGTCGAGATCGCTGTCGAGTCGAGCAAGCGTCCTTCCACCTCGACTCTCCCGCCCAGCTCCTTCAGCAGCGAGTCGAGCCTGGCGAGGTTCTCGGTGGCAGGGTCGGGAACCATGTCCACATCCCTGGTGGCGCGCAGGTAGCCCCACGCGTTCACTGCCAGCCCGCCGACCAGAACGAAGCGAATTTCCGCCTCCGTCAGCCGCTCGAGCAGCTCCCGCAACCGAAGGGGCTCGGAAGTCAAGTGCGCCGGGCGCTCCCGGTGAACGTCGAGAGGAACTCGCTTAGGGCAAGTCCTTCGGCAAGGTTGATCGCCAAGGATCGGCGTCCGTCGTCGCGTAGCCGTCGCCGCCGCACCTCTTCGTTCAAGCGCCAAGGGTCGCCTGACCGTGACTGCAACTCCTTGTGGGTGCTCACCTCGTCGGTCCTGGCCATCGACAGAGGGTAAACCGAGGAATCTCGGCCTGTCGGGCTAGGTATCTATCAGCACGCCTGGATTCAGCATGCCGCTCGGGTCGAGTTCTGCCTTGGCGGCCCGGAGCGCCACGGCGAAGGGGGCGGGGCGCTGGCGGTCGTACCAAGGGCGGTGATCTCGGCCGACAGCGTGATGATGGGTGATCGTGCCGCCGCCCTCGATGATCGCCTCCGAGGCCGCCGCCTTGATCTCATCCCACTGCTCGACCTCGCCACCGCGCACCGCGGGCGCCAGCACCGTGAAGTAGGGCGCCGCGCCGTCCGGGTAGACGTGGGTGAGGCGGCAGCTGACGCGGGGCGCGCCGGGGCCGTCGGCCGGCGCGTCGCAGACCTCGGCGACCTTCGAGCGGACCGCCTCCATGACGCCCCTGTGGAAGTCCTCGAAACGGTCCCACGTGATCGCCGTCTCGAATGTCTCGGAGAGGACTCCGCACGCGACAAAAGTGTCGCGAAGGTAGGGGGCGAGGAGAAAGGCGTTCCGCCAGGCGCCAACGGCGTCGGTGCCGGCGTCGGCGCCGCGCACCTCCCCGGGCGCACCGCCGTGCTCGCGGGCGATCGACAGCGCCAGGTCCATCGGAGCGTCGACCGGATGGTGGGCGGACTCGAATCCGAGGACCATCAGATTCCTTTTGCCCGAGCCGGCGCCGGTCGTCCCCGCCTCCAGCGCGTCGAGCAGCCGGCAGTTCGATGGGTGCAGGCCCGACTGGGAGATCTCGCGGACCGCCCGCGCCGCCGTCGGAAAGTCGTCGAACTCGATGGCACAGGACACCTTGAACTCCGGCCGCGGACGCACCCGCACCCAGGCTTCAGCGATCACCCCGAGGATCCCCTCCGAACCGATCAGCATCCGGTCCGGCGAGGGTCCCGCCCCGGACCCAGGCAGCCGCCGGCTCTCCCAGGTCCCGCGGGGTGTGATCGCCCGCACCGACTCGACCAAGTCGTCGATGTGCGTATACAGGGTGGCGAAGTGGCCCCCGGCGCGGGTCGCCACCCAGCCCCCCAGCGTCGAGTACTCGAACGACTGGGGAAAGTGCCGCAGCGTCAGCCCGTGCTCGCGCAGCTGCTCCTCCAGGCCGGGCCCGGTCGCGCCGGCCTGAATCCGCGCAGCCATCGACTCCGCATCGACCTCCAACACCCGATCGAGCCGGCGCAGATCCAGCGAGACAACGGGCCGGTCGCCGGTCCGGGGCTCGACGCCCCCAACGACGCTGGTCCCACCGCCAAAGGGCACGACCGCCGCCCCCGCCGCCTCAGACCAGCTCAGCACCGCCTCGATCTCGGACTCGTCCTTCGGAAAGGCGACGAGATCGGGTGGATTCGGAAAGTCTCCCCTGAAGCCGCGGACCACATCCCGGTAGGCCTTCCCCAGCGAGTGAGCGACCCGCTCGTAATGCTCGTCCGTAAACAGGCCCCCGAACTCCCCCGGCGCCTTCAACCGCGACGCGCGGAGCTCAACCTCCCCCAGAGAGACCGGCGCCTCGGGCTCGCCGCCGAACCCAAGCCGCTCCCTGATCCCCGCGGCGGCCTGCTCGAACTCAAGCGCGGAAGGCGCCTGGTCCTCGTACCCCCACCCCCAGTGCTTGAGTCTCCGCTCCGAGCTCATAGGAGGTGCGCTGAAGTGCAACTCGCGCGTGTGCCCACGGCCAAGCGCTACCAGTGCACGCCTTTCATCAGGTGCGCGAACGCGAGGGCCTCGGTGGTCGGGGCCTTGTCCGGCGCCTCCTCCCCCTTGCCTTTCGCAGCCTGCGACTCCGGGAACAGCTTGTAGGCCTGGTTCAGGATCGTGTCGCTTGCCTTCGGCGCCACCGCGTACAAGAGCTCCCCGAACGTGCCCAGCCGCGTCGCCACCTTCTTGGGCCTGCCGACCATCGCCCCGGAGATCATCTCCGCCGCCTCCTCGGGCGTGATCGCCGGGAAGACGTCGTACATCCGAGTCGGCGCGATCATCGGCGTGCGGACCAGCGGCATGTGGATCGTCGTCAGGTGGATCCCGTCGTTGACCACCTCCGAGGCGATCACCCGGCTGAACGCGTCCAGCGCCGCCTTCGAGGCGACATAGGCGGAGAAGCGCGGCGGGTTGGTCTGCGTCCCGATCGAGCTGATGTTGATGATGTGGCCGGACTTGCGGGCCTGCATCGCCGGCAGCAGCGCCAGGATCAGCCGCACCGCCCCGAAGTAGTTGAGCTGGATCGTCCGCTCGTAGTCGTGGAAGCGATCGTAGGAGAGGGTGACCGAGCGCCGGATCGACCGGCCGGCGTTGTTGACGAGGATGTCGACGTGCCCGTGGTAGGCGAGCGCCTCCCCGGCCATCCGCTCGATGTCCTCCATGTCCGAGATGTCGCAGCGGTGGATGTGGGCAACGCCGCCCGCCCGCTCGATCTCGGCTTTCGTCTCCTCCAGCTTCTCGACCGAGCGGGCGACCAGCAGCACAGTCGCCCCCGCGTCGGCGACCTTCACCGCGGTCGCTTTGCCGATCCCCGACGAGGCGCCGGTGATCAGCACCACCTTGCCCCGCACCGCCCCCGACAGCGAGCGGTCCTTGAACAGGTCGGGGTCGAGGTTGCGCTCCCAGTAGTCCCAGAGCCGATCGGCGTAGGTCTCCAGCGGCGGCACCTCGATGCCGGAGCCCTCCAGCGCCGCCTGCGCCTTGGTCGAGTCGAAGGTCGTCGGGTAGTCGATGTAGGTGAGGATCCCCGCCGGGATGCCCAGCTTGGCGAGCGCCATCTTCGCCGCCCGCTTCGCCGGCGGAAACAGCCTCAGGCCGGTGCGAAGCAGCGAGGTCGCCGGGCCGGTGACGTCGGAGTCCAGCCGCAACGCCATCTGCGGCGCATCGGCCACCTTCGCGAACAGGTTGATCACCTCGCCGGCGCTCTTCGGCTTCGGGTCGGTGAGGTGGAACGCCTCGCCGTCCAGCCCCGACTCGTGCGCGATGTGGTCGATCGCCGCGGCGACGTAGTCGACCGGGACGATGTTGATCTCCCCCCCCTCGATCCCCACCGTCGGCAGCCACGACGGCAGGACCCGCCGCGCCTGTTGGAGCAGCTTGAAGAAGTAGTAGGGGCCGTCGATCTTGTCGATCTCGCCGGTTCGCGAGTCCCCGACCACGATCCCCGGCCGGTAGACCCGCCACGGCCGCTCGCACTCCTCCCGCACGACCCGCTCGGACTCGTGCTTGGTGCGGAAGTAGGGATGGGTGTCGAGCTTCTCGGCCTCCTCGAACATGTCCTCTGTCCAGGTCCCGTCGTAGAGGCCGCCCGCCGCGATCGAGCTGACCTGGTGGAAGCAGCCCGCCTCGACCTGCACGGCGAGTTGCACCGCGTTGCGGGTCCCCTCGACGTTGGCGATCTCCTGCGCCTCCGCGCCGGCGGTCATGTCGTAGATCGCCGCCAGGTGGAAGAAGTGGTCGACGTCGCCGCGCAGGGTGAGCAGGTCCTCCTCGGAGACGCCAAGCCCAGGCTGGGAGAGGTCTCCGGCGACGGGGACGACCCGTGCCCCGTCCGGCCCCCAGCCGTTTCGCAGCTCTTCGAGACGTCCCCGCGAGCCCGCTCGGACGAGCGCGTAAACGGTCCCCTCGCGCTTCAGCAGCCGCTCGACCAGGTTGCGCCCGATGAAGCCGGTGGCGCCGGTGACGAAGTAGTTCACCTCTCTTTCATACACTCAAACAAGAGATGGCGCAAACGGCGACCGTGCAGATCGCGATGCCCGAGATGGGCGAATCGGTCACTGAGGGGATCGTGCTCGAGTGGCACGTTGCCGAAGGGGACTTCGTAAACGAGGGCGACACGGTCGTCGAAGTGTCGACCGACAAGGTCGACGCCGAGATCTCGGCGCCATCCGACGGGGTCATCACGCGGCTTGTCGCCTCGGTAGACGAGGAGGTGCCCGTGGGCGCCCCGTTGGCCGAGATGGCGCCCGGCGGGGCTGGCGAGAAAGTCGCGGATCAGGAGGAGCAGGGTTCCCAGGGCGGTGGCGCAGGACCCACCGCCCCCGGACGCGAAGCGGAGGAGGCGGTGGCTGATGAGACCCAGCCCTCAGCCGGTTCCGATCGCAATCTGACTCCTTCGGGACCGGCTGAGGGCCGAGCCGACCACGCCAAGTCGCCTACCAAGGGCAACGGGGCCCTCAAAGCCACGCCCGTTGCGCGACGCGTTGCCGCTGAGCGCGGCGTCGACCTCAGCTCGCTGGACGGGAGCGGTCCGGGCGCCAAGGTGACCAAGGAGGACGTGCTGGCAGCCGCCAACGGAGATGGCGCGGCCCCAGCCGCCGCTGCACCCGCAGCGCCGGGAGAGGCAAAAGCTTTGCGTGGGCCGGCGGCGATGCTCGCCTCCGCGATGAACGAGAGCAGGGACGTTCCCACCGCGACCTCCTTCCGGACGGTCGCGGTCGACACCCTGGATGCCAAGCGCAAGGCGCTGAACGGGGGGCTGAAGGAGCGCGGCATGAAGGTCTCCTTCACCCATCTGATCGCCTGGGCGATCGTCCAGGCCGCCAAGGAGTGGCCGGTCATGGTCCGCGTCTACGAGGAGCGCGACGGCAAGCCGTTCGCAATCGAGGGTGGCCCCGTCAACCTCGGCATCGCCGTTGACGTCGAGCGCAAGGACGGTTCCCGCAGCCTGATGGTCCCGGCGATCAAAGGCTCCGACTCGCTCGACTTCGCCGCCTTCCACAGCTCCTACGAGGCCCTGATCACCAAGACGCGGGAGAACAAGCTCACCGCGGACGACTTCCGGGGAACCAACATCTCGCTCACCAACCCCGGCGGCCTCGGCACCGTCGCCTCGGTCCCCCGCTTGATGAGCGGCCAGAGCGCGATCATCGCCACCGGTTCGATCGCCTACCCCCCCCAGTGGGCGCACGCCACTCCCGACCGGATCAAGCAGCTCGGCGTCTCCAAGGTGATGACGCTGACCTCCACCTACGACCACCGCGTCATCCAGGGCGCCGAGTCGGGCTCCTTCCTGCGCCGCATCGAGCAGCTGCTCCAGGGAGAGGACGGCTTCTACGAAAACGTCGCCGCGGACCTCGGCGTCGACCACGGGCCGGTCGCCAGCGCGCACCCGGCCTCGGCGTCGGCCGCGCCGCTCG
>CAZHZI010000089.1:0-8602 GCA_964536955.1 uncultured Conexibacteraceae bacterium
GTCTCGAGGGCGGCGACGGCGCGCTGGCTGCCCGCGGTCGCGGTGCCGAGTCCGCGGCCGATCGCCATGGCGCCGGTTTCCGCCCGATCGGAACCGCCGGCGAGCAGGCCGGCGCCGTAGGAAGCCTGGGAGATGCCCTCGCGGAGCTGTCCCACCCCGGAGGCGGCCCGGTCGAGATTGCGACCGAGGCGACCGAGCCGGCGGAGCGGCCCGAAGTTGCCGTTGGAGGCGAGCACGGTGGCGCCGGTCCTGCGCAGCGGCGCCACCCGGCGCGAGACCTCGGCGGGCCCGATCACCGCCTGCACGTCCGGGCGGCTGGCGATGCGGCGCTGCCAGCGAGTGAGGGCTGCGAGGCGATCGGGGTCGGTAACCGATCCGTCGTCGGTGGAGGCGACGATCACGAACGGCGCGTCCCATCCAGGGCCGATGGCGCCGTCGATCAGCTCGGCGTCGAGGCGGGTGGGATCGTCGGCCGGCAGCTGCTCGGGGCTGGGTGGCCCCGTCTTCAGCGCGATCGCGGGCGCGGCGAGGAGGAGGAGGATCGCGCCGATTACGGCGGCGACCGGAGCGGGACGGCGCAGGGCGGCGTGAACCAGGGTCATCAGGCGGGAGCGACCGTTGGGCGCCGCGCCGATCCGCCAGCGGTCGACGTTGGGGCCAAGGAGGAGCAGGAGCGCCGGACCGACCAGGGTGGCGACCCCGACGCTGAGAATGACCACCATGATCACCGTGCCGGCCAGGGAGGCGAGCAGCGAGCCGGGCACGACGAAGACGGAGACAAGCATCGAGAGGAGCAGGGTGCTGCCGGCGAAGATCACCGTGCGCCCGGCCGTCCTGCGGGTGGTCCGGGCGGCATCGAGCGGCTCCGCTCCGGCCGCCAACTCCTCGCGAAAGCGAGAGACCATCAGCAGCGCGTAGTCGACGCCGAGCGCGAGGCCCATCATCGTGCAGACCGTCAGCGCGAAGGCGTCGATGTCGAGCCAGGAGGTGAGGAAACGGAGGACGCCGCGCGAAGAGATCACGGTGATCGCGCCGAAGCCGAGCGGGATCGCGGCTGCGACCGGCGAGCGGAAGACCAGCAGGAGAACGATCAGCAGGATCGGGATCGCGATCAGCTCGCCGCGCTCGCTGGCGTCGATCGACTCGTCCTGGATCGCGCGGGACAGCGTCGCGAAGCCCGACTGATTGGCGCGGACCGGCCGGTGGATCTCGCGAGAGAGAGTCTCGTTTAGACGTGGGACGACATCGTTGACCGCCTCCGTAATGCCGACGTGGAAGTCGACGAGGACGAGGGCGCGGCCCGGGCTCGGGCGGAGGCGGTCGACCGAGCCACGGTCCCAGGGGGAGAGGGTCGTGACGGCCGGGTCGCGGCGCAGAGACCCGATCAGCGCCGGCCCCTGCCGGTCAAGCTCGGCGGCGGGGCCCCGGAGGAGGACCGCAAAGGGGGCGGAGTCGCCGAAATGCGTGCGCAGCATCTCGGTCGCCCGAGAGGAGCCGGTGCCGGGAATGTCGAGAGTGGTGGGCTTGAGCCTCTCCTCCACACCCCCGCCAAAGAAGCCGAGGCAGACGGCGAGAACGGCGGCGACGGCGAGCGTCCACCGCGGCCGGCGCATCGTCAGCGGCGGTCGGCGCCTTGTGTCATGGCGCGCGTCCTCCGTCCGTCCCCTGCTCCTCCTCAAAGGCACGCGGAGTAGTTTGGCGATTCGGGAAGCGAAAGAAGCACGGGGATGCGGAGACTCTGTTAAGGCATCCGCGTATGCCGACTGGCGGCGAACCTGGCACGGTTGACAAAGGTGCCGGTGAAAAACGGTGCGGGAATGCCATAGCCGCCCAGGCAGGTCGTGCTAGCTTGGCGGTGGGGAAAGGGAGGGGCGGTGAAGAAGCGGAGGACCCTGTTGAGAGCGCTGGCAGTGGCCGGCGCGGTGATCCTCGTGGGAGCCGGGACCGCCTACGCGTTGCGGATCCAACTGGGCAAGCTCGTCGTAGTCGCCAACGGCGGCTTCTCGCCGACGGCGCTTCCCAAGAACGAGGACGCGCCGATCAGGTTGCAGGGATTTGCGAAGTTCTCGACCACCGACGGCTCGCTCCCCCCCGTGCTGACGAAACTCGTGATCGAGTACGACAGGCATGGCCATGTGGAGACGCGCGGGCTGCCGGTCTGCACCCCCGGCAAACTGGCCGCGACGACGACGAAGCAGGCGCACAAATTGTGCCCTGGCTCGATAGTGGGCACGGGCTTTGGCAAGGCGGTCGTGGCGTTCCCCGATCAGCGGCCGATCCCCGTCTCCTCGCCGATCACCATCTTCAACGGTCGGCCCAAGGGCGGCAACCCGACCGTTCTCGCCCACGCCCACGTCACTTATCCGGGACCAACGACCTATGTCGTGCCGATCCAGAAGATCAACAAGGGGCGCTATGGATTCCGGACCGAGGCGGAGATCCCGCGGATCGCCGGCGGCTATGGCACGCCGACCTTCGGCAGAATCGTGGTCGGCCGCACCTGGAAGCACAAGGGCAAGACGCTGAGCTACGCCAACGCTCGTTGCGCCGACGGGCGGCTGCAGGCAAGGGGCCAGTTCTTTTTCAGAGACGGCACGCTGGCGGAGGGGACGGTTTTCCGGCCGTGCACCGTGAGGAAATAGCGCGGTGGCGCGGGTCGCGGGTCGCTAGCCTGAGTCGAGGAGAATGAGATGAGGGGATCGGCGAAGAGCCTGCGAGTGGCGATTGCGGTCGGCGCGACGGCCGCGCTGCTGACCGGCGCCGGCGCCGACGCCGCCTTGGTCAAGGTCGGCAAGTTGGTGCTGCGCGCGGACGGCGGCTTCAACCCCAGGGTGTTGCCGAAGAAGCGGTTCGCGCCGATCGTGTTCCAGGGCCAGGCGAGCATCACGATGAACGGAGGGGGGACGCCCCCGGCGGCACAGCGGATCGTGATCGACATCGACCGGGACGGGCGGCTGAGCACACGCGGACTGCCCGCCTGCCCCGCCGAGCGGGTGGCGGAGGCGACGGTGCGGCAGGCACGGCAGCTGTGCAGCGGAGCCATCGTCGGCAAGGGCCTGCTCGCTGCGCAGATCGGTTTGCCGGACCAATCCCGGATCACGGGCACCTCGGCGCTCACGGTGTTCAACGGACCGCGCTTGGAGGGCGACGCGACGGTCGTCCTACACGCGCGAATGACCGAGCCGGAGGCGCAGACCTATGCGATCAGCGTGCCGGTCGAACGGCGGGGCGGTCGCTTCGCCTACCGCGCCACCATCGACGTCCCTCCGATTGCCGGTGGCGCCGGCGCCATCACCTACATCCAGGCGAAAGTGGGCAAGTCCTACGGCTTCCAGGGTCAGCAGCGCAGCTACATCTCCGCCCGCTGCTCCGACGGCGTTCTCGAAACCCACGGCCGCTTCACCTTTGCCGACGCCACGGTGATCGAGGGCGTCGTAATGAAGGCCTGCAGCGTCGAAAATGGGCCGTGAAGGACTCGAACCTTCAACCTTGAGATTAAGAGTCTCCTGCTCTACCGGTTGAGCTAACGGCCCGGGGCCGGCAAGTATAGGAAGGGCTACGGTGCGGCGGGCGCACCGACGCCGGAGAGGCCGCCGAGCGGGTTCTGGAGCTGCTGTTTGCCCTGGCCCTTGCCAACTTTGGCCAGGAGCGCCTGCTGTTTCTGGAATTTCTTCGCCTGCTTGCGGATCTCGGCAAGTTGGGTCCTGACGCTTTTCGCCTGGGCTTTTGAGGTGGCGAGGGACTGGGCCTGCTTGGCGACCCTGTCGCCGCCCCTGAAGTCGAAGGAGTAGTAGTCGTAGATCGCCAGGGTGCTGACCGTGCCGAGGTTGCGGCGCGCCGCGGCGACGATCTTCTGGGCCTCGGCGGCAGCCTTGAGGTCGGCCGCCGCCTCGGCGCCGCTGGTCGCCGTCTGCGCGAGGCTGAAGAAGGCGGTGGCGGCGAGCTGAGCAAGCGAAGGGCTTGGGTCGTTGGCGGCGCGCAGGTAGCGCTCCCAGGCCTCCGCCGCCTGCTGGTACTCGGCGCGGGCCTCGCTGGTGACGGTCTGGCCCCCGGTGGCGGGGTCGATCCGCACCCGGGAGTTGCCGGCGCTGATTCGTGTGCGGGTGAGGGCCAGCAGCAGCGCCTCGTCGTTCGGGTCCTTTTTCAGCTTGCGCTCGACGTTGGCCGCCTGCTTGTCGAGGGCGTCGGCGGCGCTGTCGCTGGCGTCCTGGGCGGAGAAGAGGTCGCCGACGCTGAACGGCCCAACGACGAGCAGCAAGCTGGCGGCCATGATGATCGCCAGCAGCCCGTAGACCACCTGGACGACGCGCTTGCGTCGACCACCGGTGTCGAAGACCAATCGGCGCTCACCTTCTGCCATTCCTAAGTCAGCGCTCCTGAGTCGAGGGCTCCGCGATTCCTCCCGACGCCTTCGGGGTGCCGAAAGCGCGAGCGAGCAAGATACTCAACTCATAGAGGACGAGGAGGGGAACCATCTCGATCAGCATCGAGATCGGGTCAACGCCGGGAAGGGCGGCGGCGAGCAGCGCGATCGCCAAATAGGCATAGCGGCGGTTCGCGGTGAGCTGGGAGACCTTGACGATGCCCAGCCGGGTAACGGCGAGAATCGCCAGTGGCAGCTGGAAGACGAGACCGCCGGCCAGCAACGTGGTCGAGAAGAAGCCGTAGTAGTCGCGGGCGCGGACCTGGATGTTGAACTGGTTTTCGTTGAAGTTGAGGAGGAACTCGACCGCGGCCGGCATGACGATGAAGTAGGCGAAGGCCACGCCGACCAGGAAGAGCACGGGGACGAGGAGCAGGATCGGCAGGATCGCGCGCCGCTCGGCATCGCTGAAAGCGGGGAGCAGGTAGGCGTAAGCCTGGTAGAGGAGGATCGGCAGGGAGAGGATCAGAGCTCCGTAGGTCGCCACCGTCAAGGTCGTGGTGAAGGGCTCGGTGACCCCGAAGGTGAGGAGCTTCTCGTGGTCGTCGGGAAGCGGGCCGGAGGCGATCTCCAGCAACAGGTGGTTCTGCCAGAAGCAGAGCGCCAGGGCGACGACGAGGACGAAGACCGAGACGACGATCCGGGTGCGGAGCTCGTCGAGGTGCTCTACGAGGGTGAGGCGATCCTCATGGGAAACCCCCTTGAGACGGCGGGGCATCCAAGCCTCAGGTCCGCTTGTGGCCGACCGTCTCGCCTTCGCCGGTCTGGTCGACCGCTTTGTCCTTGGCCGCGCCGAGCTCCTGGGGGGGCTGCTCTTCCTCGTCGTCATGGCGGTCGGAGATGGAGCCGCGGAACTCGCGGATGCCCTTGCCAAGTGAGCGACCCAACTCTGGGAGTCGCTTGGGCCCGAACACCACGAGAGCGATGATCAGGACGATGATGATCTCCAGCGGACCGATGTTTCCGGGCATCAACCCATGGTAACGATCCCCCAGCGCGTTCGGATCACATCGAAGCGGGAGGCGCCGCTACCCGTTAATTGGGTTTTCTCGATTTATTCGGAAAACTGCGGATGGAGTGACTGCCTCGCGGGTTCGATAACTAAGCCATGCGACACGGCCCCGAACAGACCAAGACCGCCCCCGGGCTCCACGTGTGTCCGCAGTGCGCTTCGCGACTGGTTCAGCCGACCTGCTGGGAGCAGACGACCGACCGTGGGCACTGGCGACTGTGGCGACGCTGCCCCGAATGCGGGTGGGAGTGCGACGCCATCCACGGCGAGCGGGAGATCGACGACTTCGACGAGGAGCTCGACCTCGGGACGCAGGCGCTGACCGATGTCTTGAAGGCGCTGGAGCGGGAGAGCATGCAGAACGTCGTCGAGTCGTTCGCCACGGCGCTCCGGGCCGACCTCATCACCGCCGACGATTTCAAATAGGGCGCTCAGCTATAGCGCTCCACGACGCCCTCGGCGACGAGATTGAGCAAGCGGCGCTGTTCGGCGTCGAAGGCCGGGTGGTCGAGTTGATGCTTTGCCGCCGCAACCATCTCGAGAGCCCGGGCGCGGACGCGTTCGAGTGCTCCGGTCGCGGCGATGCGGTCACAGAGGGCCTCCGCCGAAGCGGCATCGAGAGCGCGGAGGTCCACGGAGCGGATCGACGGATCGGCCTCGCCGGCGGCGATCAAGGGCAGGGTGACGGTGCCGTCGAGCAGATCGGTGCCGCGCGCCTTGCCGGTGCGCTCGGGCGGGCCGCTGACGTCAAGCACGTCGTCGAGCAGCTGAAAGGCGAGACCGATCTCGGCGCCAAACTTCGCCATCTCCTCAGCTCCGGCGAGCTCCCCCGGAGGGCGGGTCGACACCAGGCCGAGCAGGCAGGCGCGCTCGAAAAGCGCGGCGGTCTTGAGCCGGCAGCGCTCCAGGTAGCGCTGCTCGGAAACCGAAGTGTCGTAGGCGTCGTGGCGCTGGGCCAGCTCGCCACGGGCGAGGGCGGTCGAAGCCTCGGCGAGTAGGGCGACGGCCCGGCCGTCGTTCGCTTCCGCCAGCAGGGCGAAGGCGCGCGAGAAGAGCAGGTCCCCGGTGGCGATGGCACGGCCCCGGCCGGAGGTGGCGGCGACGGTGGGCCGCCCGCGGCGCAGGGGCGCGTCGTCCAGGACGTCGTCATGGACGAGGGTCGCCATGTGGACGAGCTCGATCGCCGCCGCAGCGCGGACCGCCGCCTCCGCCCCGTCCGGGCCGGCGGAAAGCAGGACCAACAGCGGCCGAAGCCGCTTGCCGCCGGCGTCGAGAGTCGCCCCGGCGGCGCTGGAGAGCATTTCGCCGTGGCCGGTGCTCTGCTCGCGCAGAAGCTTCTCGACTTCTCCGAGCCGGGCCGGCAGCCAGCGGCTGGATGCATCGAGGACGGCGGTGACGGGTGGCGGGACGGCCGAGCGCCGGCTCACGCCCGGGTGCCGCTGTGGATCGTGAGGATCCCGCCGGCGAGCACCGTCCAGCGGATCTGGTCCAGCCCGGCGGCGTGCATCATCGCCGCGAGGCCATGGGGGTCCGGAAAGCTGTGCACCGACTCGGTGAGATAGGCGTAGGCCCCGGGTTCGTTGGAGAGGCGGCCGAGGATCGGGACGAGGCGATCGAACCAAAGCGAGTAGAAGGTTGAGAACGGGGGGCGACGGGGCTCGGTGAACTCGAGAATGACGAGCCGCCCCCCGGGGCGCAGGACGCGGGCCATCTCCCGCAGGCCGCGGTCGCGATCGGCGAAGTTGCGAACGCCGAAGCCAACCGTGACCGCGTCGAAGCGGTCGTCGTCGTAGGGGAGCTGGAGCGCATCGGCCCACTCGAAACGGATCCCCTCTGCGCCCCGATCGCTTCCCTTTTCCCGCGCCAGATCGAGCATCGGCTCGGAGAAGTCGCAGCCGACCACGCTTCCGGTTGGAGCGACCCGCCGGGAAAGCTCCAGGGTCAGGTCGCCGGTCCCGCAGCAGACGTCGAGGGCGCAGTCCCCGGGGCCGAGGCCCGTCCGGTCCGCCGCCCGCTCGCGCCAGCGGTGGTGAAGGCCTGCCGTCATCGCGGAGTTCAACAGGTCGTAGCGAGCCGCGACGCGGTCGAACATGCGGTTGACCTGCTCCGCGAACTGCGCGGAATCCCGGCAGGGCTTAGTCGAGTGAGGAGAGGAAATTGGCGAGCTCGTCGAGCTTCTTGGGGGTGAGGTCGCGATAGGAGGGCATGATGCCAGGCCCGATCTCCACTGAGCGGATGATCGAGACGCGCGGCACCCGCTGGGCAATGTGGGTGAGCTCCGGGCCGGGTCCGTTGTTGCCGTTCTCGCCGATCTTGTGGCAGGCGAGGCAGCCGGCGCTGGCGACGATCTCCTTGCCGGCCTCGTACTGGGGGGCGACCTCCATCTCGATCTCGGTCGGGGAGCCGCCGATCGCGCCGAGGTATGTGAGGTAGGCCATCGCGACGATCGTGAGGCAGCCGGCGGTGGTGGCGAGCGGGCGGCGGGCGGGATGGCGCTCCGGGCCTCGGTCATAGAACGGCAGCAGAAGGAGGAGGACCATGCAGATGGTCGGAATGCCGATCGTCGCGAGGGGGACCAGCTCCGGCGGCTTGATCACGCGCAGCAGCTCGAAGAGGAAGAAGAAGTACCACTCAGGGCGCGGCACGTAGGTGGTGCTGGTCGGATCGGCCTTGGGGCCCTGCTCGGCGCCAAGGATTATCGCCATCGCGATGATCACGCCGACGACGATCACCGCCATCGTCGAGTCCTTCAGCACCGCGTAGGGGAAGAAGGGCTTGCCCTTCTTCTTGAGGAGCTCGTACCCCTCAAGGTATGCCTGCTTGTCGGTGGGCCTCATCGGGCGGGCGGAGCTCCATTGCCCTCGACGCCGGCGTCGAGCTCGGCGACGGAGGCGGCGGCCCTGGGCTTCTCGGCTTTGACCCAGGGGGGCGCGGTGGTTCCGAGTTTGACGACGAGGTAGAGGTGGGCGCCGATCAAAGCGATGAGCGCGCCGGGGATCAGCAGCATGTGGACCGCATAGAAGCGCGACAACGTGGTGGCGCCGAGCTCGGGCCCGGCGCGCAGGAAGTCGCTCAGGTAGGGGCCGATCACGGGGCCGGTGCCGTTGATGTTGATGCCGACGACCGAGGCCCAGAAAGAGCGCTGGTCGAAAGGCAGCAGGTAGCCG
>CAZHZI010000090.1:0-8444 GCA_964536955.1 uncultured Conexibacteraceae bacterium
GCCGCTCGCCGGCCGCGCCGCCACCAGGCGCCCCATGACCATCGCCGGCTCCAGGTCCAGGCGCTCCGCGACGCGCCGCACCAGGTCGTCGCGGCTCGCCGTCTCCCCCATCCCAGCAAGGATCGGCGCCACCTCCGACAGCGCACTGTCGCGCTCCGCCGGGGACGCCGCGTCGGTTCGATCCAGCACAAGGCCGACCTGAAAAGCGGCCAGCTCCACGGCGCCTTCGACCAGCGCCCGGAAGCGTTCGGCCCCCCCCTCCCCGGCGATCATCTCCGCCGGGTCCTCGCCCTCGGGCATCGCGGCCACGAGGATCCGCATCTTCCGCCCCGCCGCAACCCGCTGGGCGCGCAGCATCGCCTCCTGGCCGGCGGAGTCGGCGTCGAGCGCCAGCACCACCTCCTCGACCATCCCCGAGAGCGCCGCCACCTGTTCCTCGGTGATCGCCGTGCCCATCACGCCGACCGCCTCCGCGACGCCGGCCTGGTGCAGCGCCAGCACGTCCGTGTAGCCCTCGACGACGACTGCCCGCCCCACCTTGGCGATCGCCGCCTTGCCGCGGTCGATGCCGTAGAGCATGTGGCTCTTGTGGAAGAAGTCGGTCTCCGCCGTGTTGACGTACTTGGCCCCCTGGTCGGAGCGCATCGCCCGGCCGCCAAAGCCCAGCGTCCGCCCCCGCCTGTCGCGGATCGGGAACATGATCCGCGAGCGGAAGCGGTCGTACTCGCCTCCCCCCCGGCCCCGCTGGACCAGTCCGACGCCGCGCAGCTCGTTGACGCTGAACCCGGCCCGCTGACCGCGCAGCAGCACCTGGTCCCAGGCGCTCGGCGCATAGCCGACGCCGAAGTTGCGCAGCACCTCTTCGCTCAACCCGCGCTTGGCGAGATATTCGCGCGCCTTGCCCGCCTCCTGGGAATCCCACAGGTAGCTTGCGTAGAAGGAGGCAGTTCGGCCCAGCAACTCCTCCAGGCGACGGCGCTGCTGTCGCCTCGCCTCGGCGCGCGGGTCCTCTTTCTCTCGCTCCAGCTCGACCCCGTAGCGGTCGGCGAGCAGCTCGACGGCGTCGGCAAACCCCAGCCCTTCCTTCTCCTCGATGAACTTGATCACGTCGCCGCCCACTCCGCAGCCGAAGCAGTGGTAGAGCTTCTCCTGGGCGTCGACGGAGAACGACGGAGTGCGCTCCTCGTGGAATGGGCAGAGACCCACCCAGCGAGCGCCCTGGCGGCGCAGGTCGGTGTGGGCGGAGACGACCTCGACGATGTCGGCCGTTTGCTTGACCCGCTCCAGGCTCTCGGCTGAGATCAGCGCCATGGCGTCACCGTAGCGCCGTGGGGGCGGTCAGAACCTTGCCGCTTCGGGAATCGCCAGCTCCGTAAAGCGGGCGATGCAGTAGCGGTCGGTCATCCCGGCGACGTAGTCGGCGACTCGCTGGCACTCGCTCGCCCCCGGCTCACCCTCCGGAGTCTCCTCGGGGTGCTCCATGTAGTGGTCGAAGAGGCCGCGCACGGTGCGGCGCACCCTTTCGTGCTCCTGGCGCGCGGTCGGCCCCAGGTAGACGCGGTCGAACATGAACTTGCGAAGGCGCAGCATCGCGCCGCCGATCTGATCGCTCTGCGCGATGTCCCCTGCCGCGATGGAGCGCTCGGCGATGTCGCGGACCAGGGTGTCGATGCGGGCCGATCCGGTCGGGCCAAGCAGCTCGATCTCGGCCGTGGGCAGGTCCTCGCGAGAGAGGATCCCCGCCCGCAGCGCGTCGTCGATGTCGTGGTTGATGTAGGCGACGCGATCGACCAGCTTCACGATCCGGCCCTCCAGCGTCGCCGGCTTGCGCGACCCGGTGTGGTTGAGGATGCCGTCGCGGACCTGCTCGGTGAGGTTCAGCCCGCGGCCCTCGCGCTCCAGCACGTCGACCACCCGCAGCGAGTGGACGTTGTGCTTGAACTCGCTCCCGCAGCGTTCCCGCAACGCCTCGTCGAGGACCTCCTCGCCGATGTGGCCGAAGGGGGGATGGCCGAGGTCGTGGCCGAGCCCGATCGCCTCGGTCAGGTCCTCGTTGAGGCCGAGCGCGCGGGCGACGGTGCGGGCGATCCCACAGGCCTCCAGCGTGTGGGTGAGGCGGGTCCGGTAGTGGTCGCCCTCGGGCGCGACGAAGACCTGGGTCTTGTGCTTGAGCCGGCGGAAGGCCTTTGAGTGGACGATCCGGTCGCGGTCGCGCTGCAATGGCGAGCGGAGTGGGCTGTCGGGCTCCTCCGTCCGGCGCCGCGCGGGGTAGGACGGGGTGGCAAGGTCGGAGTGGAACTCCGCCTCCCAGGCGCGGACTCGCTCTTCCAGCGGGGTCGTGGCGTCCAAGCCTCCGATCCTATGCGGCGGCGCGCAGCCGCACATGCGCATGGTGCTCGAGCGTCTCGCCGACCGCCCGCTCGACCTGGCGCAGCGCCCGCTCCTCCGCGCGCGGCGCCTCGGCCAGCGGCCTGGCGATCGCCTCGACCATGAAGCGGTGCGCCTGCTGGGAAAGCTCGAACGACCCCGCCTCGCAGCTGGCGCAGACGACCCCGCCGGCAGCCCCCGAAAAGCCGGTCAGGTGCTCGGCCTCCCCACAGCGCGTGCAGGACACAAGCTCGGGCGAGAAGCCCGCGGCGAGCGCCAGCTTGAGGCGGAAGGAGAGCGCCGTCTCCAGCCCCGCGGCCCGCTCCAGCGAGGGGTCGTCGAGCATCGCCAGATAGCGGCAGAGCAGGTTGTAGGCGGGCGGATTGGGCTCGGCCGAGTCGAGCAGCCGCAGCATGGCGTCGCAGGCGCGAGCGCCGGCGGTCAGGGCCGGGCCGCAGGAGCGCAGCCGTGGGTAGCCGTCGACCGTGGCGACGTTGGTGACGGTGAGCAGCTCGCTGCGCCCCTCGTGAAGGATCAGATCGAGCCGGAAGAAGGGCTCGAGGCGGCCACCGAAGCGGGACTTCGGCCGCCGCGACCCCTTCGCGATCGCGTTGATCCGTCCGCGCGTCGTCGAATAGAGGTGGAGAATCCGATCGGCCTCGCCGTAGCGGATGCTGCGCAGGACCACCGCCTCGGTCTTCAGCGTCTTGCCGGCCATGGCGGCTAAGTTGAACGACGGGCCGGACGGCGACGGGGCCGGCGGCGGAGGCGCACCTGGCAGCTCGGGCAGTAGTAGGTCGAGCGCCCCGAGACGACGATCCGGGCGATCGGGCCGCCGCAGGAGCGGCAGGGCTCGCCCTCGCGGGTGTGGACGAGGAACCCCTCCTGCATCGTCCCCTTCTCCCCGCGCCCGTCGCGGTAGTCGTCGATCGACGCCCCGCCGCCGTCGATCCCGGCCTCCAGCGCAGCGACGAGCGCGTCGCGCAGCGCCGCGTGGTGCTCGGGCTTCATCGAGCCGGCGGGCGAGAGCGGATGCAGGCGCGCCCGGAAGAGCGCCTCGTCGGCGTAGATGTTGCCGACGCCGGCGATGCCGGACTGATCGAGCAGGAACGACTTCAGCGGCACGGTGCGACCCGCCGTCATCTCACCCAGGGCCTCAGGGGTGAACTCCTCCGAGAGCGGCTCGACCCCGAGCTGCACGAAGCGACGCGACAGGCCGGCGTCGTCGATCAGGAACGCCTCGCCGAAGCGCCGCGGGTCGGTGAACCAGACCTCGCGGCCGTCGTCGAGCACGAAACGGGCCCGCAGGTGACGCGCCGAGGTCGAGCGCTCGCTCTCATACAGCCGCCGCCCTTCGGAGGGATCGATGATCGCCTCGCCTTCGACCAGGACGAGGTTGCCGGTCATCCGCAGGTGCATGACCAGGGTCCGCCCGCCGCCAAGCGCAAGCAGCAGGTACTTGCCGCGGCGCCCCAGCCCTTCGATGGCCCTCCCGCCGACCGCGGCGCCAAGCTCGGCCGCCGATGCCGGCCGCGACCAGCGCTCGTCGAGCACCTCCAGCCGCTCGATCCTCCGTCCGGCCAGCTCCGGGTCGAGCTGGCGGCAAACTGTCTCGACCTCGGGCAGCTCGGGCATCGCCCTGTTCTACCCGATTGCGAACGCCGTCTCGCACGCCGAGAGGTGACGGCGGGCGTCAGTCGTCGACGGCGCGCGGGTGAGCCTGAAAGTAGACCTCCTTGAGGCGATCGCCCGAGAGGTGCGTGTACATCTGGGTCGTCGCGATGTCGGCGTGGCCGAGCATCTCCTGCACGGCGCGCAGGTCGCAGCCGCCGGCCAGCAGATGCGTGGCGAAGCTGTGGCGCAGGGTGTGGGGGCTCATCTGCCCGGCCAGCCCGGCGGCGCGGGCGTGGCGCTGGACGATCTTGTAGAGGCCCTGCCGGGTGAGCGGCCCGCCGCGGAAGTTGACGAACAGCTTCGGCTCGTGGCGTTCGCCGACGAGCTTCGGTCGGGCGCTTCGCAGGTAGACGCTGACCGCGGCGATCGCCTGGCGGCCGAGCGGGACCAGCCGCTCCTTGGACCCCTTGCCGCGGGCGCGCAGGAAGCCCTCGCGAAGCTCGACGTCGGCGACGTCGAGGCCGATCGTCTCCGAAGCGCGCAGCCCGCACGCGTACATCACCTCGAGCAGCGCCCGGTCGCGCAGCACCGTCGGCTCGTCGCCGCGCGGCGCGGCCAACAGCTTCTGCACCTCGGAGTAGTTGAGGACCTGGGGGAGCTTCTTCGCCCGGCGCGGCGCGCTGAGCGCGGCAGTCGGATCGTCGGCGATCAGCTCGTCGCGACGCAGGTGCTTGTAGAACGACCGCAGGCAGGCGGCCTTGCGATGGATGGTCGCGGCCGAGCAGGCCGGCCGGCCGTTGCCGGTCGCCAAATCGGCAAGGAAGTCCGCGATGTCGGCGGGACGGGCCTTCAACGCGTCGTGGTCGTGCCCGGCGAGGAACACGCCGTACTGGAGCAGGTCGGTGCGGTATGCGTTCAGCGTGTTGCGAGAGAGGCCGCGCTCCAGCTCCAGATAGGAGAGGAAGTCCAGGACCAGGCCCTGGAAGCGCGAGTCCGCCCCGGGCAACGCGGCAGGCGGCGGCTTGACTGCGATTGCCATGGCCGGAGGTTCTCCCGGCCGCTCGTCATCCCTTGTGGCGCAAGGCAGCGCCCGCTGCGAGGGCGGCGGCGAAGAAGAGCGGGTCCTCTCCGATGCTCCGTCCCATCGTCTGAGTCGGCAGCCCGGCCGCGGCATATCCCGCGAGGTCGATCGCGTTGACCTCCAACCGGTGCCGGCCGCCGGAGGCGACCTCGAGGGCCGCGAGAACCTCCGCTTCTCCTTCGGGGACCGCGACTTCCACGGGGGCGAGCAGCAGGTCGAGGACCGTGAGCGTGTGGTGGCTGACGCCGCGATGGCGGTCGCGCGGGTCCGCAGTGGAGAGGCGCGGGGAGACGACCGTCGACATGCCGAGAGCGAGAGCCGCGTGGGCGGCGTCGAGGGCCGCCATGCCGCCATGGCCGAGGCGGGTCTCCGAGCCGATTATCCCCGGGCCCGGCCCGACGAGGACGGCGTCCCAGCCAAGGCGGTGAGCCGCGGCGTCGATCGCGCTGGTGACGCTGAGCGCCTCACGCTCGCCCCCGTAGGCCGGGGATGCGGTGACGTGGCCGCAGAGGAGGCCACGCTCCCGCAGCTCCCTCACGTCATTGGAGAACGACCCCGGCAGGGCGCCCCCGCCGGTCTGGACGTAGCCGACCTTCAGTCCCGGCGCCCCCTGCGCCGCCGCCCAGGCCGCCGGCGCCAAATGGCCGTGCAGAGGCAGGACAAGGACCGGACCCGACGACCCAACCCGCTCCGCTGTTCCTTTTCCATGTGTATCGCCGGAAAGGAACAGCGGAAGCTCTACGGGCTCGACCGGGTGCTGGAGCGAGGTGTAGTTGAGCTTCATCACGTCCTCGCCACCCTCCCCGCCGCCCTCGAGCCCGCGGGTCAGGTTGACGTGGACGAGGTCGAAACCCCCGGAGCCGAGGTCGAGGTCCAGCGCAGCCGTGTTGACCACAACCTCGTCGCCTTCACGCGTCTCGCCCACCAGCCCGGTGTCGGCCCAGGCAGCGCGGCGCCGGCCGTCGACCTCGACGGTCAGCGGGTCCTCGGCGACGACGATTCCCCGCCGCAGCTTCAGCCGGCCGCTCACGCGGGGTCGGCCGCCGTCTCGGCGACGATCCCCTCGCAGACCTCGAGCATCACGTCGAGGTTGCGGGCCGAGACGCTCTCGTGGGGGGTGTGGTTGGCCTCGGTGCCGTTGGCCAGCAGGACGCAGTCGAAGCCCGCGGCGATCAGCGCATTGGCATCGCTGCCGCCGCCGGTCGAGGTCCGCGTCGGCTCGACGCCGGCATGGCGAAGGCCGGCCTCGGCCAGGGCCAGTGAGCGCGAGGACGGCACGACGCTGTAGCCGCGGAATTGCTCCTCGATCCGCACGTCGACGTCGCAGCCGTGCTCGGTGGCACCCCAGGCGCAGGCGTCGGAGATCGCCCCGGCCACTTCGGCCGTGCGGGCGGCGTCGAGGCTGCGCGCTTCGGCCGTGACCCGGCAACGACGAGGCACGACGTTGCCCGAGGTGCCGCCCTCGATCACGCCGACGTTGGCGGTCGTCTCCTCGTCGAGCCGCCCCAGCTCCATGCGAGAGATCGCCACCGCGGCGGCGACGATCGCGTTACTGCCGTCCTCGGGCCGGATCCCGGCGTGGGCCTCGACGCCGTCGAAGTCGGCGACGATCCGCTGCTGGGTCGGCGAGGACACGATCACCTCGCCGACGGAGCTGGCGTGATCGAGCACGAAGCCGCATCTCGAGCGCAGCGCCGAGACGTCGAACGCCTTCGCCCCGCGCAGGCCCTGCTCCTCGGCCACGGTCAGCAGCAGCTCAATCCCGACCGGCGGGGGCTCTTCGGCATGGCGGGCGACCAGCTCCAGGAAGACCGCCACCGCGGCCTTGTTGTCGGCCCCGAGGATCGTCTCGCCGCGGCTGCGAAAGAAGCCGTCCTCACCGCGCACCACCTCGATCCGCCCCTTGTGAGGAACCGTGTCGAGATGGGCGCAGAACATCGCCCACTCCTCGCTCTGTCCCGGCAGCCAGGCGAGGATGTTTCCGGCCCCCGCTCCCGCCGGCCGCGCGGCGTCGTCCTCGGTCACCTCCAGTCCGAGTGCCCGCAGCTCGGCCGCCACCGAGTCCGCGACCTCGCGCTCCTCACCTGTCGGGCTGCGGATCTCACAGAGCCGGACGAAGCGCTCGTGGAGGCGGTCCTGCTCCTCCGTCACGCTCGACAAAGCAGGCGCTCAGCCCGTGTGGCGCACGCCGACGTCGCTGCGAGCGTCGTCCTCGACCTCGGCAGCCGGCTGGCCCTCGTCTGCGGGCCGCTCGTCCACGTGCTGCGCCGCCGCGCCGATGAACTCGCGGAACAGCGGCTCGGGCCGGTTGGGGCGGGAGTTGAACTCCGGGTGAAACTGCGAGGCGACGAAGAAGGGGTGGTCCGGCAGCTCCACCATCTCGACCAGCCGCTCATCGGGCGAGGTGCCGCCGCAGACGAGGCCCTCGTCCTCGAGCCGGCGACGAAGCTGGTTGTTGACCTCGTAGCGATGCCGGTGGCGCTTGTAGATGACCGCCTCGCCGAAGATCTCCCGCGCCCGCGTGCCTTCGTGCAGCTTCACCGGGTCCGCGCCGAGCCGCATCGTGCCCCCCATGTCGGAGACCTCCTTCTGCTCGGGCAGCAGGTCGATGACCGGGAACGGCGTCTCGGGGTCGAACTCGGCCGAATTGGCGCCTTCCATCCCCACCACCGTGCGGGCGAACTCGACCACCGCGATCTGCATGCCGAGACAGATCCCCAGGTAGGGGATCGAGCGCTCCCGCGCGATCCGCGCCGCCTGCACCTTGCCCTCGATGCCGCGCTCGCCGAAGCCCCCCGGAATGAGGATGCCGTCGGCGCCCTCCAGCCTCTCCGGGTCGAGGTTCTCGGAATCGACCAGCTCGACTTCGACCTCGACCCCGTGGTGGAAGCCGCCGTGCTCAAGCGCTTCGATCACCGACTTGTAGGCGTCGGCGAGCTGCACGTACTTGCCGACCAGGGCGATCCGCACCTTTTTCTCGGCGGCGTCGGCGCGGCGCACCATGTCCTCCCACTCGGAGAGGTCGGGGGCCGGCGCCTCCATCGCGAAGTGGTCCAGGACCAGGTCGTCAACGCCCTCGGCCCGGAAGACCAGCGGCACCTTGTAGATGTTGTCGACGTCATGGGCGGAGATGACGCCTTCAACGGGAAGGCTTGCGAAAAGGGCGATCTTGCTGCGGATCTCGCGGTCCAGCCGCCCCTCCGACCGGCAGACCAGCGCGTGCGGCTGGATCCCGATCCGGCGCAGCTCGTTCACCGAGTGCTGAGTCGGCTTCGTCTTCAACTCCCCGGCGTGGCCGACGTACGGAACCAGCGTCAGGTGCACGAACATCAACCGCTTCTGCCCCAGGTCGGTGTAGAGCTGGCGGATCGACTCGAGGAAG
>CAZHZI010000091.1:0-8357 GCA_964536955.1 uncultured Conexibacteraceae bacterium
CGAAGCGACGGCGGCCGCGATCGAAGAGCTGAGCCCGGCCAGCTCCGGCGCGGAACTGGCCGTGCGCGCCCGGGCCGCCCTGGACGGCGCCGGCAAAGACCTCCCCAGCCTCGACGAGCTGGTCGCGCTGAGGACTGACAGCAAGGCGAAGGGCATGGCCGCCTACCGCGAGGCGATCGAGGCGGCCGTCGCCCGTACCGCCGAGGCAGGGGTCGGAGGCGAGGCCTACCGCCACGTCGCCACCCTGTTGGAGCTGTTCTCCGTCCGCTTCGAGGCAGCCAAGGACCGCCGCGCCGGGATCGACTTCGAGGACCTCCAGATCCTCGCCGCCGGGCTGCTGGAGCGGACGGAGATCGGCGAGGCCTACCGCTCCCGATTCAGCCACCTGATGGTTGACGAATTCCAGGACACCAACCGCCTGCAGCTGCGCTTGATCGAGGCGCTGCGCGGGCCGGACACCGCGCTGATGGTCGTCGGGGACGAGTTTCAATCGATCTACGGTTTCCGGCACGCGGACCTCGAGGTCTTCCGCGAGCAGCGTCGCCTGATGGCGGAGCGCCCGGGGGCCGAGGTGATGGAGTTGAGCGGGAATTTCCGCTCCAGGCCGGAGGTGATCGGCGCGGTGAACGCCGTGGGCAGCATGCTGCTGGGTCCCTCCTTCCGGCCGTTGCGGGTGGGCGCGGCGCCAGGTGAGCCGGCGCCTCCCGGCAAGGGTCCGGCAGTCGAGCTGTTGCTCACGGCACGCGACGGCTGGGACGAGGAGGGGATCGACCTGGTGCCGACCGTCGACGGGCGCACGCCGCTCAACTGCCTCGCCGAGGCCCGCTTGGTCGCCGAGCGGCTTCGGAAGCTGGCCGATACGGGTGTCGACCTCGGCGAGATGGTCGTGCTGCTGCGCGCCTTCACCCACCTGGACGCCTATGAGGACTCGCTGGAGCGCGCCGGGTTGCGTCCCTACGTGGTGGGCGGCCGCGGCTACTGGTCCCAGCAGCAGGTCGCCGACGTGTGTGCGCTGCTGGCGACGATCGCCAACCCCCTCGATGACCAGGCGCTGTTCGGCGCCCTCGCCTCCCCCGCCTGCGGGCTCGCCCCCGACACGCTGTGGCTGCTGCGGGCCGCGGCCGGCAAGCGGCGCCACGTCTGGCCGGCGGTCGAGCAAGCGGCTGGGGCCCGCGAGGCCGAGCTGGCGGAGCCGGAGCGCCTTGCGCAAATACCCGAGGGCGAGCTGGCCCTGCTGCGCGACTTCGCGGCGAGCATCGCCGGGTTACGCCGGCGGGGCACCCGTCTTTCCCTCCCCGGCCTGATCGAGGCCGCGGTCTCCGAGACCGGCTACGACCTTGCGGTGCTGCTGCGCCCCGCCGGCGAAGCGCGCTTCGCCAACGTGCGCAAGCTGATGCGACTTGCGGAAGAGTTCGAGTCGCGTGAGGGGCGTGACCTGCGCGGCCTTCTCGACTTCCTCGCCTCTCGCGCGGAGACCGACGGCGAGGCACAGGCGGCGACCGCCGCCGAGGGGCACGACGGGGTGCGAATCATGACCGTCCACAACGCCAAGGGGTTGGAGTTCGGCGTTGTGGCGGTGCCCGACCTCTCGCGCAGCCTGCTGGCCGGCTCTCGGCCGCCGCTGCTGACGATCGGACGCGACTCCGAGGAGCCGCCGATGGGCATGCAGCTGCGCCGCCTCGGCGCCGCCTCCATCAACCTCTACTCCTACGCCGACCTCAGCGAGGAAGCGAAGCAGCGCGACTCCGAGGAGGGCCTCCGGCTCTTCTACGTGGCCGCGACCAGGGCGCGCGAGCGGCTGATCCTCAGTGGCGTCGTCAAACCGGAGCCTGGACGGGAGGCGAAGCCCGGCACCCCGGTGATCGAGCGGATCGTCGACGACTTCGGGATCGACCGCGAGAGCGACTCGACCGTCGCGGTGCCGCCGCCGCAGCCGCGCGAAGGCCTCGACGCGACTTTCGCGGCTTCGGAGATCGCCGTCCACGTCAACCTTCCCACCCCGGAGCAGGCGGCTGAGCTGACCGCGACGAAGCGAGACGCCGGCCCCGCCCTGCCGCTGGGAGAGGGACCGGCCCCACTGGTGCGTCGCCGCACTCCGACGGTGCCGGCCCAGCCGCTCTCCTACACGGCGATCTCCGCCTTCGAGGACTGCCCCTACCGCTTCTACCTGGAGCGGGTGCTGGGTCTGGGCGGCAAAGGGAAAAACGGCGGCGAGGAAGGAGCAGCGACGCCCTCGGCCCGGGAGGAGAGGACTGCGCAGGGCGCCGCCGTGCACGCGCTCCTGGAGTGGAGCCACGCGAACGGATGGGGGGAGCCGCCGGCGGAGCTGACACGCCGGCACGCCCTCAGCGAGGGACTTGACCCTGACTCTGCCGGGCTGGTCGAGAGCCTGCTGGGGCCGGTCCGCGGCTGGCTCGCCTCGGACTTGCTGCGCGAGCGGATCGCCGGCCCCGGCGACATCCGCGCCGAGGTGCCGATACTGCTCGGGGTCGAAGGGACGGTGCTGCGCGGCTCGATTGACCTGCTCGTCGAACGCGGCGGGTCGCCGCCACTTGTCGTCGACTACAAGACCGACCGGTTGAACGGCTCCGGGCCGGCCGAGCACGCCGACCGCTACGAGACCCAGCGCGCGATCTACGCCCTCGCCGTCGCCGAGCACCGGGGGGTGTCGGAGGTCGAAGTCGCCTACGTCTTCCTGGAGCAACCGGGTGATCCGGTTGTCTCGCGCCTCGGCACAGCCGAGATGCAGGCCGGCCGCAAGCGACTGGCCGCGGTCATCCGGCAGATCGGCCGAGGGGAGTTCCCGGTGGCTCCACTCCAGGCGCGCAGCTGGGCGCTGTGCAAGGGGTGTCCGGCGCTGGGGCGGATGTGCTCGGGACCGCAGCGGTGATCAGTCGGCGCCGGGCTCGGTGGAGAGGTCGAGCTTGGTCGCCAGCTCATCGAGCTTCAGCTCCTTGAGCCCCTCGCCCACAGCGTCCAGCTCGGTTGCGCAGTAGGTGACGAGCTCGCGCCCCTCCTGGCAAAGATCGAGCGTCTCGCGCAGTCCCGCCTGGCCGGAATCGAGCCGATCGATGATCTGCTCCAGTCGCTCGACCGCAATCTCGTAGCTCTCGGGCCCTTCGCTCATCCCTTCTCCACATCCTTGTCGATTCTGGCCCCCACCGACCCGTCCGCAAAGCGCAGTCTGACCTCCTCGGCGGCGAGAGCAGCGACGGAGCTCGTCACAGGGTCGCCTTCGCCGGTCTCCGCCAACGCGTAGCCACGCTCCAGCGTGCGCTCGGGATCGTGCGCGCGGAGCGCCACCGCAATTCGCCCCAACGCCTTGCGACGCCTCTCATGCGCCGTGCCGGCCGCCCGTTCGAGACCGACCGCGCGACGCCCGTTCGCCATCGCGGCGGTTGCGGCATCCTGAGCTGCGCGACGCCGCGCGCGGTCGAGAACGACGAGCGCCAGGCGCCGCTGGAAGGTGAGGCGCTCGACGATGCGGCGCTCGGAGGCAGCGCGAATCTCCCGCGTCTTCTGATTTAGGGCAAGCCGCTCCCTGCGAAGCGCGCGAGCCGGGCCGCGAGCCAGCGCCACGAGGTGGGGCGTACGCGCCCCGACCGCTCCGTCCGCAGCCCGGCACAGGCAGGCGATGCTGCGGTCGAGCGCCCGGCGCGCCGCCACGCAGTCGAGCGGAACCGCCGCCTCGGCCGCATGGGTCGGGGTGGAGCAGGCGACGGCGGCGACGTCGTCTATAAGCGTCGCGTCGCGCTCGTGACCGACAGCGCTGATCACCGGGACGCGCAGCATCGCGACGGTCCGGCACAGCGTCTCGTCGCAGAATGCCCAGAGGTCGGCGAGGCTGCCGCCGCCGCGAGCGACGACGATCGCCTCGACCTGCGGCCGGGCGGCCAGATCCTGAACCGCGGCGGTGATCGCCGGCGCGGCGCGGCGGTCCTGGACCGGCGCGAAGGCCCAGACGATCGTGCCCGCCCAACCTCGCCGCCCCAGGCCGGCCAGCAGATCTCGACGGGCGGCTCCGGACTCCGCAGTGACCACGCCGATCGTCTTCGGCAGCAGGGGCCGCGCCAGCTGCTTTTGCAGCTCGAACAGACCCTCGGCCCGGAGCTGCTTGCGGAGTGCCCTGAGCCGGGCGAGGAGGTCGCCCTCGCCCGCGAGCCGAACGTGGGTGGCGCGAAAAGCGAAGCTGGGCGATGCCTGGCCGCCCCCGGGGTAGTAGTCGGGCCCGCCGGCGATCACCACCTCGGCGCCGTCGCGCAGGCCGTCCTCGGGTAGGCCGGCTCGCTCCAGGTCGTTGAGCCAGATCGCGCACGGGACCGCGCCTTCGCCGTCGCGCAGCTCGAAATAAGCCTGCACCTTGCTGCGGCTGACGCCGGTTACCTCGCCGATCAAAAGCACCCGCGCCCGCCGCCGCAGCTCCTCTTGGAGCTTGCGCGCGTAGCGCCCCACCGGGAACGGCCCGGGAAGGTCCGGACCCGGCCGATCGCCGTCGGCTCCGAGCGGTTTCGCCTGTGGCTCCACCTGGGAGAGAATGACACCCGACGATGACCCGAATGGCCGTCTTCGCCTACGGATCCCTGGTTGACGCCGACAGCGCCGCGCTGACACTCGGCAGGAAGGTCGAACCGATGCCGGCGAGACTCGGGGGCTGGCGACGTCGTTGGTCGCAGGCCCGCGACAATCTGCGCTCGGAGAAGGCCTTCGCGATCGGGTCGACCGGCAAGCTGCCGCCGTGGGTGCTGGGGTTGAACCTCGAGCCGGACCCGGACGCCCCACCCGAGGCGGGCCCCAACGGTGCGCTGATCGGAGTGACCGAGGACGATCTCGCCTCACTCGACCGCCGCGAGCTGCGCTACGACCGGGTCGAGGTCACCGACCGGATCTGCGTGGATGACCTCGACGTCGTCTTCGCCTACACCGCCAAGCCGGCCCACTTCGCCCCCCAGCCTCCAGCGGGGGCGGTGATCGTCGCCGCTTATGCGGAAGCCGTCACGGTCGGTTTCACCAAGCTCGGCCGGGCCGAGCTCGACGTCTTTCGCAAGACCACCGGCAACGAACCGGTCGAGAGGGTCAGCGCGGTCCTCGTACGCGATCGGATCGCGGCCGGCAATCCTCGCGAGTGGTAGGCAGATGCGCTTGGCGGGGACCGGCTACTGCCAGCGTTGCGCCCAGGCGCGCAGCTCGGCGATCGCCGGGCGCAGCTCGGCGCCCTTCTCGGTCAGCGAATAGGTGACCCGGACCGGAGAGCCGGCCTCGACCGCTCGCTCCACCATTCCCTGGTCCTCCAGCTCGCGCAGCCGCTGAGAGAGCAGCCGGTCCGAGAGGCCGGGGACCGCCTTCGCCAGCTCGCCGAAGCGCAGCGGCCGTTCGGTCAGCGCGCAGACGATCGCCCCCGTCCACCGCTTGCCGATCAGCTCGATCGCGGCGTGGAAGTGTGGGCAGACCCCGGCTGGCTCGGTGGATGTTGCTTCCACGTTGAGCTAGCTTACTGAACGTAAGTGGTCGGTGGGGTGAGTCGGGTGCCCCTCCCGCTCACCCCTTCTCTTAGCTTGTGCAGAGGCCCGTGTCGACCGAGGTTGCCGTCTCTCGTAGGGCGGTTCTTACGATTTCGTTTGGGATGGCGAAGCCGCCCGGCGTGCCGGAGGCCGTCGCGGCGAAGACGGTTGCCATGACGCGCCCGCGGGAATCGACCAGGGGCCCGCCGGAGTTTCCGCTGCGGACGCCGCCTCGCAGGGAGACGACCCTGCGGCGCAGCGGCCCGCGACCGTAGGCATCCTCGCTGATCGCCTCACGCGTATCGCCAAAGCGGGCCGGCGAGACCGCGTAGGGGCCGTTCTCCGGGTAGCCGAGGACCGCTCCCGCGGCGCCGTACTCGGGGTCGGCCGCAAAAGGCAGCGATGGAAGCTCGGCGTCGACCCGCAGCAGGGCCAGGTCGTTGCCCGCGTCGTAGTGCACCGCCGTGGCCTCGAGCGAAGCGCCACTCCGAGTGGTGACCGTCGTGTCGTCCTCGCCGGCGATCACGTGGGCGTTGGTGACGACCAGTCCGGGCCGGACCGCCCAACCCGACCCCTCCACTCCGAGGCCGCAGGCGGTTCCGTATACCCGCACCACCGAGTCGCCCGCTCCCAGCACGTCGGGGTCCGAGGCGACCGCCGGGTTGGGCGGCGCCATCGGCGGCGGTGAGCCGGCGATCTCGGGTGCGGGATCGATCCGCCGCAGCGCCCTGATCACCGTTTCAGAGGCCGAGGGCGGCAGAACGTCGTTGAGGCTGCGCAGGATCAGCGAGCGCCGGACGTCGCGCCGCAGCTCCGCTGTCCCCGGCGCGTGCAACGCAGCAACCCCAAGCGCCCAGACAAAGGCGACCGTCACAGCGGTGATCAGCACCCCCACGACCGGCCCCTCCCTGAACCCCCAGAGAGCCAATGCCAGTACGAGGGCGGCAATGCCCCAGTCCAAGACGGTCATCGGCGCAAATAATGAGGGGTCGGCTGATCCCTCCACTACCTTTCACCAAAATGAGCCCTCTCTCACCCGAGGTGGAGCGACGGCGCCGTCTCCTCACCCGCATGCTCCCCCTCGCGGTTGTCGCAATCGTCGCCTTCGCCTTCGGCGCCGCGGCCGGTGCCCCGGGCTCGCCGGAGAAGGACGCCGCCCAGCGGTTCACCGAGGCGTGGACACGAGACGACTTCACGGCGATGTACAGGGAGCTGAACGCGGCCTCCCGGCGATCCGTCGCGGCAAGCGACTTCGCCCTCGCATACCGTGAAGCCGAGGAGGTTGCGACGCTGCGCGCGCTCGACCCCGGCTCCCCCGCAGAACCGACCTCGGTGGACGGGACGACCGTGGTCGCGGTGGGGATCGACGCCAATACGGTCGCCTTCGGTCAGGTCGAGGCCGACCTCTTGCTGCCCTTCTCCGAAGGCGGCGTCGCCTGGAGCCCGAGCCTCGTATTCCCGGGGCTGCGCAGCGGTGAGCGCTTGGAGAGCCAAATCGACCTGGCGCCGCGGGCGCCTATCCTCGCCGCCGACGGCTCGCCCCTCGCCACCGGGCCGGCCGCCGCGCGCTCCCACCCGCTGGGCAGCTCGGCGATCGACATAACCGGCGAGGTCGGTCAGGCCGACTCCTCGGAATTCGTCGCCCTCGCCCATCAGGGCTTCACTCCCGACACCCCGGTCGGGATCAGCGGCCTCGAGCAAGCGTTCAATGTCCGCCTCGCCGGCAAGCCGGGCGGATCGCTGCTGGCCGTCGCCACATCGGGCGCGGCACGCGTCATCGCCGAGTCGGAGCCGAGTGCCGGGGCGCCCGTGAAAACGACGATCGACCCCGACCTGCAGTCCTCTGCGGTGTCCGCACTGGCCGGCCGCGCCGGTGGCATCGCCGTCCTCGATGCCCGCAACGGCAACGTCCGCGCCCTCGCCGGACAAGCGTTCTCCGCGCCTCAGCCCCCCGGCTCGACCTTCAAGATGATCACCACCGTTGCGGCGTTCCAGAAGGGCGTCGCCTCCCCTGAGGACGAGTTCCCGATTCTCGATGGGATCAACGTCGGCGGCCGCTTCATCAGCAACGCCAATGGCGAGTACTGCGGCGGCACCTTCGCGGAGGCGTTCGCCGAATCGTGCAACGCCGATTTTGCGCCGCTCGGCCCAAAGATCGGCAACGAGGACCTTGTGGCGACTGCGGAGCGCTTCGGCTTCAATTCCCCGCCGACGCTCTACGCGCCGCGAATCGTGGCTGAAGTCGACCCTCCGGAGTCGACTCTCCCCGAGGAGATCGGCACCGATCTCGACCTCGGGGTCAGCGCGATCGGCCAGGGCGAGGTGCTGGCGACGCCCCTGCAGATGGCAAGCGTCGCCCAGACGATCGCCAACGACGGCGTCCGCCAGCCGACCTCGATCGTCGCCAACCGCAGGCTCCGCCCTGACGCAGAACCGGTGCCGGTGATGTCGAAGGCGCTGGCGGACCAGCTGACCGACCTGATGGTCGGCGTGGTGACCGGTGGCACCGGCAGCGCCGGCGCGATCGTCGAGGGCCAGGTGGCGGGCAAGACCGGCACCGCGGAGCTCGGTCCTGCGCCCGGTCAGGAGGACCTCCCCGACCCGATCCAGATCAAAGACGCCTGGTTCGCCGCCTTTGCCCCCGCCGACAATCCGAAGCTGGCGATCGCGGTGATGTTGATCGACGCCGGCGCCTCGGGAGGGGAGGTCGCCGCCCCGGCGGCGGCAGCGGTGCTCTCAGCCGGCCTCTAGCTGTCCTACCCACAGACGTTGTGAACGCGGCTGATCGGTGGCCGGTCTCCCAATGAGCTGTGTGGGCGACGCCGGTTGTAGTAGCGCAGGAAGGATGCCATGGCCCTG
>CAZHZI010000092.1:0-8235 GCA_964536955.1 uncultured Conexibacteraceae bacterium
GGAGACCGTCTCCACCGACTACGACACCCCCGACCGCCTCTACTTCGAGCCGCTGACCGCCGAGGACGTGCTCGCCGTTTGCGAACAGGAGCATCCCGAGGGGGTGATCGTTCAGTTCGGCGGCCAGACTCCGCTGAAGCTCGCCCGCGACCTGGAGGAGGCCGGCGTTCCGTTGCTGGGCACTCCGGTCGATGCGATCGACCTCGCCGAGGACCGCGGTCGCTTCGGCGCCCTGTTGCGCCGCCTGGAAATCGCCCATCCGGCCTACGGCACGGCGCTCTCCGCAGACGAGGCGGCGGTGATCGCCGAGGAGGTCGGCTTCCCGCTGCTGGTCCGGCCCTCCTATGTGCTCGGCGGCCGGGCGATGGAGATCTGCTACTCGATCGACGACCTCTCGGCATATCTGAAGGCGCACGTCAAGGCAGATCAGGAGCACCCGCTGTTGCTGGACCGCTTCCTCGAGAACGCCATCGAGGTCGACGTCGACGCGCTTGCCGACGGCGAGGACGTCTGGGTCGCCGGGATCATGCAGCACGTCGAGGAGGCGGGGGTGCACTCCGGCGACTCGGCCTGCGTGATCCCGCCGATGAGCCTCGGCGAGGAAATGCTCGATGAGATCCGCGCGACGACGAGGCGGATCGCCCTCGAGCTGGGCGTCGTCGGCCTGATCAACATCCAGTACGGCGTCGCCGGCGCCGCGCTGCATGTGATCGAGGCAAACCCGCGCGCCTCGCGCACCGTTCCCTTCGTCTCCAAGGCGACCGGCACGCCGCTGGCGAAGGTCGCCGCGCGGCTGATGCTGGGCGAGAAGCTGGCCGACCAGGATCTGCCCGATGCGCCAACTGGCCACGTCAGCGTCAAGGAGGCGGTGCTGCCCTTTGCCCGCTTCTCCGGGGCGGACTCGGTGCTGGGGCCCGAGATGAAGAGCACCGGCGAGGTGATGGGGATCGCCGCTGATTTTCCGACGGCCTTCGGCAAGGCGCAGGCCGCCGCGGGGGTCACGCTCCCCGCCGAGGGCTCGGTCTTCATCACGGTCACCGACACAGACAAGCCGGCGGCCACTCAGATCGCCGCTCGCTTCCATGACCTCGGCTTCGAGGTGATCGCCACCGGCGGCACCGCGCAGGCGATCTCGGCGATGGGCGTGCCGGTGGTCCCGATCAACAAGATCGCCGAGGGCTCGCCTCACGTCGTCGACCTGATCAAAGAGCGGCGCTGTGACCTGGTGATCAACACGCCAACCGGCTCCGGCGCCCGCGCCGATGGCTACGAGATCCGTACCGCGGCGGTCCGCCAGGGAATCCCCTGCGTGACGACGATGACCGGCGCCTCGGCGGCGGCACGCGCGATCGCCGCGCAAAAGGAGCAGGAGGCGGAGGTCCGCAGCCTGCAGGAGATCCACGCGCCGAGGGCTGTGCAGCCTCGATGACGGCCCCCTTCGGGCGACGCCTCTGCGGGGTCACGGAGAACCGCGCCTCAGGCGGCTACCGGGTCTTTTCACTGTTGGATCCCGAGGGCCCTGTCCCCCGCCCGGGGCAGTTCTACATGCTGGCGACGGAAGCTCATTGGGAGCAGCGGGGCCAGCGTCCCTTCCTGCCCCGGGCGCTTTCCGTGGCCGACGCGATCACCTCCGAGGGCGCCGTCCGCCTCGACTTTCTGGTCGAGGGAATCGGCCCCGGGACCGAGAGGCTCTGCGATCTGGATCCCGGGGAGAGGGTTTGGGTCAACGGACCGCTGGGCAACGCATTCTCGCCTCCCCGCGAGCTCTCCCCGAACGCCGCCGGGGCGATCCTGGTCGGCGGGGGCATCGGCGTCGCCCCGCTGGCGCTACTGCGCCGCCGTTTCGCGGATGGCAACGTGCCGGTTCGCGTTCTGCTGGGCTTTCGCGACCAGGCTCATTCGGGCGGACTGGGCGACCTCTTCGCCTGCTCCGAGGTGCGCCTCGCCAGCGAGGACGGCCACGCCGGCCACCGGGGCTACGTAACCGACCTGCTCTCCGTGATGCTCGAAGGCGACGATGCCGGCACCGCCGCGGTCTACGCCTGCGGCCCGCCTCCAATGCTCGAGGCGGTCCAATCGATCTGCGCCGAGCGCGACGTTCCCTGCGAGCTTGCGATGGAATCCCCGATGGCCTGCGGCTACGGCGCCTGCTTCGGCTGCGCGGTTCCCCGATCGGATGGCAGCTACATGCGCCTCTGCGTCGATGGGCCGGTGGTGCGCCCCTCCGTGGGTGGCGTCGGGATGGGGTGGACTCCGCCGCCCGGAGGCTGCGGAGAGCAAGACTCCAGCCCAGCACACGCACGAACCCGCCGCCCGGAGCAGCGCGCAGGGCAAGGAGAGCGCCCCGCCCCGGCGACAGGACCCGCGGCCGGGCGCATGGTCGACTTCTGCGGCCTGGCTTTGAAGAGCCCGGTCGTCAATGCATCGGGGACCTTCGATGCGATCGCCGCAAGAAGGGTCTATGGAGACGCGCTCCTCGACGACTTCCCCTTCGCTGCCTTCGTTTCCAAGACGATTACGCCTGAGCCCCGGGCCGGCAACGAGCCACAACGGATCTGGGAGACCCCGGCCGGGATGATCAACTCGATCGGGCTTCCGAACAAGGGGTTGGAGGGGTTCCTCGAGCAGGACCTTCCGCAACTGGCCGAGTTGCCCGTTCCGCTGATCGTCTCGGTGATGGCGACAGGGCACGAAGAGTTCGCTCGCTTGGTCGAAGGGGTTGCCGATCGTGACGAGGTGGCGGCGATCGAGCTGAACGTGTCCTGTCCCAACGTGCATTCCGGCCTGATCGTCGGCGAGCAACCGACCGAAACCGCGATGTTGATGGAGGTGCTGCGCCCCCTCACCGCCAAGCCGCTGATCGTGAAGTTGACACCCAACGTCGCCGATGCCGCCGCCGTGGCGATCGGCGCCGAGGAGGGCGGCGCCGACGCGGTTTCCGTGATCAACACGGTGAAGGCGAGCGCGGTCCACCCGGTCACCGGAAAACCCGGGATCGCAGCCGGCCACGGTGGCCTCTCGGGCCCAGCGGTGCGGCCGATCGCCGTCGCCCAGGTCAGGGCCGTCGCTGCGGCCGTCGAGATCCCGATCGTCGGCATGGGCGGCATCGCCAGCGGCGCCGACGCCCTTGAGCTGATCGCCGCCGGCGCCACCCTGGTGGCAGTGGGCACCGAGAGCTTCCGGGACCCCCGAGCCGGTCAGCGCATTGCCGCAGAGCTCTCCAGGGGAGGCCGCCCGGAATCCGATCTCAACCTCGACTCGAGGTCCAGGTGAATTTGAGCGGAAATCGCTTAAATCCCCTTGCACGCCCTCGACCCAAAGCTATACTCGCCGCCCACATGCCCGCCCCAGTCAAGACCTCCGCAGCGGCCCCCGAGAGGTCGCTCGACCAGAGGATGGACGCGCTGAGGAGGGCGAACGACATTCGCACCGCCCGGGCCAAGCTGAAGAAGGACCTGAAGGCGGGCAAAGCCAACGTCCACGCGCTCCTGCTCGACCCGCCGGAGTACGTGCTCACGGCGAAGGTCTTCGACATGTTGTTGGCCGTCCCCAAGTACGGCCGCGTGAAGACCAACCGCATTCTCAACCAGTGCCGGATCTCGCCCTCGAAGACCATCGGGGGCCTATCCGAGCGCCAGCGCACCGAGCTCGTCTCCCAGCTCCGCCGCTAGGGCTGGGCAAAACCGCCGCCGAGCCGGTCAGTATCCCGGGCGTATGGCGAAAGTCTTCGTAATCACCGGCCCGTCGGGCGTGGGAAAGGGGACCCTGATCTCCCGGCTGCTGGAGCGCGTCCCTGGGCTGGAGCTGTCGGTCTCGGCGACGACTCGCGAGCCTCGCGAGGGGGAGACCGACGGGGTCGACTACCACTTCCTCTCAGCCGAGGAATTCGATCGAAGGATCGAGGCGGCGGACTTTCTCGAGTTCGCCACCTACAGCGGCAACCGCTACGGCACGCTGCGCTCGGAGGTGCGGCGCCGACTCGACGCCGGCCACTCGGTCGTGCTGGAGATCGAGGTACAGGGGGCGCGCCAGGTACGCGCCGCGATGCGGGAGTCGGTTCAGGTTTTCATCGCCCCACCGGACCCCGCGGTTCTGCGCGAGCGCCTGCAGGGCCGCGGCACCGACTCCCCGGACGCGATCGACGCTCGCCTCGAGGTGGCCGAGCTGGAGCTGGCCGCCCAGGACGAGTTCGCCCATCGCGTCGTCAACGACGATCTCGACCGCGCGGCGGTCGAGCTGGAGGGGATCGTGCGCGCCGAACTCGGCCTACCACTAGACTCCGTCGCCGAATGATCAAGCCACGCGTCGACAAACTTCTGGAGCACACCGACTCGCACTACGCCGCAGTCGTGGTCGCGGCGAAGCGGGCGCGCCAGATCAACAGCTACTTCCACAACCTCGGCGAGGGCGGTTTCGGCGAGTACCCGCCGCCGATGGTCGAGGCCCAGAGCGGCACGAACTACCTCTCGATGGCACTCGAGGAGCTTGCCGACGGCAAGCTCAAATACGAGTACCGCGCCTGAGCGCCGGCGCCGCCGGCGCGATCGTAGGAAGGAACAGCAATGGCCAGGATCCTGCTCGGCGTCACCGGGGGGATAGCCGCCTATAAGTCGCTGGAGCTGGCCCGGCTTGCGGTCAAGTCCGGCCACGGGGTTCGCGTTGCGATGACCGAGAGCGTCACGCGGTTTGTCGGCGCCGCCTCCTTCGAGGGGATCGTCGGAGCCCCGGTGCTGATTTCCGAATTCGAGCGCGACCCGATGGGCGGCGCGTTCCCCGGCGATCCCGCTCCCCAGCGCGACCCGATCGGCCATCTCGAGGTCGTCGCCAACTGTGACGCCTTCCTGATCGCCCCCGCCTCCGCCAACACGATCGCCAAGCTGGCGGCCGGGATCGCCGACTCGATGCTCACGACCTCCTTTCTCGCCTGCGTGGTGCCTCGCCTGGTGGCCCCCGCGATGAACGACCGCATGTATGCCGCGGCGGCCACCCAAGCCAACCTTGTGACGTTGCGCGAGCGTGGAGTGGTGGTGATCGAGCCGGAGGAAGGCCAGCTGGCCTCGCACGGGGAGTACGGCATTGGCAGGCTGCCCGATCCCCGGCGACTGCTGGCGAGTGTCGAGGCGGTCCTGCCGGCCGGGAATCGCCCCTGGGACGGTCTTCATGTTCTCGTCACCGCGGGCGGCACGCGCGAGCCGATCGACTCGGTCCGCTTCGTGGGCAATCGCTCCAGCGGCCGCATGGGCATCGCCCTGGCGGCAGCGGCCGCGCGAAGGGGGGCCGACGTCACGATGATCGCCGCCAACGTGGCCCTCCCCGAGCCTCCGGGCGTCACCCGGGTCGACGTCGAGACGACGGCCCAGCTCGCGGAGGCAGCTCGAGCGGAGTTCCCGAGCTGCCATGTCCTCCTGATGGCAGCCGCCCCGGCGGATTTCAGGGCCGTCGAGATCGCCTCGGGCAAGCTGAAGCGCCAGGATGCCCTCGACCTCCACCTCGAACCGACTGAGGACATCCTCGCCGCGCTCTCGGCAACCCGCGCCGAAGCCCAAACCATCGTCGGCTTCGCCGCCGAGCACGGGGAAGAAGGACTAGAGCGCGCCCGCGCAAAGCTCACCCGCAAGGGCGCCGACCTGATCGTCCTGAACGATGTCTCCGATTCGCGCATCGGCTTCGAGAGCGACAAGAACGCGGTGACCCTGATCGACGGGGAAACCGAGACCGCCGTCCCTGAGGCTTCAAAGGACTCGATAGCCGACGCGATTCTCAGCAGGGTCGACCAGCTACGCCAGTCCCGCGCGAACATCGCCTGATCCGGCGACGGGACCCGCGGCGCAGCGCTTCCCCTCCGGGACAGAACGGCTGGCCCCACGCACGAAGCGGGCTATACTCATTTCAAGCTTTTACGTCCCTACCGGTATCGAGAAGTGGGCCTGGCCCACTTTTTTTTCGCCTCGAACCAGGCATGAAAGACCTTCAAGACGACATCCAGGAGAACCTGAACGAGCTCGACTCGGCACTCGACCTCGTCGCCGTGGAGCGGCCGGGAACCGAGGCGCTGCGCCTCTTCATCGACCACCCCGAGGGTGTCGACCTGGCGCTCTGTGAGCGCGTCACCAAGCACCTAAATCACCTGCTCGCCGACTACACGCTCGAGGTTTCTTCGCCTGGCCCGAAGTATCGCCGCAACAGCCCAGTTTCCGAACCAGTCAAGGAGCAACCGTGAGCAAGGAGATCGTCGACGCAGTCAAGGCGCTCGAGCAGGAGAAGGGGATCTCCGCAGACAAGTTGATGGACGCTCTGGAGGACGCCCTGCTCTCGGCCTTCAAGAAAACCCCCGGCGCGGCCAAATATGCGCGCGTCGACCTCGACCACGAGACCGGCGACTTCCGCGTCTTCGAGCTGATCCTGCCGCCGGAGCTGGAGGAGAAGCTGCTGGCCGAGGCCGCCGAGATGCAGGAGGAGCCGGAGATCGATCCCGAGACGGGGGAGATGCGCGAGCCGGAGGAGCCGGAGCTCGATCCGGAGATGATCGCCCCCTACGAGGACCAGATCCAGACCAGGGACGTCACCCCCAACGATTTCGGCCGGATCGCCGCCCAGACCGCCAAGCAGGTGATCCTGCAGCGGATCCGCGAGGCCGAGCGAATGATGATGTTCGACGAGTATCAGGACCGGGTCGGCGAGCTGATCACCGGGATCATCCAACAGTCCGACAAGCGGTACACGCTCGTACAGCTGCGCGAGCGCGTCGAGGCGCTGCTGCCGAAGTCCGAGCAGGTCTACAACGAGCGCTATGACCACGGAATGCGGGTCAAGGCAGTGATCACCGACGTCTCCGACTCGACCAAAGGGCCGAGCATCGTCGTCTCCCGCCGCAGCCCCGAGCTGATCAAGAAGCTCTTCGCGCTTGAGGTCCCGGAGATCGCCGACAAGCTGGTCGAGATCGTCGGCGTCGCCCGGGAGCCCGGCTATCGCTCGAAGATCGCAGTGATCTCCCACGCGGACGGCGTCGACCCAGTCGGCGCCTGTGTAGGCCCGCGCGGCTCGAGGGTGCGGATGGTCGTCTCCGAGCTGCGTGGCGAGAAGATCGACATCATTCCCCACAACGACGAGCCCGCCCGTTTCGTCGCCAAGGCGCTCTCGCCCGCCCGGGTGCGCGAGGTGATCGTCGACGACGGGGAGCGCCAGGCGACCGTCATCGTGCCCGACGACCAGCTGTCGCTGGCGATCGGACGCGACGGCCAGAACGCCCGCCTCGCCGCCCGGCTGACCGGCTGGCGGGTCGACATCAAGTCGGAAACCGAGTTCTCCCAGGAGGACCAGGACGTCCAGTACGAGGGCGAGGAGCAATTTGACGGGCGCTGCATGGCGGTGCTCTCGAATGGACGTCGCTGCCCCAACGCGGCGATCGCCGGCTCGACCTACTGCGGGCTGCTCCAGCACCAAGCGCTCACCCGCTTTGAGACCAGTCAGGTGGCCGTCCTCTCGGCGGTTGCAGAGGCTGAGGTCGCGATCCTCGCCGATCCCGACGCCGATGAGGGCCAGGTGACCGAGATCGTCGAGCGCGCCACCGCCGAGTTCGACGAGGCTGCGATCGAGCAGGAGGCCGCTGAGGAGTCCGAAGCCGAAGGCACGGAGGAACCGGCCGCGGGTCCTCTCGCGGAGGCAGCGGATCAGGGTGTGCCGGACGATGGCGCAGAAGCCGCCGCCCCCGGAAGCGAAGCTGAGGAGGCGGCGGTTGATGAGACGCCGCCCTCGGCCGATGCCGATCACGATCTGACTCCCTCGGAGGCGGCCGAGGGCCCTGTCGAGGACGCCGAGCCCGTTGCCGAAGAGCCTGAGCTTGAAGGCGAACAGGCTGAAGAGCCCGTGGCTGAGGAGGCCGAGCAGTCCTAGTGGCCAAGAAGCGGGTTCACGAAATCGCGAAAGCGCAGGGAGTCAGCAGCAAAGAGCTGTTGGCAGCCTTGAACGCTGCCGGTGTTGAGGCGAAAGCGGCTGCATCGAGCGTCGAAGAGTCCGATGCCCTCAAGGCGATCGGCTCCGCCAAGGGCGACGGCGGCACTGCCACCACGACGGAGGCCAAGCCCAAACCCGCCGCCAAGGCTTCCCCGACCTCGCAGAAACCGGTGCGGTCGGACGGGCAGGCGGCTGGGGCATCGACCGGCGGCGACGGAGGCGCGTCGCCGAAGAAACGCCGTGTCGTGATCGATTCCCAGGCCGCGCGCCGCGACCAGATGG
>CAZHZI010000093.1:0-8233 GCA_964536955.1 uncultured Conexibacteraceae bacterium
GCAACCGTCGCGCCCGCCGCCCCGCCCGCTCCGCGCGTGGCTCCGGCGGCGCCACAGCCGGTTCCGGCTGCAAAAACCGGATCTGCGGGCGAGACCCTCGCCGAGCGCCTGGCGCGCCGCCGTCGCGGCTGATCAGTCGGGCTCGAGCTCCTCGAGCGCCGCGTCATCGTCGGGGTGGCGCGGCAGAGGGTTCAGGTGCGGGACGCGGAGGACGAGGATCAGGGCCGCCACCCCCACGATGGCCGCCACGATCGGTACCCACGGCAGCCCGCGGTAGTCGAACCAGCCGACGCCGGTGACCGTGGTGCGCCCGACGTTGCCGAGGGAGTCGTCGACGTCGATCACGACGTCGGTCGGCCATGGCGGCAGCTCCACGCTGGCAGCGAATCGCCCGCCCGCGCTCACCTCCACCGGCTGCCCGTCGACGCGCACGATGGAGTGGCGGAGCGTGACGCCGGTGACCTCGACGGCCGACGAGCCGAACCGGGTGGTGACCTCGACGTCGACTCGCGGCTGGCGGGAGAGGGTGACGATGTCCCAGGCGGCAAGGTAGGCGTGCCCGGCCGGCGTGGTCACGACGAGCCTGGCCCGCCGGCGGGCGGTGGATGTCTCGTCCGTGCCTGCGCCGAGCCGGATCTCCACCACGCCGCCGGCCGGCACGATGGCCGGCTCCCGGGCCACCGACACTCCGTCGCTCACGAGGACCCGCGATCCCGGCGGTGCGGCCACGTCGACGATGAGCCCGTCGCGTCCGACGGCGACGTCATTCCCCGCGTCGAGCCGCAGGGCGCCGCGTATGGTCGGATCGAGGGCGCCTTCATCGGCCTCCGGCGTCCCGACGAGCTCGAACGGAGCGATGCTCGTCCAGGCCAACGCCAGCGGGTCGGGAACCGTCAGCGGCCCTCCTCCCGGACCGGGCGCCGGCGGTCCGAACGGAGCATGGTGCACCGCGAGCAGCGTGCCGTCGCCCATGAAGCCGATCGGCTCGGCGCCAGCGAAGGTCGCGATCGACGCCGGCAACGACGCGTCACCCACGGCCGTCGGCGCCACCAACCGACCGGCGTGAACCACGGCGTCGCCGTCGCTGTCCGGCAGGATGCCGACGTACGGGACCGGCGGCCGCGCGGAGAGGCGAGCCGCAGCCAGGCTGCGTCCGATCGACGTCTCCCGCCACGGCGACAGCTCCGGCAGGCCGAGCAGGTGCAACGTCGTGCTCTCCGGCCGATGCACCGCGAGCCTCGGCTCGCCCTCGACCTCGACGGGGCCGAGCAGCTGCACGTCCGACAGCTCGGAGGTTCCGACCGGCGGCGACATCGGGCCTCCAGGCGGCCACGAGGCCACGACGAACCCGGCAACCGGGCCGGTCACAGCGACGCCTCGGCCGTCGCCGAGCGGCACCGCAAGCGCCTGGCTCGCCGTCAGCCCGGCCCGATCGACCGTCAGGCGGTCCCCCGCCACGGCTGAGATCCGGAAGAGGCCCGGCGGCCCGAGGGTCGAGATGATCGCCGCCTCGTCGCCGGGAATCCCGTCGCTGTCGCCCAGCAGGAACGGAGAGTCCCCCGAGCCGATCGGCAGCTCCGTCACGGCGGGCGCCCGGAAGGCACCATCTGCCCATCGATGCACGCGCGCCAGGGTCGGATAGCCGATGTCGCCGGCCGGCGGCAGGGACTGGGTCGCCAGCAGCTCATCGGTGCCGTCGCCGTCGAGGTCGATGACCAAGACGGCGTCGGCGAAATCGCTCGACTGCGCAACTTCCTGGCGCCTCGCGACGCCACTCCGCGCGATCACGAGGTCGTGGAGCAGCAGGCAGCACGGCTCACCGACGTCGATCTCCTCGAAGTGCGGTTGGCTGGCGACCGTCACACGTTCCACGCCGTCGATCCGGCGCACGAGCAGGCGCACCGGGGTCGATTGGAACACCGGGTCGATCCGCGGCCCGTCGCGCGACGGCCGGACGACCATGACGGGCTCGCCGAGCATGGCCCAGCCGGATCCGCGTTCGACCCACACCTCCGCCAACACGGCATCGCTCTGGCCGCGAACCAGCCGGACGAGCTCGCGGCTGCCGTCCCCGTCGACGTCGGCCGCGACGGTCTGGAGGATCTGCGCCTCGGGGAGCACGAAGGCGCCGGGCTCGTCCGGCACGGCATCGACCGCGTTCACCGGCGGCGGCACGGCGAGCGGCGCGGCCACCAGGAGCGCCAGCAGGGCGACGTGGACGGGCATCGGGCGGTGAGCATACCGCCGCTCTGGCAAGATCGGGCCATGCCGGATTCCCAACCGCGCGTCCTGTGGACGCCACCGCACGATGTCCGCGAGCGCAGCCGCATCGGCGCCTATCTCGACTGGCTCGAGCGCGAGCGTGGCCTGGCCTTCGACGATTACGCCACGCTCCAGCGGTGGTCGGTCGACGACCTCGGCACGTTCTGGTCATCGGTCTGGGAGCACTTCGACGTCCGCTCCTCGACGGATCCGGGCCCGGCGCTGGCGGAGGATCGGATGCCAGGCGCGCGGTGGTTTCCCGATGCCCGCATCAACTGGGCGGAGCACTGCCTGCGGCTCGCAGCGCGCGCCGGCGACGATGTCGTCCTCGTGGCGCGCTCGCAGACGCGCGACCGGATCACGCTGACCGCGGATGAGCTCCGCGACGCGGTGGGACGGGCGCAGGCGGGACTGGCACGCCTTGGCATCGGTCCGGGCGATCGCGTGGCCGCCTACATGCCGAACGTCCCGGAGGCGGTCGTGGCACTGCTCGCCACGGCATCGCTGGGCGCGATCTGGTCGAGCTGTGCGCCGGAGTTCGGGACGCGAAGCGTGGTGGATCGATTCAGCCAGATCGAGCCGAAGGTGCTGCTGACGATCGACGGATATCGGTATGGCGAGCGCGAGGTCGACCGCAGCGCAGAGGTGGCCGACATCCGGGCCGCGCTCCCCAGCCTCGAGGCCACGGTCGTCCTCCCCTACCTCCGGACCGATGCCATCGGGATCCCGGATGCGCTTGCCTGGTCGGAGCTCGTGGCGGCGCGGTCCGCGCTCGCGTTCGAGCCTGTTGCGTTCGACCACCCGCTGTTCGTGCTGTACAGCTCGGGCACGACCGGCCTGCCGAAGCCGATCGTCCACGGCCACGGCGGGATCCTGCTCGAGCACCTCAAGATCCACGCGCTGCACCACGACCTGGGCGTGGCCGACCGCTTCTTCTGGTTCAGCACCACCGGATGGATGATGTGGAACTACCTGGTCTCGGGGCTCGCCGTCGACGCCACCATCGTGCTGTACGACGGCTCGCCGGCGCATCCCGACCTCGCGGCGCTGTGGCGGCTGGCCGACGAGGAGGGCGTGACCTACTTCGGGACCTCGGCGGGGTACCTGATGGCCTGCCGCAAGGAGGGCCTGCGCCCGGGCCAGGTCGCCGATCTGTCGCGGTTGCGCGGTATCGGCTCCACCGGTGCGCCGCTGCCGGCGGAGGGGTTCCGGTACGTGTACGAGGCGATCAGCCCATCGGTCCATCTCCAGTCAGTGTCCGGGGGAACCGACGTGTGCACGGCCTTCGTTGGTGCCTCGCCGCTCGTGCCCGTGTGGGAGGGCGAGATCTCGTGCCGCCATCTCGGTTGCGGGGTCGAGGCGTTCTCGCCGGACGGGCGGCCGCTCGTGGGCGAGCAGGGCGAGCTCGTGCTCACCGCGCCGATGCCGTCCATGCCGGTCTCGTTCTGGGACGATCCTGGCGGGGAACGCTACCGCGCGGCGTACTTCGATGACTTTCCCGGCGCGTGGCGCCACGGCGACTGGATCACGTTCACGGAGCGTGGCTCATGCGTGATCAGCGGCCGCTCCGACGCGACGCTCAATCGTGGGGGCGTGCGGATCGGCACCGCCGAGTTCTATACGGTCGTGGAGTCGATCCCCGAGATCGCCGACTCGCTGGTCGTCCACTTGGACGATGCCGAGGACCGCTTGCTGCTGTTCGTGGCGTTGCGCGAGGGCGTTCAGCTGTCGGACGAGCTGCGGACGCGGATCGTCGGCACGCTGCGGTCCTCCCTCTCGCCGCGCCACGTGCCGGACGAGATCCTCGCCGTGCCGGCCATCCCGCGCACGCTGTCGGGCAAGAAGCTGGAAGTGCCCGTCAAGCGGATCCTGACCGGCACCCCGGCCGACGTCGCCGCCTCACGCGGGTCCCTGGCCGACCCGACGTCGCTCGATGCGTTCGTCGAGCTTGCCGTCCGGGGCGGCTGACCGGGGCCGTCTTCCGCATCACGACGATGGCGTGACAACGTGTCGCACGGTCGCACATGCCAACGTGGGACACGATGTCACGCCGCCCCGCTGACGGCCGTCAGGAGTGCCGGCCAGGGAGGGACCGTTACCATGCATCCATGGCACTGACCGACCTCCAGACGTGGGAGCTGTGGTACCCCGCCGCGGCGGCCACCGGTCTCGAGTTCGCGCGAGGGCGGATCGATCCGACCGAGGTGCTGTGGGTGCACGCCGCGCCCGAGCGTTTGGCGGTCACGGTCAGAGCGGGCGACGAACGGATCGTCGGCCGTGGCGAGCCGCTCGAGCGTCACGGCCCGTATCTCCCGACGACCCGCCTGGCCCTCGAGGACGGCGTCGTGCGACGGGAGGACAGATGGCCGACGCAGGACGACCTTGGAACGCTCATCATCCTCCCCGGTGGGGAGGTCGGCGTCCTCACCGCCTGGTGGAACGCGGAGGACGGGTCCGCCTGGCGCTGGTCGGTCGAGTTCAGCAACCACCGCTGACGCCCACGCTCCGGCGGGACGTCGCTCGCCTCAACGGGTGAGCGCGAGGCGCAGCCGCCAGATGGCAAGCGACAAGAGCACCACCGCGAAGACGGTCAGCACGCCGAGCTGGGGCAGCGCATCGACGATCCCGCCGCCGCTGGCCAGCTCGCGCAGGCCGTCGATGGCCCAGCGGTGCGGCGTGAAGCGAGAGATCGTGTCCATGATCGGCGGGAAGATCTCGGGCGGTGCCATGGCCCCGCCGATCGCGGCGATCCCGAGCCCGGCGAAGACGCCGATGCCGGTCGCCTGCTCGACATTGCCTGCCACGGCGCCGACCAGCATCGCGGCACCGGCGCCCACCGCCGCGAACAGGACGACGATCGCGCCGGCGGCGACCGGGTCGCCCCACGCAACGCCGAAGGCAAGCGCGGTCGCCGCGACGATGAAGATGCCCTGGAGCATCGCGATCCCGAATCGGCCCAGCGCCTCGCCGACAAGGATGGTGCCGAGGCTCGTGGGCGTCGAGACCATCCGGCGCGAGACCCCGAGCTGGCGTGACGCGATCAGCTGGCCGGCCGCGCTCATCGAGGTGACGAACATGAATAGGACGAGCTGCGACTGGGCGCCCAGGCCGAATCCTGACAGCGACGCGGGAATGGGTGACTCCCCGAGACTGGTCACCTCGACCGCGATCGGCGCCACGGCATCGGTGGCCTCGCGCGCCACATCGAGGGCCTCGGGCGGAGAGACGCCGGCCTGCGCGGTCACGAATCGGGCAGCGCGGACGACGGTCGATTGCTCGGCGACGGCCGCCTCCACGGTGCTGCGGAGGAAAATCGCGACCTCCTGCGCGGATGCGACGAACTCGACGGTCGAGCGGTGGGTCGTCCGCACCTGCTCGTCGTACCCGGCGGGGATGATGAGGCCGGCACCCAGGAGGCCGCTGCGCACGTCCTCGCGTAGCTCGGCAGGGTCGTCGTAGCGCTGGATCGTCCATCCGACCTGGTCGCCGCGGAGGCGCTCCACCAACTCTTCGCCCATGGGCCCGACGTCGACTGCGACAACGCCGACGCGCGGGGCGAATCCGCCGCCGAACGAGAGGCCGAGCACCAGGACCAGCATCAGCGGGAAGACGAAGATGAAGAAGAGGCCGGACCGGTCGCGGAGCAGCCGAACGACGTTGACCCGGGCGATGGCCACCGCCTTGCCCAGGCTCATCTCGCCACCACCAGGCGTCGGGAGCGCACCAGGCCGATCCCGCCCGTCACCAGCCCGATGACCAGCAGCACGACAACCGGAACCCAGACCGCACCGATACCGGCGGAAGGCACGGATAGCTCACTGAGTCCGTCCAGGAACCACGCATGCGGCGTGAGGAAGCCGATCTGGCTCAGGATCTCCGGCGCCTGAGAGAGCGGGATGAACGCCCCGCCAAGCACGGCCAAGCTGACCGCCACGATCGAATTCAGGCCATCCGCCTGCGCCTCGCTCCTGGCGAGCGTCGTCACCAGGGCGGTGATGCCGGTCGCGGCGATCACGGCCGTCAGTACCAGGGCGACAACGCCGAGCGGGTCGCCCCACCTGGCGCCTAATACCACGGTCGAGGCAACGACCAGCACGGTCGTCGCAAGGAGGCCCAGGATGAAGCTGCCGAGCGCCTTGCCGAGGACGATGCCCCACGGCGGGATGGGTGCCGCGGCCAGCCGCGCCAGCGTGCCCTGGTGGCGCTCCGTCAGGAGCGAGAGCGGACCGAACTGTGCGGTGAAGAACAGGAAGAAGATCGCCATCGAGGCGGCGTAATAGGTGTGCGAGTCGAGCTCGGCCGTTTCCGTGGTGGCCTGCTCGACGAGGATCGGAGCTGGCTCTGACGCGCTCTCGGACGCGAGGGCGAGGAGGTGCTCGATCTCCCCCGCCGAGGGCGGACCGTCGCCGGCCGCGAGGGCCGCGGCGACAGAGAGGCGGATGGCGTCGAGCTCGGCGACGAATCGCTCCGCCACCGAGCGGCCGATCTGGCCGGCAATGGAGGCATCGGCGCGCGCGATCAGCTCGATCTCGGTGCCGGCCGTGCCGCCGAGTGCCGCGCCGAACCCGGCAGGAATGACGAAGGCGGCATCCACCTCGCCCTCGTCCACGGCGGCGCGGGCTGCGTCGGCGTCGGCGACCTCGATGATCTCCGCGATCCCGGCGTCGGCCAGGCCGGCGAGCGGTCCGTCGCTAAAGGCGGTCGAGACGGGGCTGGCGTCGAGGTCCGCGACCGCGTAGCGCACGTCGAGGGTGCCGTCGTCGCTCGGGATGACCGTGCCCAGGATGGCCGCCAGGCCGAAGGGGGCGACGACGGCGACGATCAGCGCGGTGCCGTCACGAAGGCGCGCCCGCAGATCCTTCGCGGCGATGAGCAGAGCGGCGCGCATGCGTCCCTCCTCAGTCCCGCAGCGCGCGGCTGGTGAGGTGCAGGAAGACAGCCTCCAGGTCCGGCTGGACGATCTCGACGCCGCCGACCGACGCTCCCGAGGCCGTCGCGACCTCCAGGATGCGCGGGAGGAGGCTGCGCGCCTCGGTCACGAGCAACTCGACGCCACCCTCGTGGGAGGTCGCCTCCTGTACCCCGTCCAGGGCTCGGAGCGCCTCGGCAGCCTGTGCCGGCGACCCGCTGAGCGTGAGGCTGACCCGATCCCGCTCTCCGATGAGCCCGATCAGCTCGCGTCGGGTGCCCTCCGCACGGATCTTGCCCTCGTCGATGATGCCGACGCGGTCGCATAGCCGCTCGGCCTCCTCCATGTAGTGCGTCGTGTAGAGGATGGCCATGCCCTGCTGCCCGAGCGCCTCCACGCTGGAGAGGATCGCGTTGCGGCTCTGCGGATCGACGCCGACCGTGGGCTCGTCGAGCACGAGCAGTTTGGGCCGGTGCAGGAGGCCGATGCCGATGTTGAGCCGGCGCTTCATGCCGCCGGAGAATTGATCGGTCCGGTCGTCCGCACGGTCAGCGAGGCCGATGATCTCGAGCACTTCACCGATCCGACCCGTGAGCTCTCGGCCGCCGATGCCGTACAGCTGCCCGAAGAAGCGCAGATTCTCGCGCGCGCTCAGCTCGGGGTAGATCGCAAGATCCTGCGGCACGTAGCCGATGTCGGCCTTTGCCGACACCTGCCCGATGTCGATCTCGCGGCCGCCGACCAGGACCCGTCCCGCATCGCGCACCAACAGGCCGCAGATCATTGAGATCGTTGTGGTCTTGCCGGCACCGTTTGGCCCGAGCAGGCCGTACGTCTCGGATGCACCGATGTTGAACCCGACCCCATCCACGGCGACACGGTCGCCATAGGTCTTGCGGAGGTTCTCGGCGACGAGGACGGCCGCGGCGGGCGGGATGGGTTCGGTCGAGGAGATCGTCATGACGTGAAGGATCGCGTGTCAGACCACCTTTGGCATCCGCCCGTGGTCGGATCTATCGGTCATTCCCGGTGATGACGCTCGTCTCCAACGACTCAGTCGGT
>CAZHZI010000094.1:0-8079 GCA_964536955.1 uncultured Conexibacteraceae bacterium
CCGCCGAGCTCTCCGGCGGCATGCGCCAGCGGGTCGCCTTCCTGCGCACGCTGCTCTCCGGCAAGCCGGTGCTGGCGCTCGACGAGCCCTTCGCCTCGCTGGACGCGATCACCCGAGCCGAGATGCAGGAGTGGCTTGCGGGCGCGCTCAAAGTGGACCCGCGCACGGTGGTCATGGTCACCCACGACGTCGAGGAGGCTCTCTACCTCTGCGACCGGGTGGTTGTGCTCTCGACACGGCCCATGCGGATCGTCGCGCAGCTGCGCGCCCCCGCGCCGCGGGCGGCGAACCGCGACGCGGTGGTGACCGACGCCGAGTTCGTCTCCGCCCGGGAGCGGGCGCTGCGCGCCCTGCGTGAGGGCGCATGAAACGCTGGCTCCCCCCCGCCCTGCTGCTTGCGGCGCTGATCGGCGCCTGGCAGGTGGCGGCAACCAGCGGTGCGATCTCCGGCGCCCTTCACCTCGAGGACTTCCTCGTTCCCTCCCCCTCCGACATCGCCGCCTCGCTATGGGAAAATCGTGCGCTGCTCGCAGACAACGCCTGGGTGACGCTCAAGGAGGTGCTGCTCGGTTTTGCCTGCGCGCTCTTCGCCGGGCTCGCGTTCGCCGTCGCCCTGCACCTGTCCGAGATGTTGCGCCATGCCGCCTATCCGCTTCTGGTTGCCTCTCAGACGATTCCGATCATCGTCATCGCGCCGATTCTGGTCGTCTGGTTCGGCTACGGAATCGGCCCGAAGCTGGCAATCGTCGCGTTGATCTGCTTCTTCCCGATCACGGTCAGCACGCTCGACGGCCTTCGATCGGTAGACCCCGACGCGATCAAGATGATGCGCACGCTGGATGCTTCCCGTCGGCAAATCTTCTGGCGGGTGGAAGCGCCGACCGCCTTGCCCTATGCCTTCAGCGGCGCCAGGATCGCCGTGGCGGTGGCCGTGATCGGCGCGGTGTTCGGCGAGTGGGCCGGCTCGGACTCCGGCCTCGGCCACCTGATGCTCCAAGACAACGCCCAACTGGAGACGGCGCGGCTGTTTGCCTCCGTGGTCGTCCTCTCGGCGATGGCGATCGCGCTGTTCGGCCTGCTGGCACTCGCAGAGCGCCGCATCGTCACTTCGCGATAGAAACCCGGGTATGAGGATCGTCGTCGCCATCGTGGTCATCGTCGTGGCGCTCGGGCTCGCCGGCTGCGGCGAGAAGAACGAGGACGTCAGCGCCGAGCCGCAGGCGTTCGGCCTGACCCTCGATTTCTACCCCAATCCCGACCATGCCGGGATCTACATGGCGCAGAAGCTCGGCTACTTCCGAGACGCCGGCCTCGACGTCTCGATCGACACCCCGTCGGACCCCGCAGCCCCGATCAAGCAGGTTGCCGCGGGAAGGACCGACCTGGCGATCTCCTATGAGCCGGAGGTGGCGCTCGCCCATGAGCAGGGCCTCGACGTGGTCGCGGTCGGTGCGCTGGTCGACCGGCCGCTGACTTCGATGATCTGGCTGAAGAAGTCCGGCATCAAGGGCGTCGGCGACCTGCGAGGGAAGACGGTCGCGACGGCTGGCATCCCCTACCAAGACGCCTACCTGGAGACGATCCTCGCCCGCGCCAACCTGGCGCCCTCGGACGTGAAGGCGGTCAACGTCGGCTTCGGCCTGCTGCCGGCGATCCTCGGCGGCAGGGCGCAGGCGATCCTCGGCGGCTTCCGCAACGTCGAAGGCGTGGACCTGCGCCTGCGTGGCAAGGATCCCGTCGTCACACCGGTCGACCGCCTCGGCGTGCCGAGCTACGACGAGCTGGTGCTGGTCGTCAACCGCGCCCGCCTGGCGGAGGACCCGGAGGCGATTCGCCTTTTCATCGCAGCGCTGTCCCGCGGCACGAGCGCGGCGGTCAAGAGCCCGGACGCGACCACCAAAGCGCTGCTGGAGGCAAACCGCAATCTCGACCCAAAGCTGACCGCCGCAGAGGTGCAGGCAACTCTGCCGCTGTTGGAGCAAAGCGACCCGGCCCACCCATACGGCTATATGGATCCCGCGCGATGGCGCGAGTTCGTCGGTTGGATGCGCGACAACGAGCAGATCTCCTCGCTGCCGGCGCCCTCCCAGCTACTCAGCAACGACTACCTGCCGGGCAGCATCCCCGAGTAACGCGGCAGCCCCTCCGGCGTGGTGGCCCATGCTGTCGCAGCGCATCGTTGAGCGCTTCGATGAAGCTGAGCCGATTGGGAAGGCCGGTGAGCGAATCGTGCAGGACGCGGTGGCGCAGGGCCTGGTCGGCGACGTGGCGCTCGATCGCGTCGGCCAGCACGTTTGCCGCCGCCTGTACGAAGTGAACGTCCTGCGGGGTGAAGCGGCTCGGTGGAATGGACGTCGAGCACGCCGAAGGGGTGTTCCTTGCCGTCGATCACGACGGCAAGGCTGCTGCCTACGCCGAGCACGCGCAGCTGACGTAGCGCCAGCGCCCGTGCTTGCCCAGTTCCGACGTGTAGACGATCGCCGGCAGCCGCTCGACCAGGGCGCGATAGTCCTCCCCGCCAGAGGTGATCTGGTTAAGGAACTCGTTGACCTGTTCGTCGGGCCAGCTCCCGTCCCGCGTCGAGCGCTCCATCACGGAGCCTATCGGCAGATGGGAGTCTCTTTAAAAGCCGGCTGTCAGGGCTGCCGCCAGGCCGCGAAACGGCGTGTAGGGAGCGTAGAACTCCTCGACCTCCTCGACCGTGGCGCGGCGACCCAGACGGCTCAGCCGGCCGACAAGCTTGAGGTGCATGAGATCCCCGGCTGGAAGCGAATCGTGGTCGCCGCGACCGTACAGGCCAAAGCAGCGGACGGTCCAGGGGCCAATCTCCGGCACCAAGAGCAAACGACGGTCCGCGACCCTCTCATCGAGGTCGCAGCGACCGGCGGCGACCTCACGGGCGACGGCGCGCAAGGCGATCGCTCGACGAAGGGCGAGCCCCATCGACTCCAGCTCGGCCGGGGCGCGCCCGGCGATCAGGCCGGCGGCGGGAACATCGCGCAGCGCCTCGCGCTCCCGTCCGAGCCGCAGACCCCAGCGCCCGACGATGCGGCGTTGAATCCTGGCCGCCCGCCGGGACTCGATCAGCTGCTTGACGACCGCCCAGGCGAGCGCCTCCCAAGGCCACGGCTGGCGGCGGGGGCGGAAATGGGGACGGCGGCGGATCAGCGGGCCGAGCAGCGGATCGGATCGAAAGCGGCGGTGAAACTCGCCAAGATCGTCGTCAACACCGAGCGCGAAGCGCATTCGCTCAACCGCCAGCTGCAGCTGTTCGGGACCGGCCGGGCACGAGGGTGGCTCCGAGGCGGCACAGGGCGCGGCGACCGCTGTGGGGTCGACCGGCTCCGCGCGGACGAGAACCCGGTCGGCGGTGGGCTGCCAGGCGCGGGCGAGAACGGGTCTCCCCTCGACATGCAGCAGGCGGGTGGCGACGCCGCCGTGGACCCGCATCACCCGATCCTCCCCACCGCTCCGGGGCATCCGGAAGGGCGACGGGGGGCGCACCTCGGCCTCCAAGGAAGCCGAGACGGCCAAGCTCAGCGTCCCAGCAGGTGTACGTCGACCAGGAAGGAGCGGCTGGCAACGATGTTGGCGGGGCGCTCCCTGCGGCGATGGGAGAGGCGCTTTCCGGAGCGCTTGCGCGACCCGACCGCGCTGACGGCGCGGACCGCGACGACGGTGGCCGCGCCGGCCAAGACGCCGCCCGCGGCCGCGATCGCAGCGGTGCGAACCTCGCCACGAAGAACGGGCGAAGCCGCCTCCTCGTAGCGCAGGGGCAGCGCGCGCACCGGGTCGGCGGCATCCTGAACTCCGGCATCCTCCTCGGCCAGAATCTCGCCCTCTACCTCGAAATCGCTCACGTTCGGACTCTAGCGAGGCCTCATGGCGGAGTGACCGGGGGGTCGCGTAAAGCCCGGAACTTGCGGCTTCCCGCCCCTTTAGAGGGTCCGCTCGTATACGCGATAGCGCTTCACGACCTTGCCGCCCATCCCCTCCATCGCCCTGTTCATCGGCTCGTTGGTTTCGAGGATCCAGCCCATCTCCCCGCCCTTGATCGCACCCGGCTGGGCCGCAGTCTTGAGGTGCTTGAGGTAGAGGCCGGCCGCGACTCCGGAGTGGCGGTAGTCGCGCTTAACGCCAAGCGCGAAGACGCGAAGTTGGTCGATCTTGCGCTTGGCGAGCAGGAAGCGCAGCCAGCCGAAGGGGAACAGGCGACCATTCAGCTTCGCCATCACCTGGTTGACGTCCGGAAGGGTCAGCGCCGCCCCCACCGGGTCGCCGTCCTTCTCGGCGATGAAGGCCCAGTCCTCGTCGATCACCTGCTTGAGGATCTTGGCGTGAAACACGATCTCGGCGTCGGTCGGAGGCACGAACCCCCAGTTGGCCGCCCAGGCATCGTTGTAGACGACGGCAAAGCTGCGCATCTCCTCGTTGAGGTTCCGCATGCTTATGTTGCGGATCGTTATCCCTTCGTCGTCCAGCGCCTTCTCCGCTGCGGCGTGGATCGAAGGATCGAAGCGCTCGCCCAGTTTGAGGTCGCCGAACTGCAGCTCCCACATCAAGAGGTCCATCGCCTTGCCGAAGCCGGCGGCCTCGAGCAGCTCCCGGTAGTGCGGCGGGTGCCAGTTCTCGAGGATGAACGGCTTCAGCTCGTAGCCTTCGATCAGGATCCCGATCTCGTCGTTGGTGGTGAAATCCATCGGCCCGAGGATGCGCTTGCGCCCCCGGTCCCGCAGCCAGTTCTCGGCGGCGCCTAGCAGCGCCGCAGCCACCTCGGGCTCGTCGACCGTCTCGAAGAATCCGAACATGCCGTCACTGCCACCCTGGAACTCGTCCCAGCGCCGGTCGATCTGAGCGGTGATTCGGCCGACCGGCTCGCCGTCGCGCTCGGCGATGAAGTACTCGGCCTCGGCGTGGTCGAAGTACGGGTTCTTCTTCCGGTTGAGGAACTGCATCCGCTCGAAGATCAGCGGCGCCACCCACCGCGGATGGTCGCGATGCAGGCGAAATGGGACCTTGACGAAGCGCTTCAGCTCACGCCGGGAACGGACCGGCCGTATCGTGACGCCGCTTGCTCTCCCCACGCTCACGGGGCGGAACCTACACTCCGGCCATGAGCAAAGCCGCCAATGCCCCCATCGACGTTTTTGAGAAGGCGCGCAGGCACGATCGGCTCGAACAGCTGGACGCCGCCAGGCAGCATGACCTCCTCCCCTACTTTCGCCTGCTCACCTCGCAGGCCGGCCCCGTGGTCGAGATGGAAGGCCGCGAGACGATCATGCTCGGCTCCAACAACTATCTCGGCCTGACCGGGGACGAGCGGGTCAAGCAGGCTGCCCGCGACGCCCTGGAGACCTACGGCACCGGCGTAACCGGCTCGCGCCTGCTGAACGGCACCACACCCCTGCACGTCGAACTGGAGAGCGAGCTGGCCGAATGGATGGAGACCGAGGACGCGATCGTCTACACCACGGGCTATCAGGCGAACGTGGGCGCCATCGGGACGATCCTGGGGCCGGGCGACACGGCGATCTGCGATTCAGGCGACCACGCCTCGATCCTCGACGGCTGCCGCCTCTCGGGCGCCAAGCTGCGTCCCTTCCGCCACAACCGGATGGACAAGCTGGAGAAGATGCTCGAGCGCGCCGCCGAGGACGGAGGCGGGGTGCTGGTCGTCGTCGACGGCGTCTTCTCGATGGAGGGCGACGTCTGCGACCTGCCGCGAATCGTCGAGCTGTGCAAGGACCACGGGGCGCGCCTGATGGTCGACGAGGCACACGGGGCTGGGGTGCTGGGGGGACGTGGGGCAGGAGCCTGCGAGCTGTTCGGCCTCGAGAGCGAGGTGGACCTGCGGATGGGGACCTTCTCGAAGAGCCTCGCGTCATGCGGCGGCTTCATCGCCGGGCCGGCGGACGTGATCGAGTACCTGCGGATTTCCTCGCGATCGTTCATCTTCAGCGCCTCGGCCGTGCCGGCTGCGGTTGGGGCGGCACTGGCGGCGCTGCGGGTCATTCGCTCCGAGGGGCCTGCCCTGTTCGAGGCCCTGCTCGGCAACGCCGAGTATCTGCGCGAGGGGCTGCGTCAGCTGGGGTTGAAGGTGATCGAGCCCGGGGTCCTTCCCGACGGCACGGTGGCCACCACCCCGGTCGTGCCGGTGATCGTCGGTGACGACTGGCAGGCGGTGCTGCTCTGGAAAGCGCTCTTCGCAGCCGGCCTCTACACCAACGTCGCGATCCACCCTGCCGTCCCGCCCGGCGGGGCATTGCTGCGAACAAGCCTGATGGCGACCCATGAGCGCGAGCACCTGGACGGCGCGCTCGAAACCATCGGCCGCGTCATCGGGGACTTCCCCGACCTCCCCAGGGCCTAGCCGGTTCACCAACGTTTTACATCCCCCAGTGTGGGTAGTTTCACGCTTGTCCAAATCTGGACAAGGCCTCGCGGCCCGGAAAAAGCTGCTCTTAGCGAACGGCCCGGGGCCATTCTTGTGCGGGTGGGTTGACGCTCACCACCCTTACGGCATACCTTGCGCCCCGCGCCGATCGCGAACCGCCAGGGATGCGAAGGTGGGACTGACTCACCAAGGCAGCGGGATTCCGCAGCCCGGCGCCGGAGAGAGAGATACCCAGTTACAACGATTCCTTGAAGGGAGTCCCAATGGACGCTGCCTCAATCGCCCCTGCACCGACGACCGCTTCCGCCATCCAGGCCCCGCAGCACATGCAAGCGCTCGAACGCGCCAACCGCGTGCGACTTGCCAGGGCCGAGCTGAAGCGCACCATCGCGCGAGGGGAGATCGAGGCCGCCGAAGTGGTCCGCGAGTGTCCCTGGGAAACCGAGAGCATGAGCCTGGCCGAGCTTCTGACCAGTCAGCGCCGCTGGGGACGCACCCGGGCCCGCAAGTTCCTCCTCACCCTCTCGCTGAATGAGAACAAGCGCCTCGGCAGCCTCACTTCACGCCAGCGTCTGTTACTTGCAACTGCGCTGGCGACGAAAGGCGGGGGGGAGCGAACCCCCCTCCTCTCCAGCGGGCTAGCCGCGTAGGCCACCGGCCTTGAAGCTCAAGCCGCCGGAGACTTTTTGGAAGGAGCGCCGCAGCGCCAGGAAAGCCGCGAGGAAGGCGGCCGCGCCAGCTCCGAGGCAGATCGCCAAGATCAGCCCGACGAGGTAGAACAGCGCACCGACCGTGAGCACGAAGACGGTGCCGGCGAGCAAGGTCGTGTGGGAGCGGTAGCCGGCGAAGTGCTCGCGGACCGAAACCTCGAGGCCGCCGAGCGCACCGAGCACCACCCCGACCCCCAGTGCCGTCGGGTGCGGTCCGGCGATGCCGATCGCCAGCATCACGATTCCGGCAAGGACAACTAGCTCGGCGAGGGGAAACGAGCCCCATGGCGCCGGGGGCCGTTCGCTGCCGGGTGTCCGCTTGGTAACGGGCAGCCGGAGGAGACCTTCACGCGCCACCAGCCCATCAGCATCCCGAGCGGGCCCAGGCGGGGACGGGAGTGCCAGTGGCCGCAGCCCGGCTCGCCGAGGTCGGCGCGGGAGATCCGCCCCCACTTGTAGCCGGCGGGGTCGGCGAGCATCAACTCCAAAGCCTGCCGGTTGCGCGTTTCCAGCTCGGCACGATCGGCAAGCGCTCGCTGCGCGTCGGCGATACGTGTGGCGAGCGCATCTCTGACTTGCTCCAGCTCGCCGAGCCCGACGATGCGCGGCTCGACGGCGGTGGCCGAAACTCCTGTGTCGATTTCGACCCTGGGGAATGCCTCGGCGAAAAGTCCCGCCAGCTCGCGCTCCAGGCGACCGATTTGGCGGCGCAGCTCAGAGCGCGCGAGGCGCTCGTCGCCCCCGATGCGGAGCGGCGCGAAAGCGTTTCGTTCGAGTAGGGCCACCATAAACTCGATCCCGAGTCTAAATCACCCCGCCGGTCCGCAAAAGAGGGGTCGGTTAAGGGCTAAGAACCTATCTCGGTAGGACATAGCCGCCCCGCGGCGAATCACTGAGCCATCCGCTCCAAACGCGACCCCGGGGAGGTCACCATGGGCCTGGTCAACCGCGACGACGGCTGGCGTGTTCCGGACT
>CAZHZI010000095.1:0-7876 GCA_964536955.1 uncultured Conexibacteraceae bacterium
CCTCGCCGAGGACAACCCGGACTGGCGCATCGACCTCAACGACGACGTGATCGGCCGCTGGCGCGGGGAGAACGGGCGCGCAGGCGCCGTCACGCTGGTTTGGGGCCGACCCCTGGTTCAGGGGGCCGTGGCGGCAACCGCCGAGCTGGAACTGGAAACGGTCGACCAGGAGCTTGTCTCCAAAGACCGCTTCGCCCTCATCGCCCTCGACGCCCTCGAGGGCTACGGCGACGACCTCTTCATGCAGGTGAAACTGTGGAGCCGCCGAGCCCAGGAACTGGCCTCGGAGAGCCTCTACGATGAGCCTCCGAGCCCCGATGGCTCAGCTGGATAGAACGACTCCCTCCCTGAGGTCGTCCGCCGCTTCGCTACCGTGTCCGCATGGCATCGAGTCAGTCGACCGGCAGGATCTCGAAGGATCCGGCCGCAGCCGCCGAGGCGGTCCGGGTGCAGCGATTGCGCGAAGACGCAAGGCGTCCCATGAGCGCCAATCTGGCGGAGACCATCGCCTTGAGCCACAAACTGCTCGAGTTTGCCGGCGCAGCCCGTCGAGGGTGAGCCCTCCGGCCTTCGATCAGATTCTCCTCCGCCTGACGGAGGCAGAAGTGAGATTCGTCGTGGTCGGTGGCCTTGCACTCGGAGCATGGGGAGTAGTTCGCGGTACGAAGGACGTTGACATCGTTGTCGCCCCAGAGGCCGAGAATCTCAAGCGCCTTGCAGCGGTTGCCGTGGCGATTCACGGACACGTGCAGGCAGGCGGATCCTTTCTCAGCAGCCAGCCGTCAATCGCAGGACAACTCGCGAATGGTGACCAAGTTGCCATCGAAACCGACCTTGGCCGCCTCGACGTCGTCCAGGGTTTCGATGGCGTCCCAGCCTACGACGAGCTGCGTACTCGTTCCGTGGAGGCCGACATCCTCGGGATCGAGGTCGCCGTCTGCTCCTTAGAGGACCTCAAGGCCATGAAGCGTGCCGCTGGGAGAACCCGCGATCTCGCAGACCTGGAGGACCTCGATGCTGCCGGCCGATAGTTCTACGATGAGCCTCCGAGCCCCGATAGCTCAGCTGGATAGAGCGACTCCCTCCTAAGGAGTAGGCCGCAGGTTCGAATCCTGCTCGGGGCGCTCGCTGGAACCGCTTTAGTGCCATATCGGGTCGGTGCGCTCATCCGGTTTGTCTCCCATACCGTCTAACGATGCGAATCTCGCTCGCACCAAAATCGGGTCTACGTGACCACGGCTATGTTGAAGACCTTGATCGCGAGTGCGAGGGACCGGTGCTGACCATTGACGCGAGCCGACTGTTGGGTCTACACCCCCTCTGCGCGGTGCGCCTCGGGCTCTTCGTGGAAAGACACCGAGCCAAGGGGTGCGAAGTCGACCTGATCGAGCCGACGGATCACATCGCGCGGGAAGTCTCTCGGGCTTTCGGTATCGGCGTGCCTCCGATGCGCCCAACCGAAGGAGCAGTTGAGGTCGGCAAAAACGGCGAGGTAATCCTGGGACTGACGCAACTGAGCGAGCTGACCGAGGTGGACACGGTGGCCAACGCATTGCTGGAGCCGCTGGTTGAGCACTTCGATGAGGTGGCGGTAGTCCGGGACGCGGTCTTGATGGCGTTCAGCGAACTCTGCCAAAACGCGGTGGAGCACGGGACCAGCGACGCCGGCTGCCTGGTCGCGATGAGCCGTGGAGAAAGCGAGGGGATGAGCAGGATAATGCTCGGGATAGGCGACCTCGGAGTTGGGATACCCCAGCACATCCGGCGCGGCTATCCACATTTTCTAGTAGATGAGCATGCGATCGGTCATGCACTGCAAGAGGGCATCAGCGGAACTGCGCGAGGCGACCGCGGGTACGGCTTCCACTGGGTCTTGGAGGAAACGCTGGTCTCAGCGGCGACTGCGGCCGAGATGTTTGTCCGTGCCGGGTCTGGCAGTTTCCGCCGTGAGATTGTCGACGGACGCCTCAAGGATCACGGCTGGAGATCGAAGCTAACGCGCGGAACCTGGCTAGCTCATGAGTGGACCACCGTGCTTCGCAGGGGGTGATTGCACGTGTCCGGGCGTTCACGTAGCCTCGCTTATATGATGACGCTTGAGACCGGAAATCCACAAGCCTCGGCGTCACTGCGATACGTGCTCAGTCGCCATGGCCAGGCGTTCTCGACTCGGGCACGTGGGGAACAGATCCGGGTCGAGATCGAGCAGCTTGCCGGCGGCGCCAGCGAGGTACTGATCGACTTCGAGGGGGTGCGTTCGGTCAGCTACTCCTTTGCTGACGAGCTAATCGGCGTCTTCGTTTCCGAATACATCGTGGAGCGAAGCAAGCTGCGGCCATTGGTGATCGGCTTGACGGCACAGGCACAGCGGGTATTGCTGGGGAGCCTCGCTCGCCGCGGGGTTTCTGAGGAGACATCGCGGCAGTTGATCCCGCACTAACCTCCCCCTAAGGAAGACTTCGCTGTCGTCCTCAAGGGCTATTAAGGAATAAGCCCGTTCCACTTAATAAGTCTGCAGTCATGGCCGTGGCTTCATCACCCCGAAGGGCGTGGCTTCATCATCCCGAGGGTCGCTCCTGGGCGATCTTGGTCGCCTCCGTGCCGCCGAGATAAGGGGTCAGGATGAACTCGACCAGGTCGGGCAGGAGGTCTTGCAGCTCGGTGGTCTTGCCGGCCAGGATGCGGCGAGAGATCAGCGAGACCATGCCACCGACGAGCGCCTCCTCGGTAGTCGGCGAGAGGCCTTCGAGGACCTCCGCCGGGAGGCCTTCGCGGCCGGTGCGGAAGTAGGGAACGAAGCTCTGGATGGCCGCGTCGTAGCGCTCGACGACCACCGGGCCGGCGACCATCGCCTCGACCATCGATAGGCGCGCGAGGTTGGGCTCGACGGCGAGGAAGCGAAGCATCGCGGCGATTCCCGCCTTGACCGCGTGCGGCCAGTCGCCGGCCTTCTCGAAGCCCTCGGCGATGCGCTCTCGCAGCTCCTCCATCACCATCTCGTAGGCGGCGACGAAGCACTCGTCCTTGTTGGCGAATTGCTCGTAGAAGGTGCGGCGGGAAACCGCCGCGTGGCGGGCGATGTGAGCGATCGTGGTGCCGGCGTAGCCTTGCTCGGCGACCGCCTCGGCAAGGCCGGCGATCAACCGCTCGCGCTGGTTGCGGGCGACGAACTCGCGGGGCAGGCCGTGGCGCCCGGCGGGAAGGCGGGCGAGCTCCGGCGGATACTCGTCGGAGGACGGCCCGCCCCCCTCGTCGGGAGACGGCTCGCCCGTCCCGCTGGGAACGTTCCCATCCCTCCCAGAAACGGACGGTTTTTCCACGCTACGACGATATCGCTCGTCGCTTTCCTCGAATCCCCGCTGCAGCTCCTCGAGCGCCGCATCGACCCCCAGGTAGGGCATCACCACCGCTGACATCAGCTGCGGCACCAGCCCCGGCAACTCGTCCAGTCGATCCCGCACGACCAGGGAGAAGACCTGGCCGTAGACCGAGCCCGCCAGCGCCTCGGCGGTGGTGTGGGGGACGGAGTCGGGGTCGTCCATCTCTTTGCGACCGGCATCGATCAGCGAGGCGACAACCCGCATCGTCATGTCGCGGCGGGCGCGGGCGGCGTCGCCGGCGGCGAGCACCTCGACGCAGAAGCAGGCGCGGGCCGGGTCGTGGCGGAGCGCCCGGGCCACCCCGAAGGCGACTGCGCGGAGGCGGTCGGGCCAGTCTCGCTCGCTGTTGTAGGCGGCCAGCATCTCCTCCATGCACTCCTCGTTCATCTCCTGCCAGGTGGAGATGAAGCAGTCGTACTTGCCGCGGAAGTGGCGCTCGAAGTCGGCGCGGTCGAGGCCGGCGCGGTCGAGGATCATCTCGACCGAGGTGCCGGCGTAGCCATGCTCGGCCGCCACCTCGATCAGCGCCTCGACGATGCAGGCGCGCTCGGAGCCGGAGCTGACTTCCCGGCTCTCGACCTTGAGCATCAGCTCATTGGCCATCAGTCGCCGCCTGCCTTGCAGCCTCGGCGCCCAGGTACGGCGTGAGCGAGAACTCGACCAGCTCGGGGAGCAGCTCCTCGATCTCGTCAGCCTGGGCCATGACGATGCGCTGGTAGAGGATCCAGAAGATCCCCCCGACGATCGTCTCCTCGAGCGTCTCCGGCAGATCGTCGCCATACGGAGACGACTTGCGGCCCATCCGGAAGATAGGAACAAAGGCTTGGATTGAGCGCTCGTAACGCTCGACCGCTGCGGGGCCGGCAGAGAGGGCCTCGACGATGCAGGTGCGGGCGAGGGCGGGCTCGGCGGCGACGTAGTGGAGCAGGGCGGAGAGGCCGGCGCGAACCCGGAGCGGCCACTCCTCGGCCTTCGCCGCGGCGTCCACGAAGCGGCGCAACGCCTCCCGGACAGCGAACTCGGACGCGGCCAGAAAGCAGTCTTCCTTCGATGAGAAGTTGTCATAGAAGGCGTTACGGGCGACCCCGGCGCGACTCACGACGTCGGCGACGGTGACCGCGCGGTAACCCTTCTCCTCGATCTCCTTGGCGAGCCCGTCGATGATGCGGCTGCGCTGGTGCTGCTCTATGAACTGGCGGGGCAGTGACCGTTTCCCTGGCGATGCCCGCGCCGTAGAACCCGGTTTAGTCACAAACACCACGTTACTCTTAGCGGCCTTAAATACAAGGACGCACGATACTGCTCAGGTTCCCCTGAGTGTCTGGTGTCGTATGCGGAACTATTTGACGGCGCCGCCGGCGAGCCGCCCGGCCTCCTGGGCGCCCAGATAGGGAGCCAGGACCAACTCCACCAGCCCGGGAAGCTGCTCCTCGAGCCGATCGGCGCGGCCGGCATTGATCTCGCGGACGATCAGCGCGGCAATTCCGCCGACCAGCGCCTCCTCCGTGGTCTCGGGAAGCGGGCGGGGGCGGTCGTGCGCCGGGCGGCTGGCGCGAAGGACCTCGACGAAGCTGTGTATCGAGGCGCGGTGGCGGGCGGCCGCCTCACCCCCCGCAGCGACCGGCTCGATCATGCAGACGCGGGCCAGCTCCGGCTCGTCGGCGAGGAAGCGCAGCATCGTCGCCAGCGCGGCGCGCACCTTCTGCGGCCACTCCTCGAAGGAGTCGGCGGCAGCCGCCATCGCCGTGCGGATGTGGTCGACGATCATCTCGTAGGCGGCGAGGAAACACTTCTCCTTGTCCTCGAAGTGCTCGTAGAAGGTGCGGCGGGAGACGGAGGCCGCCTTGGTGATGTCGGCGACGGTGGTGGCGCTGTAGCCCTTGTCCGCGACCGTGTCGACGAGCGCGGTGACGATCCGCTCGCGCTGATTCTGGGCGATGAACTCGCGCGGCAGCCCGTGGCGCCCGGCCGGCAACCGCGCTCCCCCGGGAGGCGCCTGCCCCCCGCTCTCCCTCCCCGCGCTCGCGCTCAAGCCGCTACCCGAACCTGGGCGGCGTCGGCCGTCCGAGCCGCTTTCGCCTCGCCGACGTAGGGGGTCAGCGTTATCTGCAGCATCTCCGGCAGCAGCTCTTTGACGTCGTCGGCCTGTCCGGAAACGAGCCGCTGATTGACCAGCCAGCCGATTCCCCCGGCGATCGCGACCTCCAGCCCGTCGGGGAGGCGGTCGGCGCGCGGGTTCAGCGCGCGCCCCTCGCGCAGCTTCGGGGCGACGCCCTCCAACATCGCGTGGTAGCGAGCGAGGCCGGCGGTGCCGGCGGCCTGGGACTCCACGAAGCAGAGCTTGGCCCGGGCCTGCTCGGTTGCGATCATCTCGAGGAAGATCTCCAGGCCGGAGGCGACCTGGTCCTGCCATGGCAGCTCGGTGTCGAGCAGCTCGTCGAAGACCTCGATCGCCGCCTCGACGCTCTCGTCGAAGGCGGCCAGGAAGCACTCCTCCTTGCCGGCGAAGTGCTCGTAGAAGGTGGTGAGGGCGACGCGAGCGGTTTTGGCGATCCGCTCGATCGTCGTCGCCCGGTATCCCCGCTCGGCGACGAGCTCGGCGGTGGCCAGCAGCATCCGCTCGCGCTGGCTTCGGAAGACGAGGTCGTCGGGAGCCACCTGCCCGCCCGGAGGGACCTTGGCGAGTCGTTCGGAGAGCGAACGCGAATCTGCCATACCGACACGATACCAGGACGTTTATCCGGTGTCTGTTTTCCTTTGTTTTAGAAACCTTCGCGTTCGAATCACGCTCAACTCGAGCGCCTGGGCCGAAATTATTTCCTCCGGCGTTCCTAAAAGGTGCTATATCTGAACAGAAGGTCTAAGTTTCCAGAGAAGCGGAGCGATGACGAGCGAGGCGACAGGCCGCAGTAGGGAAGGCGACAGCATGGCTCCGGTCGTGCCCTTCCCCGGCCTGCGCAAGCGGCCGGTGCGGGAACGGCTGCAGGAGGCGATGCTCGAGGTCAGCGGGGAGCTGGGGTACGAGCAGGTCGCCGTCAAGCACGTGATCGAGCGGGCGAAATCGAGCCGGGCGACCTTCTACAAGAACTTCAATGACAAGGAGGACTGCTTCGCGCAGGCCCACCACGACGCCGGCGAGTGGCTGTACCGGCGGGTGATGGGCGTCGCCGAGCGCGAGGAGGGGTGGCGCGAGGGCCTGCGGGTGGGGATGGCGGCGCTGCTCGAGTTCTGCGCGAACCAGCCGGCGATCGCCAAGGCGCTGCTCGTCGAGGTGCACGCCGCCGGCGAGCGGGCGTTGGAGCAGCGCAGCGAATTGATGAGGCGCTTCGCCGAGGCACTCGACTCGGCTCGCGAGGAGCTGTCCGACCGCTCGGCCCCGGCGATAACCGGGGCGTTCATGGTCGGCTCGATCGAGACGATGATCGCCGCAAAGCTGATGGACGACGACGCGGCTGGCGTCCCGGACCTCCTGCCGGGCATCCTGCATTTCGTGGTCATGCAGTACTACGGCGAGGAAGCGGCCTGGGAGGAGATGACCGCGGCGCCGCTGGCCCAGTGGAGCATTCGGCGCGAGGCGGCATCGGAGATGCCGTCGTAGTCCGCCTCGGCCCCCCGGCCTTAACCATCAGAGAACAACCCCCTGCGCGCCCGAATCACCCGGAAGATCCGCCGCTGTGGCACGGCCTCCTCGTTGCCCAGCGCGTCGACCGCGTAGACCTCAAAGCGGTGGCGTCCCGCCCTGGCCTTGAGTTTGTGGGGCGACTCGCATGCTTTGAAGGGCTTTTTGTCGACCCGGCAGCGGAAGGTCGAGTTCGGCTTGTCGGCTTTGAAGGCGAAGACGAGCGTGCGCCTCTTCTTGCCGGGGCGCAGGAACGAGGCGCCTGCAGGCGCTTGGGTAAGCCTGCTCCTGGGAAGCGGGGCTTTGACAGTCCAGGTGTAGGAGTCGGGGATCGAGTCGGTGTTGCCTGCCCGGTCGGTGGCTTTGACCCTGAAGGTGTGAGAGCCGTTGGCAAGGGCGGGGTAGATCGTCCCGCTTCCCTCACAGGGCACGAACTCCCGGTTGTCAAGGCGGCACTGGAAGGTGGAGCGCGGCTCGTTTGAGCGGTAGGCGAAGCTCGCCGAGGAGCGTGGGCTTTGGATCGGCGGGTTTGCCGTGATCGTCGTGTCTGGCGGGAACACGTCTCCCAGCGTCGTGTCGACGTTGAAGACATAGGTGGCCGGGGTGGGGTCCTGGTTGGTCGCCTGATCGGATGCCCAGACCCGGAAGAGGTGAGGGCCGTCGGAGAGGTTGAAGAAGGTTTTGCCCGGGGTGCAGGGCTGGATCGGGCCCAGCTGCTCGAGCTGGCAGAGGAAGGCCGAGAGGGGCTCGTTTGACTGAAAGGAGAAGCTCGCCGAGAAGCCGCTAGAGGGCTCGGGGGGAACCTGGGTGATCGTGGTCTGGGGGGGGACGGTGTCCACCTCGAAGGTCCATGAGGCAGGGGTGGGATCGGGGCCCG
>CAZHZI010000096.1:0-7872 GCA_964536955.1 uncultured Conexibacteraceae bacterium
TGATGTAGGGCATGATCCCCAGCGCAAAGAGGCTGAGGCGCTCCAGGCCGCCGCCCGAGAAGAGGTTGAGGAAGCCGAGGATGTTGCTTCCGCTGAAGTTTTCCTGGATGTCCTTGATCGCGTCAAGATCGACTCCGGGAGCGGGTATGTAGGCGCCCAGCCGGTAGAGCGCCAGCATCGCCGCCGTAAAGGCCAGCTTCTTGCGGATGTCGGGGACGCTGAAAGCGTTCGCGATCGTCCGGAGCATTAGCGCTCCAGAGTCTCGCAGGCGCCGCCGGCCGCTTCGATCTTTTCCTTGGCGGCGGCGCTGAAGGCGTGTGCGCGGACGGTCATCTTCTTGGAGATCTCCCCGCGGGCGAGGACCTTGATCGGATCGGAGCGCTTCGCGAGGCCCTTCTCCTTGAGGGACTCGGGGGTCACCTCGGCGCCGGCGTCGAAACGCTCTTCCAGGTCGGCGAGATTGACCGGTTGCGTCTTGGTGCGAAAGTTCTCGAAGGGCATCGACTTCTTCATGTGCGGGCCGCGCAGCTTTCGCATCCGCATGTGGATCGGGTTCTGCCCGCCCTCATAGCCGGCCTTGCGCTTGCTGCCGGCCCGCGAGCCGGCGCCTTTGTGGCCGCGCCCGGAGGTCTTCCCGAGCCCGGAGCCCTCACCCCGACCGATCCGCTTGCGCGGCCGCTGCGAGCCGGGCTTCGGCTTCAGGCTATGCAGCCCAATCTCTTCGGAGCGCTCTCTCTCAGCCACCGTTCACCTCGACCAGGTGAGAGACGACCCGAAGCTGCCCCTGCAGCTGCGGCGAGTCCTTCCGCTCGATAGAACGGCCGATCTTCCCCAACCCAAGCGCCTGAATAGTCGCTCTCTGGCTGGGATTGGCCCCGGCAACCGACCGAACCTGCTTGATCGTCACGATGACTCACCCTCAGCGGCTGGAACCTCTTTTCTGGCCGGGGCTTCCACCTCTTCGGCCGGAGCCTCAGACGTCTCCTCCGCGGGTGGCGTGGAGTCGGGGGGGCCGAGAACGGAGGCCTTGCCCCCGCCCGCAGGCCCCCCCGACTCCGCGACGGGCTCCGCGGCAGAGCGGTCGATCCCTAGGACTTGAGAAACGGTGAGACCACGCAGTTCCGCAACCTCTTCCGGTCTACGAAGGCGGATCAACCCGTCCATAGTCGCCTTGACCAGGTTGATCGGGTTCTGCGTCCCGATGCTCTTGGTGAGGATGTCGCGCACCCCACCAAGCTCGAGCACGGCCCGCACCCCACCGCCTGCGATGACGCCGGTGCCGGGGCTGGCCGGGCGCAGGACGACGTGGCCGGCGCCGTAGCGGCCAATGATCTTGTGGGTGATCGTCTGCCCGTATTTGGGAACCCGGATCAAGTTCTTGCGAGCGTTCTCGACGGCCTTCTGGATCGCCAGCGGGACCTCGCGGGCCTTGCCGTAGCCAATCCCGACCACGCCCTCCTCGTCGCCGACCGCGACGAGCGCCGTGAACGAGAACCGTCGGCCGCCCTTGACCACCTTGGCGACGCGGTTGATCTCGATCACCCGCTCTTGGAGGTCGAGCCCTCGCGGGCTCACCGTCTCAACGTTTGTTGCATCCATTCCCTTCATGGCAAGCGGCCCACCGTAGCGGAACTAGAAGGCCAACCCCCCTTCGCGCGCTCCCTCGGCCAGCGCCCTGACCCGGCCGTGGTACTGGTAGCCCCCGCGGTCAAAGACACAGGTTTCAACGCCCGCCGCCTTGGCCCGCTCGGCCAGCATCTCCCCCGCCCGCTTCGCCTGCTCGATCGCCGAGAGCTTGCGCAGCTCTGGCTCGATCCAGTTGACCGCCGCGATCGTGTGCCCCTCGGCGTCGTCGACCAGCTGGGCGAAGACCCCGCGGTTGGAGCGGTAGACGGAGAGGCGCGGCCGCTCGGCCGTGCCGACGATGCGGGCGCGTACCCGCCTGCGGCGGCGCAGGCGGCGCTGCCTGTTCGTGAGGACGGTCATGCGCGCTTGCCCACCTTGCGAAGCACCTGTTCGCCGCGGTAGCGGACGCCCTTGCCCTTGTACGGCTCGGGCGGCCGGCGCTTGCGGATATCCGCGGCGACCTGTCCGACCAGCTGCTTGTCGATCCCCCGGACGACGATCTCAGTCGGCTGCGGGACCTCGAACTCGATCCCCTCCGGAGCCTCGACGGCCACCGGGTGGGAGTAGCCGAGCGCCATCTCCAAGTTCTTGCCTCTCAACTGCGCGCGGTAGCCGACGCCCTGGATCTCCAGGCGCTTCTCAAACCCGTCGGTGACGCCCTCGACCATGTTGGCGATCAAGCTGCGGGTGAGCCCATGCAGGGCCCGATGCTCGCCGCGGTCGGTGGGCCGCTGCACAGTCAGCTCGCCATCGGCCTGCTCGACCTTCATGTCCTGCGAAACCTGCTGGGAGAGTTCGCCCTTCGGCCCCTTGACCTCAATCCGCCCAGGTGCCACTTCGACCGTGACGGCCTCGGGAACGGGGATGGGTTTTCTTCCGATCCGGCTCATCGGTCACCAGACGTAGGCGACGACCTCGCCGCCGACGCCTTTCTTCTTCGCCTCATGGCCGGTCATCACACCGACCGAGGTGCTGACGATCGCCGTGCCGGTGCCACCATGCACGCGCGGCACCTGCGTGTGGTCGACGTAGCGGCGCCGGCCCGGACGGGAGATGCGCTCGATCCCGATCATTACCGGCCGGCGGTCCTCCGTGTACTTGAGGCGGATCTTGATCGCCTCCCCGACCGGGGCGGCCGTCTTCGCGAAATCGCGAATGTAGCCCTGCTCCTTGAGGATCCGCGACATCTCCAGCTTCAGCCGCGAGGAGGGAATCTCCACCTCGTCGTGACCGGAGCGCAGGGCATTGCGAATTCGGGTCAGGTAATCGGCTATGGGGTCGGTCTGCATCGTCGTCTACCAGCTGGACTTGGTCATGCCGGGGATGTAGCCCTCATGTGCGGCGTCACGTAGGCAGATCCGGCAAATGCCGAACTTGCGGTAGTAGGCACGCGGTCGCCCGCATCGGCGACAGCGGTTGTAGGCCCGCGTCTTGAACTTGGCTTTGCGGCCTTGGCGGACCTTCTGGGAAGTCTTAGCCATTCTCTGAATTCTCCTCGTCGGCCGAGCTCTCGGCGTCGTCCTTTGCGCCCTCTTCGGCGCCTTCGCCTCCGGCCTCGTCATCCGCTTCGGGCTCGGGCTTTGCGTAGGCCTCGGGGTTCTCTTCCTTCAGCTGCTCCAGCGCGGCCTTCTCGGCCTCGGCGCGCAGGCGGGCCTCGTCCTTGCGCTGCTCCTCCTCGGCTTCGGCCTCCGCCGCGGCCTCCTCCTCGTGGCCGGGACGACCCTCCTGGGCAAACGGCATCCCCAGTCCCAGCAGCAGCTCGAAGGCCTCGACGTCGGTCTCGGCAGTCGTCGTGATCGTCACGTCAAGGCCGCGAACCTGGTCGACCGAGTCGTAGTCGATCTCGGGAAAGATCAGCTGCTCGCGGACGCCCATCGAGTAGTTGCCACGGCCGTCGAAGGAGCGTGGGTTGAGGCCGCGGAAGTCGCGAATGCGCGGCACCGCGACCGAGCAGAGCCTGTCGAGGAACTCCCACATCCGGGCACGGCGGAGAGTGACGGAGACGCCCACGGGCATCCCCTCGCGCACCTTGAAGGACGCGATCGACTTACGCGCCCGGCGCACGCTGGGCTGCTGCCCCGCGATCGTCGCCAACTGCTCGATCGCCGCGTCAAGGATCTTGGAATCCTGTTTGGCCTCGCCAACACCCATGTTGAGCGTGATCTTGGTCAGGCATGGCGCCTGCATCGGGGTCGTGTAGCCGAACTTGCTGGTCAGCGCCGGCAGGATCTCCTGCTCATAGCGCTCACGCATGCGCGGCGGCGGTACGGCTTGTGACTGCGGTGTCATCGTCGCCTCCATCAGTCGATCGACGCCCCGCTGCGCTTCGCGACGCGACTGCGCTGGCCGCTCTCGCGGCTGACGCCGACCCGTGTCGGCTTGTTGTCTTTGGGGTCGAGCAGCATCACGTTGGAGACGTGGATCGGCCCCTCCTTCTCAACGATGCCGCCAACCTCGCCACCGCGCGACGCGTCTTTGACCGAACGAGGACGTTCATGGCGCTTGATCATGTTGAGGTGCTCGACGAAGACCCTCTGCTTCTTGGGATCGGTGCGCATGACCCGGCCGGTCTTGCCGGCGTCCTTGCCGCTGATCACGACCACCTGGTCGTCTTTCCGTATGCGCATCGACCTCGCCATCAGAGAACCTCGGGCGCCAGGGAAATGATTTTCATGAAGTTCTTGTCCCGCAACTCCCTGGCGACCGGCCCGAAGATGCGGGTTCCGCGCGGATTGTTGTTCGCCGGGTCGATCAGAACCGCCGCGTTCTCGTCGAAGGAGATGTAGGTGCCATCGGGACGGCCGAACTGCTTGCGGGTGCGGACAACCACCGCCTGGACGACCTCGCCCTTGCGGACGCCCCCCTGCGGGCTCGCCTGTTTGACGGTTGCGGTAATCACGTCGCCTACCCCCGCGTAGCGGCGGTGCGAGCCGCCTTTGACGCGGATGCAGAGGATCTCGCGGGCGCCCGAGTTGTCGGCCACCTTCAGCCTGGACTCCTGCTGGATCACGAAGTGGTCCTTTCCGGTCCGACGTGCCCGCGGGGGCGGCGCAGGTCGAACTGGTCAAGGACGCAAGGTGCAGCCTTTGGTGGTGCCAAAGGCAAACCCGAGGACGCCGAGCCAGCGAAGGCATGCGGCGTCATCCGTGGGTGCGTGGGGTCGGAAAGGATCACTTGGCCTTCTCCACCACCTCGACCAAGCGCCAGCGCTTGGTCTTCGACAGGGGCCGGGTCTCGATGACCCGCACGACGTCGCCCTCGCCCGCCTCGTTGCGCTCGTCGTGAGCATGAAGAGTCCGTGACTGGCGCACGATCTTTTCGTAGGTCGGGTGGCGCCGAGCAATGTCGATCCGCACGGTGATCGACTTCTCGCCCTTGTCGGACACGACGACCCCCTGCCGCACCTTCGCCGCGTTGGGCGTCGGCTCGGCGACCGGCGTCCCCGTCCGGGACCCGTCCTTCTCGGTCTTCGCGGCCTCACGCTGCTTGCGCCGCAGAGCGGCGTTGCGGCTGCGCTGCTCGCGTCGCTGAGCAATTCGCTCCTCGGGACTCAGCTGGGGCTTCGGCTCATATGGCCGCCGCGAACGCTCAAGCCGCCGGCGCTCCTTCCAGGGCAGATCGTCCTCCGGCGAAGTCTCGACAGGCGCGGACTCCTCAGCCGGGGTGTCCTCAGCGGCGGGGGTTTCCTCAGATTCAGACGCCTCCTCCGCGACAGGACCCGCGGCCGAGGCGTCCGAACCCTCAGCCGGAGCCTGCTCCTCCGCCGGAGCCTCAGTCTCTTCGGTCGTCTCTTTGTTCTTCTCTTCGTCGCTCATCGCTTCAACTCTTTCTGGACATCGATCGCGCGTGCCCGCGCGATAGTCAGCAGCCTTGCCACATCCCGCTTCGACTGGCCGATCCGAGCCGTGTTCTCGAGCTCACCCGTCGCGTGCTTGAAGCGCAGACCGAACGCTTCCTGCTTGGCGTCGAGCAGCTTCGCGACCAACTCGTGGTCTTTCAGGTTGTGTGCCTCGGAGGGCTTCATCAGCCTTCGGCCCCCTCGCGCTTGACGAACTTGGTCCTGACCGGAAGCTTGTGCCCGGCCAGGCGCATCGCCTCGCGAGCGAGGTCCTCCGGCACGCCGGCCAGCTCGAACATCACCCGCCCGGGCTTGATCACCGCGACCCAGCCCTCGGGGTTGCCCTTGCCGGAGCCCATCCTCGTCTCGGCGGGCTTCTTCGTGAAGGGCTTGTCGGGGAAGACGTTGATCCAGACCTTCCCGCCTCGTTTGATCTTGCGAGTCATCGCGATACGAGCGGCCTCGATCTGGCGGTTGGTGATCCAGCCCCGATCCAGCGACTTCAGCCCGTACTCGCCGAAGGCGACGGTGCTGCCGCCCTTCGTGTTGCCGCGCATCCGGCCGCGCATCTGTTTGCGGTACTTGACCCGTTTCGGCATCAGCATCAGCGACCACCCCCCTGCCGGTCGCCGCCCGGCCGGCCGCCGCGCTGGCCGCCCTGCGGCGGATGATCGTCGTTGCCGGGCGCTTTGTCGGAACGAAAGCCCTCGGGCATGACCTCGCCCTTGTTGATCCAGCATTTGACGCCGATCCGGCCAGTCGTCGTGCGCGCTTCGAAGAAGCCGTAGTCGATGTCGGCGCGCAGTGTGTGCAGCGGCACGCGGCCGTCGGAGTAGCCCTCGGTCCTGGCCATCTCGGCGCCGCCCAGGCGACCCGAGACCTGGACCTTGACGCCCTTCGCGCCGGAGCGCATCGCCGAGGTAAGGGCGCGTTTCATCGCACGGCGGAAGGCGACCCGGTTTTGCAGCTGCTCGGCGATCGACTGAGCGACCAGCTTCGCGTCCAGCTCGGGCCGCTTCACCTCGCGAATGTTGACCTTCACCGGTTTGCCGGTCAGCTTGTGCAGGTCCTTGCGCAGCGCGTCGACCTCGCTGCCCGACTTGCCGATCACGATGCCCGGGCGCGCGGTGTGGATATCGACCGCGATCTCGCCGCGACGCTCGATCGTGATGTCGGAGAGCCCCGCATGGGCAAGCTTGCCTTCGATGTGATCGCGAATCTGCAGGTCCTCGAGCAGGAGGTCGGCGAAATCCTTCTCGTTGAACCAATTCGACTTCCAATCGTGGATGTAGCCGACGCGAAAGCCTTCGGGGTGGATCTTCTGTCCCATTAAGTCCTCAGTCCTCTTCCGGGCTCAGCGCCACGGAGATGTGGCTGGTTCGCTTGTGGATCGGGGTGGCGCGCCCGAGCGCCCGCGGCCGGTAGCGCTTCAGGGTCGGCCCCTCGTCGACGGTGATCTGGGCAACCCGCATCTCGTCCGCGATCAGATCGTGGTTGTTCTCCGCGTTGGAGGCGGCGGACTCGATCAGCTTCTTGATGTCCTGCGCGGCGCTGCGCGGCGAAAACTGCAGCAGCGCTCGTGCCTTGTCGATGTGAAGGCCCCGCACCTGGTCGGCGACCAGCCGGGCCTTGCGCGGCGCAACCCGCACGTAGCGTGAGCTGGCCCGCACCATGATTTTGACAACCGGCGGCTGCTCGGCTTTGCGTTCGCTGCCACCGGCAGATGCGCCACCGCCCTGGCCACCTTTGGCCGCCTGCCCCGCGACTTTGTCGCCAGCACGAGCGGATCTTTTCTTGGTCGCTTTTTTGGCTGCGGGTTTTTTGGGAGAAGATTTCTTGGCCGCTGTTTTTTTGGCCGCCGGTTTTTTCGCGGCTTTTTTGGTCTCTTTTTTCTCGTCTGCCATCTGCTACTCACCGCCCTTGCCGGTGCCGGAGTGGGAGCGGAAGGTCCTGGTGGGGGCGAACTCGCCGAGCTTGTGCCCGACCATCGACTCAGAGATGAAGACCGGCACGTGCTTGCGCCCGTCGTGAACCGCGATCGTGTGCCCGACCATCTCCGGGAAGACCGTCGAGGTCCTCGACCAGGTTTTCAACATCTGTTTGTCGCCGGACTCGTTCATCGCGGAGACCCGCTTCATCAGCCTCTCCTCCGCCCACGGCCCCTTTTTCGTCGAGCGTCCCATTGCCTACCTCTTCTTCTTCCCTCGCCGGCGGCCGCGCACGATGTAGCGGTCCGACTGCTTGCCCTTCTTGCGCGTCCGGTAGCCGAGGGTCGGCTTGCCCCAAGGGGTGACCGGGTGCCCGCCGGGGGTGTGATGCGCCTCGCCGCCGCCGTGCGGATGGTCGACCGGATTCATCGCGACGCCGCGAGTCTGAGGCCGCTTGCCCTTGTGGCGGCTGCGACCGGC
>CAZHZI010000097.1:0-7866 GCA_964536955.1 uncultured Conexibacteraceae bacterium
AGTCCGGAACACGCCAGCCGTCGTCGCGGTTGACCAGGCCCATGGTGACCTCCCCAGGGTCGCGTTTGGAGCGGATGGCTCAGTGATTCGCCGCGGGGCCGCCATGTCCTACCGAGATAGGTTCTTAGCTATGCCGAGAACTTTCAGCGCTCCTATAAGCACGCCCCGCCACACCTGCGGCGGCGGTTCAACCAAATCTTCATCAAGCGGGTCGAACTCGAAGATGGCGAAGTGGGAGAGATCGAGCTTGTCGAGTGGTTTGACGAGCTGACCGCTCCCGACCTGGTAGATCGGCTACGGGACGAGGCCCGCACCGGGGGGAAGCCGTCGCCTGCGCCGGCCGGGCCGGAATTGGCCTTTTCTGGCGCGGGTTCGAATAAGGAAGTTCTAGCGCGCCCGACAGGATTCGAACCTGTGACCTCATGCTCCGGAGGCATGCGCTCTATCCAGCTGAGCTACGGGCGCAGAGGAGCCAGTCTAGCTTCGGCTGGCTGGGGGCCGGTCGCGTAGGCTCGCGGGCGTGGACCTCTCGGTGATCTTTCTCGGCACCGGTGGCTCGGTGCCCTCGGCACGACGGGCCACCGCCAGCGTGCTTGCCGTGCGCGGGGGAGAGCGGCTGATGTTCGACTGCGGCGAGGGGACGCAGCGCCAGCTTCAACGCTCGCTGGGTCTCGTCCAGGTCGACGAGATCTACCTCACTCACTTCCACGCCGACCACTTCCTCGGTCTGCCCGGCCTGCTCAAGACCTACGACCTGACGGATCGCGAGGCGCCGCTGACCGTCTATGGGCCGCGCGGCCTGTTGGACCTCTTCGGGACGTTGAACAGGATCGTCGGGCGCACGGGCTTCGCGCTGGAGCTGGTCGAGCTGGATCCCGGCGATGTGGTTCGCCACGACGGCTACGAGGTCCGCGCATTCCCGGTGGAGCACCGCGTGCGCGCCTGCGGTTACGCCCTGGTAGAGGAGGAGCGCCCCGGCCGCTTCGACCCCAATGCCGCTTTGCGCTTGGGCGTGCCGGAGGGCCCGGCCTTCGCGGCGCTCCAGCGCGGCGAGGAGGTTCAGGGAACGTCCGGCCGGGTTCGACCCGAAGACGTGATGGGCGAGGGCCGCTCCGGCCGCACGGTGGTCCTCAGCGGCGACACCGCTCCGTGCAATGCGACCGTCGAAGCCGCCCGTGGCGCCGAGCTTCTGGTCCACGAAGCGAGCTTCGCCGAGGAGGAGGCCCAAAGGGCTGCCGACACCGCACATTCGACCGTCGGCCAAGCCGCGGCAGTGGCCAGGGAGGCCGCCGTAAAGCTGCTCGCCCTGGTCCACATCTCCTCTCGCTACCACGTGGGCAAGGTCCTCGAAGAGGCCCAAGAGGTCTTCGAGCCGACGATCGCCCCCCGCGACTTTGACCTCATCGAGGTCCCCTTGCCCGAACGCGGCGAACCGGTGTTGGTTCCCAACGGCGCCAGGGAGCGCGAGGAGGCGCAGGCCCCGCAGTAGGGCCTCCTCGCGTCTCAATGCGCTGCTACGCTGGCCCCGTCCTTTAACCCGGTCCCGTGAGGCCAGCAAGGAGCAAGCAGTGAGCGAGAAAGTCGTGCTTGAGCACGACGACGTCAGGCGGACGCTGCGGCGGATCGCCCATGAGATCGCCGAGAAGAATCCGGGCCCTGACGGCTTGGCGCTCGTAGGGATTCACACACGCGGCGCCCTTCTCGCCCGCCGCCTCCACGTCTTGGTCGGCGAGCTGACCGGCGCCGAGGTGCCGATCGGCGACCTCGACATCTCCTTTTACCGGGACGACGTCGGAGCAAAGGCCCCCGGGGCCCAGCCGGTCGTCCACGCTTCCCACATCGATTTCGACCTCTCCGGCCGCACCGTCGTCCTCGTCGACGACGTGCTCTTCACCGGCCGCACGGTGCGAGCCGCCATCGACGCGCTCTTCGACTACGGCCGGCCAGAGCGAGTCCAGCTCGCGGTGCTCTGCGACCGCGGTCACCGCGAGGTGCCGATCCGCCCCGACTACGTCGGCAAGAACCTGCCGACCGCGCGCCCCGAGCGGGTCAACGTCAGGCTGGAGGAATCCGACGAGGTCGACGAGGTGACGATCTCCGAGCCGCGGGGGGTGGAGGTTCCGGCATGAGGCACCTGCTGGCGATCGAGCAGCTCTCGCGCGCAGAGATCGAGGCGATCCTCGATCGCGCCGAAAGCTTCGCCGAGGTCGGCCGGCGCGACATCAAGAAGGTGCCGACCCTGCGTGGCCGCACCGTGGTCAGCCTCTTCTACGAGGCCAGCACACGGACCAGTTCCTCCTTCGAGCTGGCGGCGAAGCGCCTCTCCGCCGACCTCGTCTCCGTCAAGTCCTCGGGCTCCTCGGTCGACAAGGGGGAGTCGCTGAAGGACACGGTCGCGACCCTGTCCGCATATGACCCGGCGGCGATCGTCATTCGCCACCCCCACGCGGGCGCCGCGCAGCTGGTCGCCGGCTGGACCGAGGCCGCGGTCGTCAACGCCGGCGACGGCAAGCACGAGCATCCCAGCCAGGCGCTGCTCGACGTCTACACGTTGCGCCGTCGGCTCGACACCCTGGAGGGGAAGCGGATCTGGATCGTCGGCGACGTCCTGCACAGCCGCGTCGCCCGCTCCAACCTGATGGCCTTCCGTGCGATGGGCGCCGAGGTGACGCTCTGCGGGCCGCCGACCCTGATCCCCCGCGGAATCGAAGAGCTGGGCTGTGAGGTCGCCTACTCGCTGGACCGCCTTGACGAGGCGGACGTGGTGTACGCGCTGCGGATGCAGCGCGAGCGGATGAGCGAGAGCTTCGTCCCCTCCATCCGCGAGTACGCGTCCCACTTCCAGATCGACTCCCGCCGGCTCGGGCCGCGACAGCTGCTGATGCATCCCGGCCCGATCAACCGCGGTATAGAGCTCTCGGCCGAGGCGATCGACTCGCCGCAGTCGCTGATCGCCGAGCAGGTCGCCTCGGGCCTGGTGGTGCGGATGGCGATCCTCTACGAGCTGCTGGCCGGTAGCGAGCTTCCAGCGCCTGCAGAGGGAGAGGGCGTCGAGCGGCCGACGCCGATAGGACAGCCGGCGTGAGCCTCGCGGAGGCGCTTGACATGCGCTCCGGCGAGGGCGCCGACCTGATCCTGCGCGGCGCGACGGTGCTCGACCCGGTCGGCGGCATCGACGCCGCCCACGACGTGGTGATCCGTGGAGGGCGCATCGCCGAGTTGGCCGCCCCGGGCTCCGCGGCCGATGAAGGCGCGGAGACGGTCGATGCCGAGGGCCTGCACGCCTTTCCGGGCTTCTTCGACCCCCATGTCCACCTCCGCACCCCCGGCCAGGAGCACAAGGAGGACGTCGAGACGGGGACCCGGGCCGCCGCCGCGGGCGGCTACTGCGGCATCCTGGCGATGGCCAACACCGAGCCGTCTGTGTCGACCGCCGCCGACATCGAGGCGCTGCGCGAACGGGCTCGGTCCCAGGCCTCGGTCCCGGTCGGCTTCCTCGCCACCGTCACCCGCGGGATGAAAGGGGAAGAGCTGACCGAGATGGCCGAGTTGCGCGACGCCGGCGCGATCGCCTTCTCCGATGACGGAATGCCGGTCGCCAGCGCCCGCATCCTGCGCCGCGCCCTCCAATACCAGCGGCTGTGCGGCGGCACGATCGCCCTCCATGAGGAGGACCCCGAGCTCTCCGGCGAGGGCGTGATGCACGAGGGGCCGGTTTCGGCCGCCCTTGGCCTGACCGGCATCCCGTCGGTGTCGGAGTCGACGACGATCGCCCGCGACGCGGCCTTGGCCGGCTACGAGGGGGGGCGGATCCACGCCCAGCACCTCTCCGCCGTGGAGTCGGTCGACGCGGTGAGCGCCGCCAAGGCCGCGGGGGTGCGGATCACCTGCGAGGCCACGCCCCACCATCTTTGTCTCACCGATGAGGAGGTGCGCAGCCTCGACGCCCGCCGCTTCAAGATGAACCCGCCGCTGCGCGCGGATTCCGACAGGCAGGCGCTGATCGAGGGTCTGCGCGACGGCACGATCGACTGCGTCGCCACCGACCACGCTCCCCACGCGACGGATGAGAAGGAGGTGCCCTTCGAGCAGGCGGCGATGGGCGTCACCGGCCTGGAGACGGCCTTCGCCGCGCTCCACACCGACCTCGTCCTGCCGGGGGTGCTCAGCCTGGCCCTCGTCGTCGAACGGATGGCCGGCGGCGCCGAGCCGTTCGGCCTGCCGCGGCCGACCCTGGCGCCCGGCGGCGAGGCCAACGTCGCCCTCTGCGACCTCGGGGCCGAGTGGACCGTGGGAGAGGATGGCTACGAGAGCCGCTCTCAGAATTCCTGGTGCGCGGGGCGCAAGCTGAAAGGGCGAGTGCTGATGACCGTCGCCGGGGGCCAGGTCGCCTATCGGCTGCGAACGTTCAGCCTGGGAGTCGCAACGTGATTCGTCCCACATCGCCGCACTGTTCCTTTGTCTCCCTATATGGAGCAAAGGAACAGCGGAAGGGGAAGACATGAGAGGCGCCTATGTCCTGCTCGAAGACGGCGCCCGCTTCGACGGCGAGGCCGTCGGCCATCTCGGGGCGGTGACCGGAGAGGTCGTCTTCAACACTGCGATGACCGGCTACCAGGAGTCGGTCACCGACCCTTCTTACGCGGGCCAGATCATCGTCTTCACATACCCGTTGATCGGCAACTACGGCGTCTCCGGCGAGGCGATGGAGTCCGACCGCATCCACGTGCGGGGGGTGGTGATGCGGGACGCTCACAACGGCGAGGACGTCGCCACCGCCGAGGGCGGCTGGTTGGACTGGCTGGGCGACTGCGGGACTCCGGGGATCAGCGGCGTCGACACCCGGGCGCTTGTCCGCCACATCCGCGACGCAGGCTCGATGCGCGGTGGGATCTTCGCGGCGGGTGTGCCTGAGGCCGAGGCCCGGGAGCGGGTCGCCGCCGAGCCGTCGATGGAGGGCGCCGACCTTGCCCGCACGGTCACTCCTCCCGAGCCGGTCCGCTTCGAGGGAAGCGGGTCCCACGTGGTCGGACTCGACACCGGGGTCAAGACGAGCATCGTCCACCAGCTGCGCGAGCGCGGGTGCCGCGTGTCTCTGCTCCCCTGCACTACTTCCGCCGCAGACGTCCTGGCCGAAGATCCCGACCTGGTCTTTCTCGCCAACGGCCCCGGCGACCCCGCCGCACTCGGCTACGTCGTCGACACGGTCCGCGAGCTGGTCGGCAAGCGGCCGGTCTTCGGCATCTGCCTCGGCCACCAGTTGCTCTGCCGTGCCGTCGGCCTGGAGACCTTCAAGCTTCCCTTCGGCCACCGCGGCGCCAACCACCCGGTCAAGGACCTGGCGACGGGGCGAATCGACATCACCTCCCAAAACCACGGCTTTGCGGTCAACGGCCCCGGCGGCGAGCCGAGGATCGAGGGCGATGAGCCGGTGCGCTGGGAGACGGACTTCGGCGCCGCCGAGCTGTCGCACCTCAACCTCTACGACCGCACGGTGGAGGGCCTGGTGCTGAGGGACGTGCCCGGCGCCACCGTCCAGTACCACCCCGAGGCGGGCCCCGGCCCGCACGACGCGAGACACCTGTTCGGCAGGTTCCTCGAGCTGGCGAATGCCTAGGCGAACCGACATCCAGAAGATCCTGCTGATCGGCTCGGGCCCGATCGTGATCGGTCAGGCCGCCGAGTTCGACTACTCCGGCGCGCAGGCCTGCAAGGTCCTGCTGGAGGAGGGATTCGAAGTCGTCCTCGTCAACTCCAACCCGGCGACGATCATGACCGACCCCGAGTTCGCCACCGCCACCTACATCGAGCCGCTGCTGCCGGGCCCGGTTACGAGGATCATCGAAAAGGAGCGCCCCGATGCGTTGCTGCCCACGCTGGGCGGCCAGACCGCGTTGAACCTGGCGATGGCCCTGCACGAGGACGGCACCCTCGAGCGCTTCGGCGTCGAGCTGATCGGCGCCGACCACAAGGCGATCCACCGTGCCGAGGACCGCGAGGAGTTCCGCCGCACGATGACGGGGGCGGGCCTGCGCGTGCCATGGTCGATGACGGTCGAGAGCCTCGGAGAGGTCGAGCAGGCCCTTGCCGAAGGGCGCATCGGCCTGCCGGTGATCGTTCGGCCGGCCTTCACGATGGGCGGCGAGGGCGGCGGGGTGGGGGAGACGGAAACCGAGCTGCGCCAGGTCGTTTCCGAGGGCTTGGCCGCCAGCCCCATCAATCAGGTTTTGATCGAGGAGTCAGTCGTCGGTTGGGGCGAGTTCGAGCTCGAGGTGATGCGCGACCGCAACGACAACGTCGTGATCGTCTGCTCGATCGAGAACGTCGACCCCATGGGCGTCCACACCGGCGACTCGGTCACGGTGGCGCCGGCGCAGACCCTGACCGACCCGCTCTACCAGGAACTGCGCGATCAGGCGATCAAGGTGGTCCGCGCCGTCGGGGTCGAGACCGGCGGTTCCAACGTCCAGTTCGCGGTCAACCCCGAGAGCGGCGAGATCGTCGTGATCGAGATGAATCCGAGAGTTTCGCGATCCTCGGCGCTTGCTTCGAAGGCGACCGGCTTCCCGATCGCGAAGATGGCGGCGAAACTGGCGGTCGGCTACGCGTTGGAGGAGATCCCCAACGACATCACCCGCGCGACGCCCGCTTCGTTTGAGCCGACGATCGACTACGTGGTGACCAAGGTCCCGCGCTTTGCCTTCGAGAAGTTCCCCGGCGCCGAGGGCCGTCTGTCCACCTACATGCAGAGCGTCGGCGAGGCAATGGCAATCGGCCGCACCTTCCGGGAGTCCTTCGCCAAGGCGCTGCGCTCCCGCGAGCTGGACTCGCCTCCCGATTTCCCGGCGTCCGACGAGGAGTTGCTGGAGCGCATCGCGGTGCCCTGCGCCGAGCGCTTCGACCTGGTGCTGGAGGCCTTTCGCCGCGGCCTCGAGGTCGAGGCGGTGCACGACCGCTGCCTGGTCGATGTCTGGTTCCTGCGCGAGCTGAAGGCGCTCGCCGTCGAAGGCGACGGGAGCGAGGGCCTGGCTCGTGCCTACAAGGCGGTCGACACCTGTGCCGCCGAGTTCGAAGCTGCGACGCCCTACTACTACTCGACGCATGAGCGCCCCGGGCCTGGAGGCTCCCCGGCCTCCGAGGTGCGCCGCGGCGAGCGCGAGTCGGTGGTGATCCTCGGCGCCGGCCCCAACCGGATCGGCCAGGGGATCGAGTTCGACTACTGCTGCGTGCACGCAGCCATGACCGCCCGCGAACTCGGTCGCGACGCGGTGATGGTCAACTGCAACCCGGAGACCGTCTCCACCGACTACGACACCTCCGACCGCCTCTACTTCGAGCCGCTCACCTTCGAGGACGTGATGAACGTGGTGGAGCTGGAGAAGCCGGAGGGCGTGGTCATCCAGTTCGGCGGACAGACGCCGCTGCGCCTCGCGCTGCCGCTGTTCCGCGCCGGGGTGCCCATTCTCGGGACCAGCCCCGATGCCATCGACCTCGCCGAGGACCGCCGGCGCTTCAGCGCGCTCCTCCACGAGCTGGACATCCCGCAGCCCGAGAGCGGGACGGCGACCTCGCTCGAAGAGGCCAAGGCCGTCGCCGAGTCCATCGGCTACCCCGTGCTCGTGCGGCCGTCGTACGTCCTCGGCGGGCGCGCCATGGCCATCGTCTACGACCAGGGGCGGCTGGAGGGGTACGTGCGCGAGGCCGTGCTGGCCAGCCCCGAGCATCCCATCCTCGTCGACCGCTTCCTGGAGGACGCGTTCGAGGTGGACGTGGACGCGGTCGCGGACGGCGAGCGCGTGATGATCGGCGGCATCCTCCAGCACATCGAGGAGGCGGGCGTCCACAGCGGCGACTCCGCGATGGTGC
>CAZHZI010000098.1:0-7809 GCA_964536955.1 uncultured Conexibacteraceae bacterium
GCAGGCGGCGTAGCCGACCGAGAGCAGGATCGGGCGGTCTTCTTCACACGCTCGCTCCAGCGCCTCGGGGCCCCAGGGGTACCAGTCCACCGGGTTGTCGCGATGCTGAAGCAGGTAGGGGCTGGTCTCTCCGGCGAGCCGATTGGGCACGTGTCTCAGCCTACTTATGGATATATGGAAGCTTGACTATTCGTTCCCGTTGCTCGCCGAAACTTGCGGTGCGAGGGGGTTGTTGGCGCTGCGATGCGGCGACGGCCTGCAAAAGCTCTACCTTTCCCGAGTGGCTGTCGAGCGCACAAAAGCCCATTTTTCCGAGCCGGACATCGCCGCCGTCCTCAGCAAGCTCGATCCCGAAGATCGGAAGATCGTCAGCCGGGCGCTGGCCAAGACCGAGAAGACCGAGGCCGAGCTGCGCTACCTCGCCGACCACGATTCGCTGACCGGGTTGCTCGATCGGCGCCGCTTTCGCTCCGAGCTCGACCAGTACGTCTCCTTCAGCGCCCGCTACGGCGGGCAGGGGGCGGTGATGATCATCGACATCGACGGGCTCAAGGCGGTCAACGACACGCTCGGACATCACACCGGCGACAACCTGATCCGCCAGATCGCCGGGATTATGCGGGAGCGAGTTCGCGCCACCGACATCGTCGCCCGCCTCTCCGGCGACGAGTTCGCGGTGCTGATGCCGCAGACGGACACCGCCGGGGCGTTGCAGCTCGGCGAGTATCTGAGGGCGGAGATCGCCGATCGAGCCTCTCCCGCGCCGGACCTGGACAGCGTCACGGTCAGCGTCGGGATCACGATGTTTGGCGGCAAGGAAGAGGTTGGCGGTGAAGCGGTTTTGATCGCCGCCGACCAGGCGATGTATCGGGCCAAGGAGGATGGAAGGAATCAGATCGCACTCTTCCGGGACCCCGGAGAGCCGCAGCGCCAACCGCTGCGCAACCAGACCACCTCGGCTCGGATCCGCGACGCGCTCACGCACGATCGCCTCAGCCTCCACACCCAGCCGATCCACAGCCTTGCCTCTGGAGGGATCGAGCGCTACGAGCTGCTTCTGCGGATGACCGGCGACAACGGCGAGCTGATCCCGGCGGCCTCGTTCATCCAGATCGCCGAGCGCGCAGGGATGGTCCAGGAGCTCGATCGATGGGTGTTCGTTCGCGCCCAGGAGCTGCTCACGGATCGCGCGCAGGCGAGCAGCCAGGTTTCCCTGCACATCAACCTCTCCGGCGCCTCGATCACGGACCTCTCGGTGCTGGAGTTCATCGAGCGGCGCCTGGATGAGGGCGAGACGGACCCGTCGCGGTTCACCTTCGAGATCACCGAGACGGTTCATGTCCACGACTACCAGGCTGCCGCGGGATTCGCCGATCGCCTCACCGAGTTCGGCTGCGAGGTGGCGATCGACGACTACGGCGCCGGCTTCGGGCCCTTCCACTACCTGCGGACGATCCCCTTCGACGTGATCAAGATCGACGGCGCCTTCGTGCGCGACATGCCGAACAGCGACGCCGACCAGCTGACCGTACAGGCGATCGTGCAGATTGCCCACGGGCTGGGCAAGACGACGATCGCCGAGTACGTCCAGGACGACACCACCACGCAGATGCTGCGTGAGTACGGCGTCGACATGGCCCAGGGCTATCACCTGGGCCGCCCGGTGGACGCTGTCGAAGCGCTCGCTGCGTAGCCGGGCTACGCAGCCAAATCCCGGGCGAAGGCCTCGAAGGCGTCGAGGTAGCGCTGCAGGTCCTCTTCGGAGTGGGCGATGGAAAGAGTCCACTCCTCCTCGGTCCCCGGGGTCATGAATATCCCGTGATTCATGTGGTAGAGCCAGGCGAGTGTCGAGAGCTCGTCGTCGACCTCGGTCAGGTAGTCGCGGTATTCGCGCATCCGCGTTGGCGAGAAGATTACGCAGCCCTTGGCCCCCAGTCCCTCGGTGTAGGCGGGAAGGCCGTACTCCTCGATGATCCCCTGGCAGCCGGCGAGCAGGTGGCGGTTGGTCCCCTCGAAGCGCTCGTAGACGTCGTCGGTGAGGACCTCGGTGAGGGTCGCCTCGGCCGCGGCCATCACGAGTGGGTTACCGTTGAAGGTGCCGTACTGCTTGACCGTGCCGTCGGCGACGATCGCCGCCAGCTCCTCGCTCATCCCGATCGCCCCGCCCGGATAGCCGCCGCAGCTCGCCTTGGCGAGGGTGATCACGTCCGGGAGAACCCCGAACCGCGCGGTGGCCCCTCCGGGGGAGATCGTGCAGCCGGTCTTGACTTCGTCGAAGATCAGCTTGACCCCGTGTGCGCGGGTCAGCTCGCGAACCCGCTCCAGGTAGCCCTCTCGCGGCGGGATGATGTTGATGTTCATCATCGCCGGCTCCATGATCAGGCCGGCGATCTGATCCCCCATCTTCTCCAGCACGCTCTCCAGGGCCTCGGCGTCGTTGAAGGGGACGGCGCGGGTCAGTGAGGTCACGGCCTCCGGCACGCCGCCGCCGTAGGGGACGCTGACCGGATCGTCGCGAGCGCCGAGCGCTTCCAGCGGCGGGTAGACGGAAACCATCACCGCGTCGTGGTGGCCGTGATAGGAGCCCTCGATCTTGAGGATGGTGTCGCGGCCGGTTGCACCGCGGGCGAGGTGAACGGCGTCCATCGTCGCCTCGGTCCCGGAGTTGTTGAAGCGCCACTGGGGGAGGCCAAAGCGGTGGCTCAGCTCTTCGGCGACGGCGATCGAGCCGTCGGTCGGCGCGGCGAAGTGGGTTCCCTGGTCGATTCGCGCCTTGACGGCGGCGCCGACCGTCGGGTTGGCGTGCCCGATGCACATCACGCCGAAGCCGTTGTGGAAGTCGACGTACTCGTTGCCGTCGACGTCCCAGACCCGGCTGCCCTGGCCGCGCTCGATGTAGACGGGCCAGGGGTCGTTGGCCTGGAAGGAGGAGGGGACGCCGTTGGGCATCACCTTGACCGCGCGCTCGAAGGTCTTCGCCGAGGCGCCGGTGTTCATGCGGAAGCGCTCCTGCTGGGCCTCGGTCAGCGCCGCGATTCGCTTGCGGTCGATTTCCGCCACTCGCCCAGACTAATCGCGGCGCAGCTCCGCGCGCCTGACCTTCCCGCTCGTCGTCTTCGGCAGCTCGGTAGCGAACTCGACGATGCGGGGGAACTTGTAGGGAGCGGTCTCGCGCTTGCAGTGCTCCTGCAGCTCGCGGGCCAGCTCCTCGGAGGGCGCGCGGCCGTGGGGGACGACGACCGCGCGGACGACGGCGCCGCGCTCGGGGTCCGGCGATGCGACCGCGGCTGCCTCTGCGACGGCGGGGTGGGAGAGCAGCGCCGACTCCACCTCGAAGGGGCCGATCCGGTATCCGGAGGAAAGGATGATGTCGTCGGCGCGACCTTCGAAGTACATGTAGCCATCCTCGTCGGAGCGGACGAGGTCGCCCGTCCTCCACCACTCGCCCTCGAAGCGCTCGCCGTCGAGGTAGTGGGAGAAGAAGGTCGGGGTGGAGGAGGCCTTGAGCTGCAACTCCCCCTCGACGATGCGCGTCTCGATTCCCGGCAATGGCCTTCCCATCGAGCCTTCGCGGACCGGCTCGTTTGCCAGATTGCCGGTGATGTGGCCGGTCTCGGTCTGACCGTAGCCGTCGGCCGGCTCCAGGCCGGTCGACTCCTGGAAGGCCGCGATCGTCTCGGCCTCCAGCGGCTCGCCCGCCGAAACCATGCGGCGCATTGCGGGAAGGTGACGCAGCGCTGTTCTCTTGGCCAGCATCCGGTACTCGGTCGGCGCCTGGCAGAGGACGTTCACACCGAGGGCCTCGGCAAAGTCGAGCCGCTCGGCGGGGTCGAAGCGGCCGTCATGGAGAACGGCGGCGGCTCCGGTCAGCCACGGGGCCAGAAACACATTGCGCGCCGACTTCGACCAACCGGTCGCGGTGGTGCACCAAACCAGCTCACCCGGGCGCGAGCCAAGCCAGTGCTCGGCCTGGGCTCGCTGCCCCGCCAGGTAGCGGTAGGCGTGGACGACACCGCGCGGCCCGCCGGTCGTGCCCGAGGTGAAGACGACCAGCGCCGCATCCTCGGCGCCCATGTCCTCGACCTCGGCCGGCGCCTCCTGGGGCCGGTCCTCGTTGAGGGCGTCGCCAACTTCCTCCATCGTCATCGCCGGCACGTCTTCGGGCAGCTCATCGAGGAGGAGCTCCTCGCCGACGCACAGCGCCGGGGCCGCGGCGCTGGCGCGCAACTCCAGGTCGTGGCGGCGCAGCTGCGTGCTGCACGGCAGCGCCACCGCACCCATGCGCCAGCAGGCAAGCATCGAGAGCGCCCACTCGACCCGGTTGCCGACCAAGGTCATCACCACGTCGCCGCGCCGGACCCCCCGTGCCGCGAAGGCGCCGGACAGGCCCGCGGACCGCGCGATCAACTCGCCGAAATACCAGTCGCGACGGTTTCCCTCAGCGTCGATCGCGACGATGCCAAGGCGCGAGGCCGGCGAGCGCTCCATCGTGTCCGCGATGAAGTTCACGGGCGCAGAGTCTGCCGCAGTGGCGTCAGGACCGTCCGGCCGCCGTGGTGGTCGATCAGCTCTCGGAGAAGCCGAGGCGCACGAAGATGCGGCGCAGCGGGGCCGGCGCCCACCAGTTCCACTCGCCGAAGAGTCGCATCAGGGATGGGACGAGCAGGGCTCGGACGATCGTCGCGTCGAGCATCACGCCTACCGCCATCCCGATCGCGATCTGCTTGACGAAGAAGACCGAGCTGACGCCGAAGGCGAGGAAGACGATGGCGATCGCGAGTGCCGCGGCTGTGATGACCCGGCCGGTGCGCGCGATTCCGGTTGCCACCGCCTCCTCGTTGCTGTCGCCGCTGTCGCGGCGCTCTTTGATGCGGGCCATCACGAGCACGGCATAGTCGGTGGCCAGGCCAAAGAGGATCGCGAAGAGAAAGACCAGGCTGGTCACCTCGACCGCGGCCGGCCCGGTGTAGTCGAGGGGGGCCTCGAGCCAGCCCTCCTGAAAGGCGAGGACGAGGATGCCCAGCGTCGCGCCCAGCGTCAGCGTGTTCATCAGCAGCGTCTTCAGCGGCAGCAGGACCGAGCCGGTGAGCAGGAAGAGGAGGACCAGAGTGGTGAGGGAGATGATCGCAATGACCAGCGGAGCGTGGTCGAGGAGGCTCTGCTTCTGGTCGATGAAGCCGGCCGTGTTGCCGGAGACGAGCGCGGTTGTGGCGCCAGGCGGGCTCAGCGCCCTGATCTCGAGCAGGGAGTCCTGCGAGTCGCCGGCGAGAGCCGGTCCGGCCAGGGCGAAGTTCGCATATGCGACCCGGTCGGAGGCGGGTGTGAAGGGGGAGCCGCCGACCACGCCGCCGACCGCCTCGATCTGGCGCTGGAAGCCCGCCAGTTGGGACGGGGTGGCGCGCCCATCGACAGCGACGGTAACCGCCTCGGCGACGTCGCGCGGGTAGTGGGCCTCGACGTACTTGTAGGCGTTATAGGACGGCTGTCCGGGCGGCACTGCCTCCGCGCTCGGCCCGGTCAGGGTCGTCCACAGCAGCGGTGTGGCTGCCGCCAGCATCAGCGCCGAGCTGGCCAGGGCGACGGCGACCGGGCGCCGCATCACGCCACGCGCCAGCCGGTACCAGCTGTCGGAGGTGTCCGAGACGGCAGGGCCGCGGCGGATGGAGAGAGCGTCTATCCGGGCGCCGAGCAGGGCCAGCAGCGACGGCACCACGAGGATCGCGATCAGCGAGGAAAGCACCGCCACCGAAGCGCCCGCGACGGCCATCGAGTAGAGGAAGCGCTGCGGCATGATCACCAGCGCCGCCATCGCCGCGGCGACCGTGAGGCCGGAGAAGAGGGCGGTGCGGCCGGCGGTGACTACGGTGCGCCGGTGGGCCTCCCGCGACGCGCCGCCGCGCCCTATTTCCTCGCGGTAGCGCGAGACCAGAAGCAGGGCATAGTCAACGGCGAGGCCGAGGCTCATCCCGGTGGCGATGTTGAGCGCAAACAGCGAGGTGTCGGCGAAGGTGGACATGATCCGCAGGACGAGCAAGGTCCCGATGATCGAGATCACCCCCATCAACAGGGGGATCGACGCCGCGACGACACCGCGGAAGACGAACAGGAGCAACAGCGCCAGCACCGGGAAGGCGATCAGCTCGGCCTTGGTCAGGTCCTCGCGGGTCTGGTCGTTGGTTTCGTTGAAGCCGGCTGCAAAGCCGCTCATCGCGACGTCGAGGGAACTTGACGCGACTAGTGGCTCGACGCCTTCGGCCGCTACGCCGCCGGCGTCCTGGATGTCTTCGGTCGAGAGATAGCCGGCGATTGCCAGCGATTCGCCGTCTCGTGCGATCAGTTTGGTTGCGGCGCGTCGGTCCTGCAATGGGTTTGTGACCTTGCCGACGTATTCGACTCTCGCCATGGCGCGGCTGAGGCGGGCAACCTCGCGTTGCACCGACAGGTCGCTCAGGTCGAGCCGGCCGCCGCCCGGAGCGCGGACGACCAGGACGATCGCCGGGTTCGGGTTGTAGCCGAGCGAGTCGCGAAGCAGCCGGGTGGCGCGCTCGCTCTCCGAGGCGCTGTCGGCGAAGCCGGCCGCCTTCAGGTGGCTCTCGACGTCGCGACCGATCGCGATGGCGAGAAGGCAGAAGACGCCGACCGCTGCAAGGACGAGCTTCGGGTGCTTCCAGGTGAGGTCGGCGATGCGATTCATCTGGTGGGGAAACGGGCCGGAGGTGCAGAACGTGAGATGGACACGGCGGGAAACCTACCAGATATCAAAGTGGATGCTTTGATAATCAAATTACTGTTGTTACGATGAGTCAATGACCCGACGCAACTACGGCCAGGCGTGCAGCGTCGCCGGCGCGCTCGACCGGATCGGCGAGCGCTGGTCGCTGCTGATCGTTCGCGAGCTCTCGCTTGGTCCCCTGCGCTTTTCTGACCTCGCGCGCGCGGTGGGAGGCGCTCCGACCGACGTGTTGTCGCGGCGGCTGCGCGATTTCGAGGCGGAGGGCATCGTGCGCCGCCGCACGCTCCCTTCGCCCACCTCGGGGGTGGCCTACGAGCTGACCGACCTCGGCCGTGAGCTGGAACGGCCGTTGCTGGAGCTGGGGCGTTGGGGACTCAACTTCCTGGACGTCGGAAACGTCCCCGGGATCGAGCCCTCCCAGCTGCCGAACTCCCTGCGGGTGATCCTTCAGCCTTCCACAGACGCAGCGCTTACCGTGCAACTGCGCAGCGAAGGCCAATCGTTTCGGCTGGGGATCGAGAACGGCTGGATCGACGCCAAGCGCGGTGAGGCGCAAGACCCCGACCTGACGCTGACCGGGACGCCGTTGGACGTGATCGCGGCGCTGGTCGGCAGCGAGGGTGGTGGGGCGGGGGTCGAGGTAGAGGGCGATCGCGACGTGCTGGAGGGGCTGCGCGCGATGGTCGTGCTCCCCAATCGCCTGCGGGAGGACGCGCTGGCAGCGGTGGGGGAAAGAGCCGTCGCGGCTACCGCTCGTACAGCTTGACGACGCGCACTGTGCCCTCGGGCGCAGCCTCGACGCAGAGCTTGCAGAGGACGCACTCGTCGAGGTTCTCCTGGACGACCTCGACACCGCCCTCTGTCGCCTTGAAGATGTCGACCGGGCAGACTTCCTCGAGTACCGCGGCGAGCGCCGCGTCGCTCGCCACCGAGTCGTCGACCTCGATGTCGATGAAGACCTTGTTCAGCTGGTCGGCCATCAGGCAGCGACCCCCAGCTTCTCCTTGACCGCTCCGGGGATCTCGTCGATCCGCTCGACGACGGGGATGCCGGCGGCCTCGAGGCGGACGATCTTC
>CAZHZI010000099.1:0-7754 GCA_964536955.1 uncultured Conexibacteraceae bacterium
GCGGGCGCTGCGGGCCGCATCGAGGGGCGTCGCGCCGCGCGCCAGGTGGGCGGCGAGCGCCGAGGAATGCGTGCAGCCGGAGCCGTGCGCGGCCCCGTCGGGGTGACGGTCGCCTTCGATCGCGACCGCCTCCCGGCCGTCGTAGAACACATCGACCATCCTCGCGCTGTGGCCGCCGGTGACCACCACGGCCCGCGGGCCCAGCGCCAGGACCGCCTGCGCCAATTCCTCCTGGGTGTCCTGCTCAGCTGCGCCGACCAGAGCACGGGCCTCCGCGATGTTGGGAGTCAAGACGGTGGCGAGCGGCAGCAGTCGTTGGACCAAGGCTCCTCGCGCCTCCTCGTCGAGCAGGATCGCCCCGGTCTCCGCCACCATCACGGGGTCAATCACAACCGGAGCGCCGTCCACGAGCGCGAGGGCCTCCTCGACGGCATCGACCGTCGCCGCCGTCCCCAGCATGCCGATCTTCACCGCGTCGACGCCGATGTCCTCGACGACGGCACGCACCTGGGCGACGATCGTCTCCGGCCCCACAGCCTCGACCGCGCTCACCCCAACCGTGTTTTGGGCGGTGACCGCCGTGATCGCCGTCGTGCCGTGCACTCCGCAGCGCGCGAACGCCTTGAGATCCGCCTGGATGCCGGCGCCCCCACCCGAATCCGAACCTGCGATGGAGAGGACTGAAGGGACGCGAGAGCTCACGCTCGCAGCCTAGATGCTGGTCACCGTGGGGAGTTGAAGCAATGTTCGGGAATAGACACCGACGAGCGAGCAGGAAACGTAGCCGAGCATCTCCAGGCGAGCGAGGCCGGAGGCGGCGTCGGGGCCGGAGAGGTTGAGGTCCAGCGCGACCGCATCGCAGGTGTCCTGCCCTCGCTCGACCGCCTCGAGAAGGCCCAGCAGCTTTGGATCCAAGGGCGGTCCGGAATTTTCGATCTGTCGCGCCCCCGGGCCGAGCATCGCATCGAGCACGTCCTGGGCGTCGCGAACAAGGCAGGCGCCTCCCGCCAGCAGATTGTTCGGCCCCGCCGAGGAGCGCGAGCTGACCGGCCCGGGCACGGCGCCCAGATCCCGCCCCAGGTCGGCGGCGAGGTCGGCCGTGATCAGCGAGCCGGAGCGCTCGGCAGCCTCGACGACCACGGTCATCCCCGCCAGAGCAGCCATGATCCGGTTGCGAGCGGGAAAAGCCCAGCGCCAGGCTCCGGTCCCGGGCGCCTGCTCGGAAAGGACCAGGCCACGTTCGCAAATCCGCCGCCAAAGCGCGCGGTGCGACGCCGGATAGGGAACGTCAGCACCGCCGCCGAGCACTGCGACGGTGAGACCTCCGTCCAGCGCACCGCGATGAGCGCAGGCATCGATGCCGAAAGCGAGGCCGCTGACCACGACGATCCCGGTCGTCGCCAGTTCCCTGCCCAGCTCGCGGGCGACCTCGCGACCGTACGAGCTGGCTCGCCGCGCGCCGACCACCGTCACGGTTCCCTCGGGCTCCAATCTCGCCAACAAGGCGGGGTCGCCGCGGCCGACCAGGGTCCAGGGGGCGTCCATCGCATCGCGGAGGCCGACCGGGTAGAGCGAGTCGTGGCGACAACACGCCCAGGACTGCGCCCCACGGAGGTCGTCGACGAGACGGCGCTCGGGGATCGCGGCAACCCGAGCGAGGATCTGGCGAGCGACCTTCGGCGCCGCGACGGCAGCCAGGTCCTCGTTGGAGAGCCGCAACAGCTCCGGCGAGCGCAGTCCGGGGGCGCGGGTGGCGATCTTCTCGATGTACGGCGCCAGGTGGGACACCAGCCAGGAGCGGCGCAGGCAGTCCGGACAGGCTCGCGGCTCGTAGCTCATCCGTGGCCTCTCCTGCGCAGCTGCAGCGCCTGCGCCATCTGCTCGGCAGCGATGCTCTCGGAGCCGGCCAGGTCGGCGATCGTCTGCGCCAGCCGCAGCACTCGATCGTGTGCGCGACCGCTGAGCCGCCGCCGCGAATAGGCGTCGGCGAGAAGGGCGGCGGCCTCACGGGCGAGCGCGCATTCACGCGCCTCGGCGGGTGTCATCTCGGCGTTGCAGCGTCCCGCCCCAAGCCTGCGCTCCTGCCGTTCGCGCGCCGCCGTCACCCGCTCACGAACATCGGCGGAGGGCTCGCCCGGCTCACCGGCGATCTCCCGTGCGCTGGGCTGGCGGATCGCCACGAGGATGTCGATGCGGTCGGCCAGCGCCCCGCTCAACCGCCCTTGGTAGCGCTGCGCGGCGATCGGAGCGCAAGTGCACTCCGGATCGGTCTCGCCCCGGCCGCAGGGGCACGGGTTCGCCGCCGCGACCAGCATGAAGCGGCAGGGCAGCTGCCGCCAGGCTCCGGCCCGGGCGATCGCCACCGCACCGCTCTCCAGCGGCGCCCGCAACGCCTCAAGTGTGTCGCGGCGAAACTCACAGAGCTCGTCCAGGAAGAGGACGCCGCGGTGCGCCAGAGTCGCCTCGCCCGGGCTCGGCGGATTGCCGCCGCCGACCAGTCCCGCCGGGCTGATCGTGTGATGGGGCATGCGGAAGGGGCGCCCGCCGGCCGGCGGGCCCTTCAGCCCACCGCAGGCGCTGGCGATCCGCGCCACCTCCAGCGCCTCCCCGAGCGCCAGCGGCGGCAGGATCGAGGGGATCCGGCTCGCGGCCAGCGACTTGCCGGCGCCCGGGGGGCCGACCATCAACAGGCTGTGACCGCCGGCGGTGGCGACCTCCATCGCGTAGCGCAGGTGGCGCTGGCCGCGGAGGTCGGCGAGATCGGGACCGTCGCCATTGCGGCTGAGCTGCAACCGCAGCGGCTCCGGCCGCTTCGGCGCCCACTCCCCAGCCGCCAGCGAAGACAGCTGCCCGAGGCTCTCCAGGGCGACTACATCGAGGCCCTCGACGAGGGCTGCCTCGGGCCCGTTTTCGGCCGGCACGACCACACCTTCCGAGCCCTGCTCACGGGCCGCTTCCGCGATCGCCAGGACCCCTGAGACCGGCCTCACCGAGCCGTCCAGCGCCAGCTCCCCGACCATCGCGAGCCGCGGCAGCGCTTCCCAACTCAGCTGGCCCGAGGCGGTAAGCAACGCCGTGGCGAGCGCCAGGTCCATCCCCGGCCCGGCCTTGCGCAGGCTGGCCGGCGCCAAGTTGGCGACGATACGCCGCAGTGGAAACTCGAATCCGCAGTTGACCATCGCGGCGCGCACCCGCTCGCGCGCCTCCCTGACCGCCGTATCGGGAAGGCCGACGATCGAGAAGGTGGGAAGGCCACGATGAACGTCGACCTCGACTCCCACAGAGCGAGCCGCGATGCCATCGAGCGTGAACGTCTGGGCGGTGGCGAGCACGGCGACGACGCTAGGGGGTGCGATTTGACCTGTTGCGGACCGGTCGTCAGGGATTTGTCACTTCTCGCGCGCAACGGGCGCGCGCCGGAGGCCTAGCCTGCCGGCGGTGACGGGAGCCCGCCAGAGGATCGGCCGCGCGGCCGAGGACTTCGTCACCGAGCGGCTCGCGTCCTCGGGCTGGAAGATCGTCGAGCGCAACGCCCGCACCCGCTTCGGCGAGCTGGACATCGTCGCTCTCGACGGAGGGGTGCTGGTCTTCGTCGAGGTCAAGGCGGGACGCGCGGGCTCCGCCTTCGGTCCGGAGCGCCCGGTGCTCGGCGTCGGGCCCAGGAAGCAGCTGCGCATTCGCCGCCTCGCGACCGCGTGGATGATGGAGCAACGCCGAGGGCCGCACTACGACGAGATCCGGTTCGATGCAGTCGGGGTCACCTTCGATCACGTCGGGCAAGTAGTTGATGTGGAATACATCCGCGCCGCATTTTGAGGCGGGCTCGACTGACCAAGCAGATCAAGGACGCAGGGAGCGTGGCGTGCTCTGCACGCGAGCGACCGAGGACGCCGACATGCGCCGGTCAGACGAGTCCGAGCTGTGAGTAGGCCACCGACTGGAAGGAGCGGCGGTGCAGCGCCGAGATGCCGATCCGGCCGATCGCCTCCCGGTGCTCGGGGGTCGAGTAGCCGACGTGCTCCTCGAACCCCCAGCCCGGGTAGTCGCTCCCGGCTCCTCGCATGTAGCGGTCGCGGGTGACCTTCGCCACGACCGACGAGGCGGCGATCGCCGCGCTGGTCCCGTCCCCCTCCACCACCGCGCGGTGGGGCACCGCGCAGTCGCGCAGGGAGAAGCCGTCGACCAGACAGGTCGCGTCTCCGGGCTCCAGCCGCTCCAGGGCGCTGGACAGAGCCTCGATGTTGGTGACGTGCAGGCCGCGACCATCGATGCCCCGCACGCAGCGAACCACGACGCTAACCCGCGCCGCCGCCCGCAGGACGACCGGATACAGCTCCTCGCGACGGTCTGCGGTCATCTGCTTGGAGTCGTGCAGCCCTGCCAAGGCGCGCCGGTCGGCATGGGAAAGCGCTTCGTAGTCGATCAGCACCGCGGCGGCGACCAGCGGCCCCGCCAGGCAACCCCTTCCAGCCTCGTCGGCGCCCGCCACGAGGCGGCTGCCAAGTCCACGGTCAAAGGCGAAAAGCTTGCGCGTCCGCGCCAGCCTTCTCCTCTGGGACTTCGACTTAGAAGATCCCGACCCGGTCGGGGGGCCAGTAGGTGGCGAAGGCCTTGCCGATGACCCACTCGCGCGGGACGGGACCCCAGAAACGGCTGTCGTCGCTTGCCCCACGGTTGTCCCCCATCATGAAGTAGTGGCCCGCTGGAATCCTGATCGGTTCCGGCAAATTGCACGCTCCGCCGTTGCCGCAGGGCACCGTGTAGGGCTCGTCGGTCCTTTCCACCCCGTTTACGACCGGGTGGCCGTCGCGGACGCTGAGCGTGTCGCCCGGCCCCGCGACGATCCGCTTGATGAAGTTCTGTTCGGATTGCTCAGCGGTGGATTGCGGGCAGGCCTGCCTGGGGGAATGCGGCACCCCGCACTGGGTGCCGTTCTCGGCCCCGACGGGCGGGTGGAAGACGACGATGTCGCCGATTCCAGGGTCGGCGAAGTGGTAGAGAAAGCGGTTGACCAGGACTCGCTGGCCGACGTCGAGGGTGGGCTCCATCGACCGTGAGGGGATCTGGTAGGGCTTCACGATCCAGGCCTGGATCGCCAGCGCCAACCCCAAGGCAAGCGCGACGATGACGACCAACTCGACCAGCCCGCCGCCCCTGCTCTTCGGCTTCGGGACCGCGAGTCTCAGGTGGAGTCCTTGGCGTCCTCGGCCTCGGACGCCTCCGGAGCCTCTTCGACCTCGATCTCTCGATCTTCAGCGTCTCCAGTCGCCTCTGCGTCGGCCCCTCCTGAGGAATCGGAGGGCTCGGAATCGGCATCCGGCTCGGACTCTGCCTCGGTGCTCTCCGTTGCCCCCGAAGCCTCGGCTCCTCCCTCGTCCGGCGCCCCGGCCTGCGGCGCTTCGACGGCCTCGACCTCGGCTTGGGTCGCGCCCTCGCCGTCCACGGCCTCCGGCTCGGCGGGGGCGGTCGGAGTCGAGATCAGCTCTTCGTCGATCCCCCAGCGCCGCTCGGCGACGCGAGCGGCCTTGCCGACCCGGCCTCGCAGGTAGTAGAGCTTCGCCCGACGCACATCGCCGCGAGCCGCCACCTCGAGCTTCTCAATCTTCGGGGAGTGCAGGGGAAAGGTGCGCTCGACGCCAACGCCGAAGGACTGCTTGCGGACCGTGAAGGTCTCGCGGGCCCCTGAGCCCTGCCGCCGCAGGACGATTCCCTCGAACACCTGGGTGCGGCGCCGGTTGCCCTCGACCACCTGGAAATGGACGCGGACACGGTCACCGGGGAAAAAGGACGGAAGTCCCTGCCTCAGCTGGCGACGCTCGATGCTGTCTATGACAGTGCTCATTGGCGAGAAAAAACCGCCGGCTCCAATCGCAGGGGCCGCGCGGTGGCGGAATGGTAGCTACTCAGGCTCTCGGCCGAGCTGCTCGGCCCGCCTGCGACTCTGCTCGGCCCGCCAGCGCCGCACTCGCTCGTGGTCCCCGGAGAGCAACACCTCGGGCACGTTCCAGCCCCGGAATGCCGAAGGCCGGGTGTAGTGCGGGTACTCGGGCGCGCCCTCCAGCACGCGGCTGAACGATTCCTCGACAGCGCTGTCGGCGTGGCCGAGCGCTCCCGGCAGCTTCCGCATGAGGACGTCGGCCACGACCATCGCCGGCAGCTCCCCCCCGGCCAGGACATATCTCCCAATCGACAGCTCGTCGTCGGCGAGATGCTCGTGCACCCGCTCGTCGAAGCCCTCGTACCGCCCGCAGAGGAGCGCAAGATGCGGCTCCGCTGTCAGCTCGTCCGCCAGCTCGTCGTCCAGCTGCCTGCCCGTGGGAGACAGCAGCACGATCCGCGGCCTGTCCCCGTCCGGATAGGCGGCGCGCAAGGCGGCGTCGACGACGTCGACACGAAGGACCATCCCGGCCCCGCCCCCGTACGGCGCGTCGTCGACCTGCCCTGCTCCAAGCGGAGTCGTATCGCGGTAATTGAAGAGACGAAGCTCGCTCCCCTCCGCAAGGGCATTTTGAACCGACCGCTGTGACTGGAACCAGTCGAAGGCCTCGGGAAAAAGCGTGAAGATGTCGAGTTTCAATCGAGGATGTCGACTATGACACGACGATCGATCCGAACGGCAGCGGCCTTCGCGATCGTCCGGATCGCGTTCGCCACACGCCCGCCTTTGCCGATCACCCTGCCGAGGTCCTCCTCGGCGACCGTGATCTCGTAGATCAGGTCGCCGTCCTCCTCAAGCTCTTCGACCACGACGGCCTCGGGGTCCTCGACCAGGGCCCTGACGAGGAACTCGAGTAGCTCGGCCACGGCGAGATGACCGTCGCTAGCTGCCTGAGGCGGCGATGCCCTTGGTGCGCAAAAGGGTTGCAACCGTCTCCGACGGCTGTGCACCGTGTTCGAGCCAGTGGCGCGCCCGGGTCTCGTCGATCTCGATGATTGACGGCTCGGTCTGAGGGTTGTACTGGCCAATCGTCTCGATCGTCCGCCCGTCGCGTGGCGAGCGCTTGTCGGCGACGACGATTCGCCAGATCGGGTTCTTTTTGGACCCGACCCTTCGAAGTCTGATTCGGACTGCCATTGACTGGGGCAGATTACAGAGTCATCCAAACCCCGGCATCCCCGGACGCGAAGCGGAGAGGATGCCGGCATCCCCACAGCCCGCCGGTCAGCGTCGGGCTCTACGCGGGCGGGATTGGCCCATCTGGGCCAGCTGCTGGGGGTCGGGCATCTTCCCGGTGGCCACCTGTCTCATCAGCTTGCGCATCTGGTCGAACTGCTTGACCAGGTGGTTGACGTGCTGGACCTTGGTGCCGGAGCCGTTGGCGATCCGTTTGCGGCGGGAGCCGTTGATCAGGCCGGGCTCCGCGCGCTCGGCCGGCGTCATCGAGAGGATGATCGCCTCGACGCGGTCCAGCTCCCCCTCGTCGACATCGGCGTTCTTCAGCTGCTTCAGCGCCCCCATCCCGGGCATCATCCCGATCAGGCCACTGAGCGGGCCCATTTTGCGCACCTGGCGCATCTGCTGGAGAAAATCCTCCAGCGTGAACTTGTCGCGCCTCAGTTTCTCCTGCAGATCGAGCGCTTCCTGCTCGTCGACCTGCTGCTCGGCTTTTTCGATCAGGGTGAGGACGTCCCCCATGCCGAGGATGCGGGAGGCCATCCGGTCGGGGTGGAAGCGATCGAAGTCCTCCAGCTTCTCCCCCGTCGACGCAAAGAGGATCGGCTTGCCGGTAACGGCCTTGACCGAGAGCGCTGCG
>CAZHZI010000100.1:0-7699 GCA_964536955.1 uncultured Conexibacteraceae bacterium
GAGCACGTCGGCGAGCGGGTAGCGGTCGTTGACCGGCATGATCTGGGAGCGCAGGCCGTCGTTTGGCGCGTGAAGGGAGAGCGCAAGGCTGATCGGCATCGGGCACTCGGCGAGGCGGTCGATCCCGGGGACCCAACCCACCGTGGATATCGCGGTGCGGCGGTGGCTGACGCCCAGCTCGGGAAGGCGCTCGCAGGCGCCGAGCACGGCGTCGAGGTTCATCGTCGGCTCCCCCATCCCCATGAAGACGACGTGGTCGATCTCCTCGAGGCGGCGAAAGTGCAGCGCCTGGTCGAGGATCTCATCGGCGGTCAGATTGCGCCCGAACTGCATCTGCCCCGTGGCGCAGAAGGTGCAGGTAAGCGGGCAGCCGGACTGGGAGGAGAGGCAGACCGAGCGGCGGCCGTCGCGGTAGCGCATCAGCACCGCCTCCAACGGCCGCCCGTCGGCGGTGTGGAAGAGCGCCTTGACCGTGCCGTCGTCGGACCTGGCCTCGGTCTGGAGCGTGAGGGTCGAGAGCGGCACGCGATCGGCGAGCCGTTCGCGCAGCGCCGCCGGCAAGTTGGTCATCTCCTCGTAGGAATCTGCCCCGCGCGCCACCCACTCCCACACCTGAGAGGCGCGGTAGGCGGGCTCGCCGGCGGTGGAGAGGGTCTGTGCGAGTAGCGCGCGGTCCATTCGGGCGAGTCTAGGGTGGCCGTGCCCCCATTTCCCATCAGCCCAACCTCACGAACCTCGCCTCCCGGGCGTTGACATACCGACGTCGGTCACCGTGACCGGCCCGATTGAAAGGAGCGCGATGGCCAGCTTCGTTCTCATCCACGGCTCCTGGCATGGCGCCTGGTGCTGGTTCAAGGTCGAGGCGAGACTGCGTCAGCGGGGACACGAGGTGATCGTCCCGGACCTCCCCGGGCACGGGCGGGACAGGACTCCGCCGGGAGAGGTCACGCTGGACGACTACGTCGAGCGGATCGTCGACTCGATGGCCGAAGCGGCGAAGCCGGTGACCCTGGTCGCCCACAGCCGCGGCGGGATCGCCACCACCGCGGCGGCCGAGGCGCGCCCCGACCTGGTCGCCGGGCTGATCTACCTCGCCGCCTTCCTCCCAAGCAGCGGCGAGACCGTGCTCGACCTCTTCCCAAAGGACACCGAGTCGCTCATTCCGGCGAGCCTCGATGCTGACTTTGACGCCGGCTGGGACATGCTGCGGCGCGAGGCGTTCGTGCCGACGCTGTACGCGGACTGCTCGGCCGCCGACATCGCGCTGGCAAACGCCCTCCTCACCCCGGAGCCTCTCGCGCCGTCGCTGACGCCGATCGTGACCACGGAGCGCTTCGCCGAGCTGCCCCGGGCCTACATCGAGCTGACCGAGGACCGGGCGGTCACGCCCACCTTCCAGCGCCACATGCACTCCCGGATGCCCTGCGATCCGGTGGTCGGCATCGCTGCAAGCCACTCCGCCTACTTCTCGAAGCCCGACGAGCTGACCGACCGGATCGAGGAACTGGCTAACGCACGGCAGGCAGCCCGTTCGCCGTCGCTCAGCTCGGCGGCGGCTGCTGCTCAGGCGAAGCCGGACGCTGCTGCTCGGTCGGCAACGGGGGCGGCATCTGCTCCGCGGCGGCCGGCAGCTCCTGACCCGGCAGCGCCTCCGCCTCCTGACGCCAGAGGTCGTTGAGGGAGACCTGGAGGTAGGCCCAGAAGCCGGGTGCGATCAAGAGGTAGAGGATCAGCGCGATCCAGCCGTTGACCGGCTCGTTGCCGCCGAGGCGCACGGCGCCCTGGACACGCTTGGTGCCGCGCCAGTAGGTGATCAGGGCGGGGATGACGATTATCCCCCCGGGAAAGAGCGCCAGCACCGAATTGGTCGGGTTCTGCCCGAGGTCGTAGCCTTTGGCGCGGCCGTAGTCGCTCAGCTCGCGGTTGATCCGGTACCACCAGACGAGATGGTAGATGCCGAAAGTGACGAGCGGCAGCAGCGCCACCGCCCACGGGCTGCGGATCTTCACCTGGTCCTGCGTGCCGCGTATCTGCATGTCGTAGGCCATCGGAATCTCCGTTCCTGGGGGCGCGCTGGTCTTGACGACACTAACCGACCGTACGGGCGGCAGCCGAAATGAGTCACCATCCCGCCAGATGAGTCCGCCACTGCTCGTTGTCGACGCGCCCTCGATGCTGTTTCGCGCCTTCTATGCGCTGCCCCGCTCGATCACCGGGCCGGACGACAAGCCGGTAAACGCGCTGCTCGGAAGCGCCAACCTGATTTTGCGGGAGGTGGAGACGCGCCAGCCGCGCGCGGTCGTTCTCTGCTTCGGACCGGACGCGGCCAGCTACCGAACGGAGCTGTATCCCGCCTACCACGCCGCCCGCGACGACATCCCCTCCGAGCTGGCGCCGCAGTTCGCCGACTGCCGTGACTTCTTCGAGGCCTACGGCTGGACGGTCGCCACCCACGAGTCCCTGGAGGCAGACGACCTGCTCGGCACCTACGCGCGCCGCGAGTCCGAAGCGGGTGGGCAGGCGCTGTTGCTCACCGGCGACCGGGACATGTACCAGTGCGTGAACGAGCGCGTCACGGTGCTCTTCGTCCGCACGGGGGGCAAAGGAGCCGAGGAGGTGACTCCCGAAGAGGTGCGCCGCCGCTACGGCATCGACCCGGAGCTGGTCCCCGACTTCATCGCCCTGCGCGGCGACCCGTCGGACGGGATCCCCGGTGCGAAGGGCGTCGGACCGAAGACGGCGGCCGAGCTGTTACGCCGTCACGGCTCCCTGGAGAAGGTGCTGGACGGCGCGATTCGGGAATCCCGCCCGAAGCTTCGCGGCGCCTTGATCGACGGCCGCGAGGAGCTGCTGGCGTTCAAGGACATCGCGACGCTGCGCGACGCCGGCGTGGAGCGCCCGCCGGACCGTTCGACCGACTGGACCGGAGCCGCGGCAGCCGCCCGGTGGCGCGGGATGAACCGGCTCGCCGAGCGGCTGGAGAGCAACGCGTAGCCCTAACTGGCGAGCCGGCGGGCGAGTAGCTCGTCGAGCTTCTCGTAGCCCTCCGAAACGCCGCGTTCCATGCCGGACTGGAGCATCGCGTCGCGGGACTCGATGGAATCCAGGGTGGCGGTCACGACGATCCGCGTGCGATCCCCGTCGAGCTCCTCGAACTCGACCCGGTCCACCGACGGCGGGTGATCGTTTCCCTCGAATTGGAAGGTCTGCACGAGCAGCTTCGGCGGCACCACCTCCCGGAACTCGCCGAAGAAGACGTACTCCCCGTCGTCGTCGCGATGCGTGTAGCGGTACGAGCCCCCGGTCCGCACGTCCATCTCCTGGACCGTCATCGTCAGCCTGCGGGGCCCGAGCCACTCGGTCAACAGCTCGGGGTCGGTGTAGGCCTCCCAGACGAGCTCGCGGGGGGCATCGAAGGTCCGCTCGATCCGAACCTCCGTATCGCTCAGGGTGGTGATTGTCGTGGGGTTGCGTGTGTTCGCATCGCTGTTCATTTTGATGATCCTTTCCTTCGCTCGATGATCTGATCCAGGCGGTCGAAGCGCTCCTCCCAGCCTTGGCGGTAGGCCTCGATCCAGTGGCTGGCGTCTTCGAGCCGTTTCGGGCCCAGCCGGCAATGCCGCGCTCGGCCGTGCTTTTCGGTGGTCACAAGCTCGGCCTCCTCGAGGATTCGCACATGCTTCTTGAGGCCGGTCAGCGACATGCCCGCGGGCGCCGCCAGCTCGCTGATCGTCGCGCTGCCTCGCCCAAGCCGCTCCAGGATGGCTCGCCGGGTGGGGTCGGACAGCGCGGAGAAAGTGTGATCGAGTTGTGGATAATACTGAACCATTTGGTTCACTATAGCACGGACATCGACCTCGGCTGCAATGGCAGATCAGCAGTAGATTGACCAGGTGCTCAGGCGCCGAAGGAGCGACCCGCTGGCTCGCAACGCCGCGCTGGCCGGGGGCGCTGCGGCCATCGTCAGCGTCTGGGCTGCCCGCCGGATCGCGTAGCGAGACGGCGCGATGCGAATCCAAGGCCTTCCAACACTCGCCGCCGCCTTGGTTGGCCTGGCCGTGCTCGTTGGAGCATCCGGCTGCGATGGCACGAGCGACACAACGGATCCCGGGACATCGCCGCGGGCGGGCGGGCGGCCAGCTCCCCCTCCCAGGCAAAGCACCGCCGCCGACTCGGTCACGCCCTCCCACTGCCCGCCCGGCCTGCCGAGCTGTCGCACCGCAGAGGGCCCGATCGCCTACGTGGAGCAGGTCGATCCCGACGGGGACGGCGATGCCCATTTCGTCATCGTCGACGAGCAGGGCATCAGCCTGCCGGGGCTGACGGCGATCGACGTGCGCAAAGGACTGCGGCCGCACCCCCTGCCCGAGGTCGGTGAGCTGATCAGCGCCGCCGGCCCCGTCCAGACCGGCTCCTACGGCCAGAGCCAGATCCATGCGATCGAGCTGCACGTAGAGGGCGGATCCTGACGAGACCCTGGCGGCTGGGGCGGCGTGACCCTGGCGCTCAACTTCGCCTCCCGCGAGGAGGTGGACGCCACGATCGAGGAAGCCCGTGCCGCCGCGACGATCGGCCGCGAACCGGCCGAGACGCCCGGCCCTACTCCGTCCACCATCCCTGCAGCACCTCTCCATCGCCTTTGTAACGAGGGCCAAAGGCGAGCAGCTCCAGGCCCTCGTCGGAGGCCTCGAAGTTCCGGGTTACTTCAGGAGCAACGCGGATCGCATCGAGTCTTTTGATCTCCACGATCTCGTCGTCCAGCTTCACCCGACCCGATCCCGACAGCACGACATAGACCTCCTCGGCCTGTTCGTGCCGGTGACCGAACGGCTGACGTGCGCCGGCGCCGAGCCTGTGGTGGCTGAGGCCGGTTTGCTCTGTGTCCAGCGCCTCGCTGGGAAAGCGGACCTGGCCCATCTCCCCCAGTCCGAACTCGGGGGCCATGTCCTTCGCGCTTTCGAGGTTGAGGTGGGTGTAGGGCGTTGCCTCGGGCATTCGGGCGTCCTTTCGCTTGAACGGGTGGGGGCGGGTAGGTTCCAACGCAGAGTCAAACATCTTCGCGGCGGCCCGCGGGCCCCGCTTCCGAGGAGAGGAGAAGCAGATGGCTGCTGAGAGCAAGGCGACGACGGTTTGGGAGGGCGACCTCGCGCACGGGCGCGGGACGACCAAGGCGGCAAGCGGCGCGCTGCCGGAGGTCGAGGTGACATGGGCAGCCCGAACCGAACGAGCGCCCGGAACGACAAGCCCCGAAGAGCTGCTCGCCGCGGCCCACGCCTCCTGCTTCTGCATGGCCCTCTCCCACGATCTCGCCGAGGCCGGCAACGCCCCCGAGCGCCTCGAAGCCACCGCTAAGGTGACCTTCGTCCCCGGCGAGGGCGTGAAGTCGTCGAAAATCGTCGTCGACGGGCGAGTGCCAGGGCTCAATCAAGCCGGATTCGCGGAGGCAGCACAAGGCGCCGGTCAGAACTGCCCGATCTCCCAGGCGTTGAAGGGAGTCGAGATCGAGGTTGAGGCGACGCTGGAAGGCTGAGCACCGAAACGCGAGCCGAGGAGGACTGCGATGCGGAAGGTGATCTACTCGATGGGAGTGTCGCTGGACGGCTTCATCGCTGGGCCCGGGGGCGAGATCGACTGGTCGGCGCCGGACGAGGAGCTGCACCGGTTCCACAATCAGCAGGCGCGGGAAACGGGCGCGCAGCTCTGCGGACGGAAGCTCTACGAGGAGATGGTGTACTGGGAGACCGCTGACGAGAAGCCGTCGCTCCCAGAGCATGAGCTCGAGTTCGCCCGCATCTGGAAGGACCTGCCGAAGATCGTGTTCTCAAAGACCCTTGAGAAGGTCGAAGGCAATGCCAGGCTGGTCAGGGACGGCGTTGCCGAAGAAGTCGCCAAGTTGAAGGGACAACCAGGAAAGGACCTTGCCGTCGGCGGCGCCGGCCTGGCCTCCACCTTCATCAAGCTTGGCCTCGTCGACGAGTACCGGCTCTTCGTCAGTCCGGTCGTGCTGGGCGGCGGCACGCCTTACTTCCCGGCCCTGGAAGAGAGGATCAACCTGGAGCTGGTCGAGACGCAGACCTTCGGCTCTCGCGTCGTCTACCTTCGCTACGACGCCTCATAGGCACCGGCCGCCGAGGCCGGCTCAGGAAGTGTTCAGCCCCACGGCGGCGCGAATGAGCGCCTTCATGGAAAGCAGTACCGTCGAGCACATGACTCTCCAACGGATGGACCACGTCGGCATCGTTGTCGAGGACCTCACGGCCGCAACCGAGTTCTTCGCCGAGCTCGGGCTCGAGTTGCAGGGCGAGGGAACCGCGGAAGGCCGCTGGGTGGACCGCATCGTGGGGCTCGACGGCGTGCGGACGGATTTCGTGATGATGCAGACGCCGGACGGCAACGGAAAACTCGAGCTCATCAAGTTCCACTCGCCGCCGAGCCAGGGCGGCAACGGGGACGCGCCGGCCAACACCCGAGGTATCCGCCATATCGCATTCGTCGTCGAGGACATCGACGCCGTCGTCGCCGGCCTGCGAGCCCGCGGCACCGAGCTCGTCGGGGAGCTGGAGCGCTACGAGGACATCTACCGGCTCTGCTACGTCCGCGGCCCGGAGGGGATCATCATCGAGCTGGCGGAGCGGATCGGCTAACGGGTCCGTTGCCGGAGGCACGATGAGCAAGCTCAGGTGTCATATCTCGATCTCGCTGGACGGTTTCGTCGCCGGCCTGAACCAGAGCGAGGAGAACCCGCTCGGCGAGGGCGGTGAGCGGCTCCACGATTGGGTGGTTCCGCTGGCCGCCTGGCGCCAATCCCACGGCAAGCAAGGCGGCGAGGTGAACGAGAGCACACGGATAGTCGAGGAATCGCGCGAGAACATCGGGGCCGGCGTGATGGGTCGAAACATGTTCGGCCCGATCGGCGGGGGCGCCTGGGGCGACGAGCAGTGGACGGGCTGGTGGGGCGACGACCCTCCCTACCACTACCCCGTGTTCATTCTCACCCATCACCCGCGTGATCCCGTGGTGATGGAGGGAGGGACCACGTTCCACTTCGTCACCGACGGAATCGAGTCCGCGCTCGAACAAGCAAGGGAGGCCGCCGGCGGCAAAGACGTCATGCTTTGGGGCGGCGGTCAGGTCGCGCAGCAGTACCTGGCAGCGGGACTGCTGGACGAACTTGAGCTCCACGTCGTTCCGGTGGTGCTCGGCGACGGCGCTCGCCTCTTCGACAACCTCCGGGACGCGGAGGTGCAGCTCGAGCAGGTCCGGGCCGTCGAGGCGCCCGGCGTCACCCACCTCAAGTACAGGAGCGTGAAATGAAGCAGTTCACCCTCAGGAACCTCAAGGAGGATCTGGAGGATCTCGGGTCCAAGTTCGACGGTGCGCCAGACCTGGAGTTCCGCATGGCGACCGAGGCGCTCGAGCTCGAGAAATCCGGCCTGAGCTACCAGCGCGTCCCGCCCAACTATCGCTTTCCGTACGGCCACACGCACAAGAAGCAGGAGGAGGTGTACGTGGTCCTGCGCGGGAGCGGGCGGATGAAGCTCGACGACGAGATCGTCGAGCTCAAGGAATGGGACGCGGTGCGCGTCCCGCCCGGTACGTGGCGAGGCTACGAGGCCGGGCCGGAGGGCCTCGAGATCCTCGTCATCGGCGCGCCCAATCTCGGCGAGGCTCCGCGCGAAGACGTCGATGGCCAGCGCGA
>CAZHZI010000101.1:0-7663 GCA_964536955.1 uncultured Conexibacteraceae bacterium
GCGTCCAGCGCGCCGCGGAAGATGCCCGGGAAGCAGAGCACGTTGTTGATCTGGTTCGGATAGTCCGAGCGCCCTGTGGCCATGATTCGCACGTGGGGGGCGGCGTCCTCGGGCATCACCTCGGGGTTGGGGTTCGCCATCGCGAAGACGATCGCATCGTCGTTCATCTTGCCCAGCGCCTCCGCCGGGATGATCCCCGGGCCGGAGAGCCCGATGAACAGGTCCATCCCCTCGATCACGTCGGCCGGCTGGCCGGTCAGGCGTTCGGGATTGGAGCTCTCCGCGTACCAGTGCTTGATCCCGCTCATCTCGCCGGATTGATAGTCCTCGCGGGTGGTTGAGAGGGCGCCTCTCCGGTCGCAGCCGACGATGTGCGTGATTCCGGAGGCGAGCATCATCTTGGTCACGGCCACGCCCGCCGCGCCGAGGCCCACGACCAGCACTCGCAGCTCCTCGATCGGCTTGCCGGTGATCTTCAGCGCGTTGAACAGCGCCGCCATCGTGACGACGGCGGTGCCGTGCTGGTCGTCGTGGAATACGGGGATGTCGATCGACTCCTTCAGGCGGTCCTCGATCTCGAAGCAGCGTGGGGCGGAGATGTCCTCCAGGTTGATGCCGCCGAAGGTGGGGGCGATCAGCTCCACCGCCTTGACGATCTCGTCGGCGTCCTGTGTGTCGAGGCAGATCGGGAAGGCGTCGACGTCGGCGAACTCCTTGAACAGCATCGCCTTGCCCTCCATCACAGGCATCGCCGCCTCGGGGCCGATGTTGCCCAGGCCCAGCACGGCGCTGCCATCGGAGACCACCGCGACCATGTTCTTCTTGATCGTGTATTGGAAGGCGCGGCTGCGGTCGGCGTGGATGTCCTGGCAGACGCGGGCGACGCCCGGCGTATAGGCCATCGAAAGGTCGTCGCGCGTCTTCAGCGGGTACTTGTTGTGCACCTCGATCTTGCCGCCGCGGTGCATCTGCATCGTGCGGTCGACGTAGTCGAGGACCTTGGCCCCGCGGGTCGAGCCGATCGCCCGCAGGATCCGCTCCCAGTGCTCCCGGTCCTGGGCGTCGATGGTGAACTCGCGCACCCGTTTCCCCTCCCCGCCGGCACCGGGGACCAAGTCCACGCCCTGCAGCTGCCCTCCTGCCTCGGCGATCGCAGCGGTCAGCTTGCCCAGGGGCTCCTGCCGGGCGTCGAGCTCAACCCGGATGGTGACGCTGTATTGGGCGCTGACAGCCATGAGCGGCCCATCATAAGCTTGGCCTCGTGGCCTACGACGAATCGCTCGCCGATCGAGCCGAGGGGGCCGAATCTGCGTCCATGGCGACTTTATGTCGCTATGCGGAACAAAAACGCCACTCCCGACCTTGTGGTTGCAAGGATTGCGGCTCGCCAGCACGGCGTTGTGTCGAGTCGACAGCTGCTCGACGCTGGAATTCGCGGCAGCGGAATCGTGCGGCGGGTGCAGGCAGGCCGGCTGCACCGGGTCCATCGGGGCGTCTACGCGGTCGGGCACCCGGGGCTGACTCAAGAGGGGACATGGATGGGCGCAGCTCTGGCGTGTGGACCGGGAGCGGTTGTCAGCCATCGGAGCGCCGCTTCGCTGTGGCGCCTGCTGGCGCCGGGAACGGGAATCGTCGACGTCTCGATCCCGGGCGACGGCGGTAGAGGAAGGCGACAGGGCATTCGGGTCCATCGGTGTCCGTCTCTCTTGCCTGCATTCGTCACTCGCCACCGAGGAATCCCGGTTACCACACCGGCGCGGACGGTTTCTGACCTTCGCCGTGTCGTTCCGGAGAAGGAGTTCCGTCGAGCGGTCCGCCAAGCAGACGTGCTTGGGTTGCCGCCGGGACCTCTCGCCCACCACGATCGAACCCGCAGCGAGCTGGAGCAGCTCTTCCTGCGACTCTGCCACCGCCACCACCTGCCGGCACCCGAGGTGAACGTCCGCGTCGGTCCTCATCTCGTTGACTTTCTTTGGCGAGATCGGCGGCTGGTGGTGGAAACCGATGGCTACCGGTATCACCGGGGGCGGGCCGCCTTCGAAGACGATCGGAGCCGGGATCTCGAGCTCCGGGACCGGGGTTTCGAGGTCATCCGCCTCTCCCACCTGCAAGTAGTCGACGAATCGCAGCGGACCGCGGCGGTTCTGGAGGCGGTGCTGTGCCCGACGGCTGCGCCACTTGCGGTGGCGCGAGGAAGCCGCCATTCCGCGCCTTAGAGTGGGCGAGGATGGCCCCGGCTAAGACGTCCAAGAAGCCCAAGGAAGGCGACGACCACGCACTGTTCCTGATCGACGGGAACTCGCTTGCCTACAGGGCGTTCTTCGCGCTGCCGGAGTCGATTGGGACGAGCGACGGGCGGCCTACTAATGCGATCTTTGGGCTTGCCTCGATGCTGGTCAAGATCATCGTCGAGCATCGGCCCGCGGGCGTGGTCGTGGCTTGGGACGCGGGGATGTCGGGGCGAGAGGTGACCTATGACCTCTACAAGGCCCAGCGGCCACCACGGCCGGATTTGCTCTCCGAGCAATGGCCCAATCTGATGCCACTGGTCGAGGCATTCGGCTACACCAACGTCAAGGTCGCCGGATACGAGGCCGACGACGTGATCGGCTCGCTCGCCCACCGCGCTCGTGAGCAGGGGATTCCTGTGATGGTCGTCTCCGGCGACCGTGACGTCTACCAGCTGGTCGGTGAGGGAATCGAAGTGATGACCACCTCTCGCGGCATCACCGACACCAAGGTCTACGACCGCGAGGGGGTGATCGAGCGCTATGGGGTGCCGCCGGAGCTGGTCACGGACTTGATCGGCCTCAAAGGCGACACTTCCGACAACATCCCCGGAGTCCCCGGGATCGGCGAGAAGACCGCCGCGCAGCTGTTGCAGGAGTTCGGTTCCCTGGACGAGGTTCTCGCCAACGTCGAGAATGTCTCCGGCGCCAAGCGCAAGCAGAATCTCGTCGAGCATGCCGACGACGCCCGCGTCTCCAAGCAGCTGGCCACGCTCCAGTGCGACATCGAGACTGGAGTCGACCTTGGCGAGGTGATGGCCTCCGAGCCCGACCGGGCCGTCCTGCGCGAGTTCATGCGCGAGTTCGAGCTTCGCGCGATCATGGAGCGGCTCGAGGAGGGCCTGCCCGAGGGCGAGGCCGTGCCGGGCCGCAGCGTCGAGACGGAGCTCGAGGTGGAGGCCGTGGAAGGGACGCCGGCCGATCTCGCCGATGGGCCCGTCGCACTGGCGATCGCCTCCAACCGCTGGGCCGCCGCCGACGGCGAGCGCGTCGTCATCGGCGAATCGACGAAGAGCGAGCTGGCCGTCGCGCTGGCGGGGCGCCCGATCGCAGCCCACGACGCCAAGTCGCTTGGCGGCGGTCGCCATGGGCTGCTCGCCGCGGCCACTCGTGAGGGAGTGGAGCTGGAGTTGAGGCACGACACGATGCTCGCCGCCTACCTGCTCGAGCCCCAGCGGCGCTCCTATGAGCTTTCCGAGCTCGCCGCGGATGCCGGGATCGGCCTTCTCGACGGCTCCTCGAACGGCGAGGCCCCGGAGGAAGACGGCCAGCTCTCGCTCGGCGAGGAGGCCGAAGCCGGGCTTGAACCGGCAGAGGAGGCGCGGCTGGTCGCGGCGCTCGCCGAGCACCAGCGTCCCCGCATCGAGGAGCTCAAGCTCGACGATCTGCTGCGGGAGGTCGAGCTGCCGCTCGTCCACGTGCTGGCGGCGATGGAGCGGGAGGGACTGAAGCTCGACGCCGAGCGCCTCGCCGAGATCGGCGCCGGGTTCGGCGAGCGGATCGCCACGCTGGAGAAGGAGATCTTCGAGCTGGCCGGGCACGAGTTCACGATCGGCTCTCCGCAGCAGGTGGGCCAGGTCCTCTTCGAGGAGCTCGGCCTGACCCGCAAGCGGCGCGGCAAGACCGGCTTCTCCACCGACGCTCGCGTCCTCGCCCAGATTCGCGACGAGCATCCGATCATCGAGAAGATCGAGTCCTGGCGCGAGCTGACCAAGCTGAAGAACACCTACCTCGACTCGCTTCCCGACCTGATCGACCCGGACACCGGCCGTGTCCACACCACCTTCAATCAGGCGACCGCCACGACCGGCCGCCTCTCCAGCACCAACCCCAACCTTCAGAACATCCCCATCCGCACCGAGGTCGGCCGCCCTGTCCGCGGCTGCTTCGTCGCCGAGCGCGGCGCCAGCCTGCTCTCCGCCGACTACAGCCAGGTGGAGCTGCGCGTCCTCGCTCAGGTCGCCGACGAGGAGGTGTTGAAGGAGATCTTCCGGGCCGGGGACGACGTTCACGCGGCGACCGCGGCAGAGGTCTTCAACATCTCCAGGGAGGAGGTTGACGTCGGCCAGCGCTCGAAGGCGAAGATGGTCAACTTCGGGATCGTCTATGGGCTGACCGGGTTCGGCCTCGCCGACCGGCTCAACATCCCACGCAAGGAGGGGGAAGAGTTCGTCGCGCGCTACCTGGAGCGTTTTCCAGCGGTGCGGGCTTTCCGCGAGAGGACCGTGGAGGAGGCGCAGGAGAACGGGTATGTGACGACGCTGATGGGGCGCCGGCGCCCGATCCCCGAGCTTCGCTCCGGCAACCCCAACACCCGCCGTCTCGGCGAGCGCCTTGCGGTGAACACGGTGATCCAGGGAACCGCCGCCGACATCATCAAGGTGGCGATGGTCAGCAGCCACCGGGCGCTGGGGGAGGCCGGGATGAAGACCCGTCTCGTCCTGCAGATCCACGACGAGCTTCTGTTCGAGGGCCCACCCGAGGAGATGGAGGACGCGGTCCAGCTGGTGCGCCGCGAGATGTGCGCCGCCTACGAGCTGGACCCCCCGCTCGAGGTCGACGTCGGGATCGGCAAGGACTGGCTGGAGGCGAAGTAGCGAACAAAGGGGCGACCCGAGGCCGCCCCCTTCGCATCCCTCCAGCACGGCGTCAGTCGGGCGACTCGGCCTCTTCGAAGGCGGCCTCGGATTCAGGCGAGGCCGCGGTGCTCAGGTCCCCGCTGGAGCCCTCGCCCCCTCGATCGCCATGCCCGCTGCCACGATGGGAGGGATCGCCGGCGGAACGGCTCTCGTCTTCTTCAGAGGAATGGTCACGGGAGTGGCCTCCGTGCCCGAAGAGGTGCCCTCGCCGCTGTTCGAGCCGCGATTTTCGCGCTCCCGGTCGCGGTGGGAGTCCTCCTGTCCCTCGGCGTCCCTGCCGCCGCGTCGAGCCACAACCGCGACCGCGCCGCCGCCATCGCCGCTCTCCGCCAGATGACGCAGCAGCGGCATCGGCACCAGTGAGCCGATCCCCTCGCGCAGGGCGTTCCGGGCCCGAAAGATGAGCTGGCGCGCCGCGCCGCCCGAAACGCCCAGGTCCGCGGCGATCTCGGCGTGGCTCATTCCCTCCATCTCACGCTTGACCAGCGCATCGCGCTGAGCGTCGGGCAGCCCCTGCAGCCCCGCTACCAGCGAGCGCACCCGCTCGCGGTGGAGCTCCTGCTCTCCGGACTCGATCCTCGGCAGCGCTTGCGCCAGCGAGTCCTGGACGACGTCGTCGGCGCGGTCGACGGGCACTATCGAGGCTGCGAAGCGCAGCAGTGCAGGGCGATAGCGCCGGACGATCTCTTCGATCGCAAGCTCGCTGCCCTCACGCGCCAGGCCCACGAGGCGCCGGTCGGGCTGCGCCCGGAGGGCGGGGGCAGCGAAGATCCTCTCGCTGAGTCTGCGCGGTGTCATCGCACGGTCACGGTCCATGGTCTCGATCGTCCCCCCGGCCGGCCTGATATGACGGCGACGGCCTTTCTCGGCTTACGGCCGGCAAGGGTCGATAGTTCAAACCCCGACAGACCGCGAAGATCACCTTCGGAGGAGGCTGGACAGCTGATGGATCGAGGCCTGGCTGTGATCCTGACCGCCACGGCGGGAGGACTGATCGCCTTGCAGGCGCCGATCAACGCCGGTCTCGGCAAGGCGACGGGCAGCCTGCCTGCGGCGCTGATCTCCTTCGTCGTCGGGACGATCGCGCTGGCGGCGATTGTCGTGCTCAGCGGCAAGGCGGGCGGCATCTCCTCGACCTTTGACGTCAGCTGGTACTACCTGGTCGGCGGCCTGCTCGGGGCGGTCTATGTCGCCAACGCGCTGGTCGCGGTCTCGGCGATCGGGGCCGGCGGCGTCGCGGCGGCGACGATCACCGGCCAGCTGACCGCATCGGTGGCGATCGACCGGCTAGGCCTGTTCGGCCTGGACCAGGTCGCGCTCACGCCGGGCCGCATGGCCGGGATCGCGCTGTTGCTGGTCGGAACGGTGCTGGTCGTCAGGTGAGGCGAACTCCGGGGGCGCGATCCTCAAGTAGTGCCCGAAAGACCAGTCGATGAAGCGCTTCGCGCCGATCAGGCGAATCAGCGGCGCCAGCAGGCGCGGGGGGACACGGGGGACCAGCTTCTGCGCGCGCAGCATCCAGCGGAACTTCCACTCGTGGGAGTCGTTGAACTCGGCGTAGCGCTCGGCTGCCTGGTCCCGACTCTGCCGCCCCTGCACGACGCCGCGCAGCTCACGCCCCAGGGCGATCCCGAAATAGAGCGCTGTCCTGATCCCTTCGGCGCTCAGGGGCAGGCAGTGGCCGGCCGAGTCGCCGACGAAGAAAAGCCCCCCTTCTGTGGCGCCACGCAGCTTATGGGGGATCCAGTTGCCCTGGTAGCGGACCCGGTCCCGCCCCAGGTCCTCGGCCAGCAGCTCGGTCGTCTCGCGCACGTGGAAGCGGGGGTCGAAGGAGCCGACGCCGATGCGCAGCTCGTCTCCGGCGGGGAAGGACCACCCATAGCCGGCGGGGACGTAGCGGCGGTCGATCCAAATCTCCAGGTCCTTGCCGCTGCCCGACGGGTGGACCTCCAGCCCCCGCGAGAGCGGCGCATCGGGGGGCTGATAGCCGTCTCCGCCGGCAAGGAGCCGCCGCCAGCCCAGCGCGTCGACTACCAGTCGGGACGAGAGGACGCCGCGATCGGTCTCGATGCGAAGCACGCCGTCGCCGTTGCCCGGCGCCGCCCGGCCATTCACCTTGGCGGTCTCGAAGGTCGCGTCGCAATCGCGCCAGAGCAGCTCGCACAGTTGCCGGTAGTCGAAGGTCGAGAAGGTCCACGGCAATCGGAAGCGAGCGGTCCCATGGGGCGTGTGCATGACCAGGCTGTCGAAGCGCTGGCGCTCGGCGTCCATCAGGCCCAGCTGGCGCATCCACTCGGTCGGGATGCCGCAAGCCGAGGTCTGGCGCTCGCCGATCTGGTAGCGGTCGAGGACCATCACCGAGGCTCCCGAGCCGGCGAGCTCGCGGGCCACGGCCAGCCCGGCGAAGCTGGCGCCGCAGATCAGGACGTCGTAGGTCCCCTTGAGCGGGGTCCGTTCCCCGCCACGCTTGGTCGCTCGTACCGGCACGACGGCCAAGGGTATCCCTGTCTGCAATAGTTCTGCGCCGTGTCCGCCGCCGACACATTGACCGCCCCTGGGGCAGCCGCACCGGAGGGCACCCCCGTCGAGGGATCCAACGGCCTGCTGCTGCAGGTGAACGGCCACGTGGTGCCCAACTACGCGGCGACGATGGTCTCGTTCGACGAGGGGGACGTCGTCAACGGCAAGGTCGTGCGGATCGACAAAGACGAGGTCCTGGTCGACATCGGCTACAAG
>CAZHZI010000102.1:0-7561 GCA_964536955.1 uncultured Conexibacteraceae bacterium
GGCCGGGCGGGCCCTGGCACGGGCCGGCGCGACGGCGATGATCGACATCAGCGACGGGCTGGGCGCCGACGCCCGCCACCTCGCGGAGGAGAGCGGCGCGGGGATTCGGATCGACGCCAGCGCCGTGCCGCTTGCAAAAGGCGTCGCCGAGGTCGCGGCGGCGGCGGGACTGGACCCCCTGCCGACCGCGATCTCGGGAGGCGAGGACTACGAGCTGCTGGCAGCGCTGCCGATGGAGCAGCTGACCGAGGCGGCCACGGCTGCCGGCGAGGCAGAGACGACGTTGACCGTCGTCGGCGAGGTCGTCGAGGGCGAAGGGGTGCAGATCAGGCGGCCCGACGGCCGGCTGCTGGAGGCTGAGGGGTTCGACCAGCTCCGTTGAGTGGCGGCCCGTGCATCAGCAGCTCGCGCACACCGCGGCGCTGCAGCATCGCTTCCGCCACCCGCGAAGGCTGGGGCTTGTAACCGCCCGCCTCGACAAGGCTTTTCAGCTGTTCGGCTTGCATGTCCCTCATATCGGCTGCCGGCCCTCAATCCTTAATTCTGGGTACTAGCACATATGTCCAAAGCAACCGGACCTGCATCCCGCCGCGCGTCACTACCCTTTGTGAATGCCCAACGGGTCTACACGGATTCTCCTTGTCGACGACGAGCAGTCGATCCAGACGCTGCTCAGCTATCCGCTCCGCAAGGAGGGCTATCACGTCACCTCCGCCCTGGACGGCAACGAAGCGCTGCAGCGCTTTGCCGAGGCTCGCTTCGATCTGGTCATCCTGGACCTGATGCTGCCCAAGCTCGACGGCGTCGAAGTTTGCCGCCGGCTGCGCTCTCGGAGCCAGGTGCCGATCATCATGCTGACCGCGAAAGGGAGCGAGACCGACAAGGTCGGCGGCCTCGAAGTGGGCGCCGACGACTACATAACCAAGCCCTTCTCGCTGCGGGAGTTCCGCAGCCGCGTCAAGGCCGCCCTGCGCCGCAGCCGCATGGTCGGCGAGCTTCCCAAGGAGGAGTCGATCGAGAGCGGTGACCTGAAAATCGACTTCGGCCGGCGCATGGTCACCCTGCGGGGCGACGAGGTCAAGGTCACATACGTCGAGTTCGAAATCCTCGGCGCGCTGGCTCGCTCGCCCGGCCGGGTGCTGAGCCGCGAGACGCTCCTGGAGCATGTCTGGGGAGACTCCGAGTACCGCGACCCGCGCACCGTCGACGTCCACATCCGCCACCTTCGCGAGAAGCTGGAGCGCGACCCGAGGGAACCCGACTTCCTGTTCACCGTGCGCGGCGTCGGCTACCGCTTCAAGGAATGAAGAAGTTTCGCCTGACGCCGCTGGGCAGCATGATCACGACGGTCTCGCTGTCGATCGGAGCGGGGACGTCGATCGTCATCTACCTATACGTCGTCCTGATCGGCGGCACCTCCGAGGCAAAGCATCAGATCCTGGTCGGCGGACTGATCGCCCTCCTGCTGGCGCTCGGGATCGGCTTCTACTTCGCAAAGCTGGCGGCGACGCGAGTCGGGCGGATCCAGGATGCGGCGCGCAAGGTCGCCGACGGCAACTTCGCCACGCGGATCCCGGTCGACTCGGGCGGCCAGCTCGGCCAGCTCGCCCGCACCTTCAACGAGATGCAACGCCGGCTGGCCGAGCTGGACAACGCCCGCAAGCAGTTCATCGCCAACGCCTCCCACGAACTGCGCACGCCGATCTTCAGCCTCGGCGGCTTCGTCGAGTTGCTCGAAGACGAAGACCCCAGCCCCGAGGAGCGGGCCGAGTTCGTGCGCACGATGCGACTGCAGATCGACCGGCTCACCAAGCTGACCACAGACCTGCTCGACCTCTCCCAGCTCGACGCCGGCGAGTACGTGATGGCATCCCAGCGGGTCGACCTCGGCGAGCTGGCGCGCGAGGTTGCACGCGAGTTCGGCCCGCGCGCCGACCGCCACGGCTCGCGGCTGGAGCTGCGCACGCCCGACCACCCCGCGGTCGCCCTCGCCGACCCAGGCCGGGTACGGCAGATCCTCCGTATCCTGCTCGACAACGCCCTCACCCACACCCCCGAGGGCACCAAGGTGACCGTGACGACCTACTCCGCCAACCGCCGCGCCGAGCTGACCGTCTCCGACGAGGGATCGGGCATACCCCAGCGCATCCAAGGGCGAATCTTCGAGCGCTTCTACACGGCCGACTCGGCCGGTGGCTCCGGGCTGGGCCTGGCGATCGCCCGTGAGCTGGCGCAGCGGATGGACGGCCGCATCTCGATCTCCTCCAGCAAGCGCTTCACCGCCTTCACGCTCGACCTGCCGCCGAGCGCCGAGCAGGCCGTCCCGGCCCCCCGAACGGTCGCCGCCGCGCCTTCGGAGGCATTTTCGTGAGGGCGCGGACAGCCTCTGCCGTGGCGCTGGGGCTGGCCGTGGCGCTGCTCTGGGGGTGCGGCTCCGACGGGGACGGCTCCGGGTCGACGACCACCGCCCCGACAGGCGCCAAGGCGCCGCTGCCGCGGGTGATCGTCCAGACCTCCGACGACGGCTTCAACGCGGCCAAGGTCTACAGCGAGGCGGCCCCCGGCGTGGTGACGATCCGGTCGATCTTCGAGGGCAGCGGCGGCGAGGGCCCCTTCGGCGGACCGAGCGCGGCGGAGGGCTCCGGCTTCGTGCTGAACACGGGTGGGGAGATCATCACCAACGCCCACGTCGTCACCGATGGCGCCGATGGCGCCGAGCGGAAGGCGGCCAAAGCGGTCTTCGTCGAGTTCCCCGACCGCAACGTCGTCCCCGCCAGGATCGTCGGCTTCGACCCCTTCGCCGACGTCGCCCTGCTGAAGGTGGACCCGAACGGCTTCGATCTCCATCCCCTGCAGCTGGGCGACGACAGCGAGCTCGTGGTCGGCCAGCCGGTGGCGGCGATCGGCAGCCCCTTCGGAGAGCAGCAGTCGCTCTCGATCGGGATCATCTCGGCCACCGACCGCTCGGTGAAATCGCTGACCCAGTTCCAGATCGAGGGGGCGATCCAGACCGACGCCTCGATCAACCCGGGCAACTCGGGCGGGCCGCTGCTCGACGCCGGCGCCCGCGTGGTCGGGATCAACCAGCAGATCGAGACCAGCTCCGGCGCCAACGACGGGGTCGGCTTCGCGGTGCCGATCTCGGCGATCAAGCGGTCGGTCGCCCAGCTGAAGCAGGACGGCAAGGTCGAGTACGCCTACATAGGCGTCTCCAGCCAGGCGCTCTACCCGCAGCTGGCCGAGAAGCTCGGCCTCGACACCGACTTCGGCGGTCTGCTGGCGGAGATCGTCCCCGACGGCCCCGCCGACCGGGCCGGGCTGGAGGGCGGCGACGGGAAACTGCGCTTCCAGGCCGGCGCCTACCGGACCGGCGGGGACGTGATCCTCTCCGTCGACGGCCGCAAGGTGATCCGCCCCGACGACCTCGCCCGCCTGATCTCCTCCTATGAGCCGGGGCAGGAGGTGACGCTCGAGGTCCTGCACGAGGACGGCGACGTCGAGGACGTGCGGGTGACGCTGGGCAAACGACCGTCCAGCGTGCCCGCTGGCTGAGCGGCCCTTCCGCCCGGCCATGTAGAACTCCGCGGATGCTTCAGGAAGTCGCCCTTGGCCAGAAGTCGCTGGCCGACTACACCCACATCGCAGGCAAGGAGCTGGCCGAGCGTATCCGCGCGCTGGCGGAGCCGCTGAAGGGGCAGCGGGTCCTGCACGTCAGCGCGACGGCGTTCGGCGGCGGGGTGTCGGAGATCCTCTACACGATCGTGCCCCTGATGCGCGACGCCGGCATCGACGCCCACTGGCACGTGATCTTCGGCAAAGAGGAGTTCTTCAACGCGACCAAGCTCCTTCACAACTCCCTGCAGGGAGCGGAGGAGACGCTCACAGTCGAGCAGTGGGAGCTGTTCGACGAGATCAACCGGATGAACGCCGAGGGGCTGCAGGGGGAGTGGGACACGGTGATCGTCCACGACCCCCAGCCGATCGGCCTGCGGCGCGGCGCGGCGGAGAAAGCCCGCAACTGGATCTGGCGCTGCCACATCGACCTCTCCGAGCCCAACCCGGCGTCGATCGACCGCCTGCAGCCGCTGATCAAGGAGTACGACGCGACCGTCTGGCACATGCCCTCCTACGTCCCGGATGGGGTGAACGGCCACGGCGGCGTCAACATCATCCCGCCGGCGATCGACCCTCTCTCGCCGAAGAACATGGCCTTCTCGCCCGAGGACGCCGCCTTCGTCTGCCAGCAGTTCGGGATCGACCCCGACCGTCCGCTGATCACCCAGGTCTCGCGGTTCGACCCCTGGAAGGACCCGATGGGGGTGATCGACGCCTATCGCGGCGTGACCAAGGAGATGGAGGACGTGCAGCTGGCGCTGGTCGGCTCGATGGCGACCGACGACCCGGAGGGCTGGGAGTTCTTCCAGCAAACCTTCGAGTACGCCGGCGGCGACCCGGACATCAAGATTCTCAACAACCTCAACAACGTCGGGGCGATCGAGGTCAACGCCTTCCAGTCGCAGTCCGACGTAATCCTGCAGAAGTCGATCCGCGAGGGGTTCGGGCTGACCGTCACAGAGGCGCTCTGGAAGGGGCGGCCGACGGTGGCGGGCAACGTCGGCGGCATCCCGCTGCAGATCGAGAACGGAGCGACCGGCTTCCTGGTCGACTCCTCTGACGAGTGCGCGCAGCGCTGCCTGGAGATCCTGCGCGATCCGGTCTTGGGCAAGCAGCTGGGGAGGGCGGGCAAGGAGCATGCCCGGCGCGAGTTCCTCTCGCCGCGGCTGCTGCGCGACTGGCTGGAGCTGTTCACAACATTGGACTCATAAATCCCGAGCGGTCCGGGTAGGCTGGAAAAGATGCCGGACTCCGACCCGCTGATCATCGTCTCCAACCGCGGGCCGGCGCAGTTCGAGCGAAACGAGGAGGGCCAGCGCACGGTGCAGCGCGGCGGCGGCGGGCTGGTGACGGCGCTGTCGGGGCTCGTCTCCCACCGCGACGCGCTCTGGATCGCCTCCGCGATGACCGACGAGGACGTCGCGGTCAGCGAGGAGCGGGGGGGGCCGGTCGAGCTCTCGATCGACGGGATCGACTACCGGGTGCTGCTGGTCGACAGCGACGCCGACGCCTACGAGCGCTTCTACAACGTGATCGCCAACCCGATCCTCTGGTTCATCCAGCACTACCTCTGGGACCTCTCGAACGCGCCCGACATCCGCCAAGCGGAGATCGACGCCTGGGACTACGGCTACCAGACCGTCAACCGCGACATCGCGACGGCGGTCCTGCGGCAGATCGAGGGGCGCGAGCGACCGCTGGTGATGCTCCACGACTACCACCTCTACACGGCGCCGGGAATGATCCGCGAGGAGCGGCCGGACGCCTTCCTCCACCACTTCGTGCACATCCCCTGGTCCCAGCCGGACAGCTGGCGCATCCTGCCGGGGCGGATCCGCGAGGCGCTCTACCGCGGCATGCTCGCCAACGACATCATCGGCTTCCACACCCACGCCTACTCGATCAACTTTCTGCGCTGCTGCGACGAGCTGCTGGAGTGCGACGTCGACTACGAGCGCTGCCTGGTCCGCCACGTGGGCGGGCAGACGCTCGCCCGGGCCTACCCGCTGTCGATCGACGCCGAGCGGCTGCGGCGGGCGGCGGAGACGCCGCAGGTCGCCGAGGCGGAGCGCGACGTGCTGGAGCGGCGGCGCAAGCACCTGATCATCCGCGTCGACCGAGCGGACCTTTCCAAGAACGTGCTGCGCGGCTTCACCTCCTTCGACACCTTCCTCACCCAGCACCCCGAGTTCCGCGAGAAGGTGACTTTCATCGCGCACCTCCAGCCTTCGCGGCAGGACGTTCCCGAGTACGCCGAGTACCTGGAGCGGATCGAAGCGCTGGTCGCGGTCGTCAACCACCGGCACGGGACGACCGACTGGATGCCGATCGACCTGCGCATCTACGAGAACTTCTACGACGCGGTCGCCCGTTACAAGCACTTCGACCTGCTGATGGTCAACTCGCTCTTCGACGGGATGAACCTGGTCGCCAAGGAGGCGCCGGCGGTGAACACGCGGGACGGTGTGCTGATGCTGTCGGAGAACACCGGGTCCCACGAGGAGCTGGCGGATTGCGCGCTCAGCGTCAACCCGTTCGACATCCAGGATCAGGCCGACGCGATCTACCGCGCGCTGACCATGGACCCCGAGGAGCGACGACTGCGCGCCGCGCACCTGAAGGAGATCATCTTCTCCCGGAATCCTGGGGATTGGGTGGACGAGCAGTTGGCCGACATCGCGGAGTTGCGCGAGGCGGTGGCGTAGGCGGGTCGGGGGTCAGGTCGGCGGGTGCCTAGCACCGCCCTTCGGCGGTGCAATCAAGTGCCCCCTGCGGGGGCAAGAATCTCTCCGCGGTGCCGGGGGAGGCACCGGCGACCTGACCCCCGACCCGCTCTTCTCCAATGCCTGGGGAGAACTCCGCGAGTTTCGGGATTGGAGCTTTGTGGGTTCGGTGCGGATTCGGTGGCAGCTGGCGGCCAGGGTGGCCGGTGTTGGGGCTTGTGGGCTGCTTGCCTTGCAGGGGCTTCCGGCGTTGATGAAGGCTCCCGCGCCGCCGCCGCTTGCGGCGGATATCGGATTGCCCAGGCCGACGAAACTGCCTTCGCCTCCTGTCCTGCCACCCGAGCCTTTGCTTTCAAAGCGGCCGGTGAAGAAGAGGCCGCCGGGGTTGGGGGCGCGGCGCGGATCGGGGCAGGAGGGTTTCCGAGGGCCGCGACCCCGGCCGGATCGCGGCGCTGAAGGTCCTCGCGAATCGAAGAGACGTGGTGCTCGGCGGGGGCGTCGCGAGCGTGCGCCGCAAGCGGCGGCGCCGTCGCCCGCTCCGGCTCCTCCACCCCTGCCCGCGCCTCCTCAGCCTGCTCCAGTGCCGGCTCCGACTCCCACTCCGCCACCTGTGCCAGCTCCGCCACCGGCCCCGAGCGATGGCTCGATCGAGTTTGCGCCGCATTGAGCGAGAGTCCGACCCACCGCTATAGTCCCTCGCCGTTTTGGTAGCCGCGCGCGAATATGAGCTGGTCCTGATGCTGGACCCGGGGTTGGAGGAATCCGCCCGCGACGCCCTCGCCCAGGAAGCGAAGGGCCAGATCGAGAGCGATGGCACGCTGAAGGACGAGAACAACTGGGGCCTTCGCAAGATGGCCTATGAGATAGAGCTGCGGACCGAGGCCGACTACCGCTGGTTCCGTTTCGAGGCGCCCACCGAGCTGCTCGGCTCGCTGGACCACAACCTGAAGATCGCCGACGGAGTGCTGCGTTTCCGCCTCTTCAAAGTCGATCCGGACGCTCCCTCGATCGCCCCGCCCGCCACGGGCGCATCCGCACCGCCCCGCGAGCGCGCCGCTGCCGGCGACGCCCGCGAAGAGCCCGGCGACTCCGCCGAATAGCCCTTCGGCCCCGCTCTTTCCCACATTTATCCCTTCTCTGTAGAAGCGGATCGCCGTTTCAGGGCGGTCTAGTGGACCTCCCGTAAACGTTCGACCGGAAACTCCCCTCCGACGGCGAACAGG
>CAZHZI010000103.1:0-7365 GCA_964536955.1 uncultured Conexibacteraceae bacterium
GTCGCGCGCACCTTCCTGGCCGGGGCTATTGGGCAAAGAGCGCGGCAGGCCACCCTGTAAAGCGGATGCCACTTCCGGTTCTCCCAGCAAATGGACTCGGGGGTCAACAAATGATCAAACTCGAAGCGCATCCTGGCCGGGACCCGTCTAGCGCGCGTGCGCCGGTTATCGATCAGGCGGTCTTCGAGGGAGCCGTGGCGAACCGAATCAGCGTGGCCCAGTCGCTCCGGTCGCCCCATCCACTGGTTCGCAGGGCAGCCGATCTGTTGAGTACGTCGAGTGCCCGCGACCTAGAGTACCTCTACAACGGCCGGGAGCGGCATCTCGACATCCAAGTGGCGCGTAAGTCTCTGAGCCGGGCTTTGACCGCGCCCATGTACTATCGTCTAACCGATCTGGCGGGGCACGGCTACGAGGTAGTCGACCTGAGCGGCGATGAGGTCGCCAAACTCCACGTGCGCTATATGGTTGGTGGGCCGGGGCCGGGCCTCCAGGACGAGTTGCTCTACCGGTTCGAGTTCCCGGAGCGGCCCGGTGCTCTGCGCGACTTTCTCGAGGCGCTGGCGCACGGGTGGAACATCTCGCTCTTCCATTATAGGAACCACGGCGCGGACCATGGCCGCGTGCTGGCCGGGATCCAAGTGCCGCCGGCCGAGCGGGAGACATTCGCCGGCGCCCTTTCGGTGCTGGGGTATCCGCACTGGCCGGAGACTGGGAATCCGGCCTACCGGATGTTCCTCGGCGGGTAAGCGTAAGCAGGGAAGAAAAAACGTGAGCGGTGAGCGGGAAGAAATACAAAAGCAAGAACGGTGAACACTGAATGGTGAACGGATGTTACGGCTCTCAGGTGCCCCCCCCCCGCTTACCGCTTACCGCTTACCGCTCACGTCTTTCCTCGCTTACTGCTGACCAACTCCTTCGCGGTCGCGTCCACCCAGGCGGTGAGACGCTCACGCTCCTCCGCGGGCACCGGCAGGAGATTGATCATCCGAACGAGCCGGTTGGCCTTGATCAGTCGCTCTGTAAGTAGAACGCGCACAAAAGCGCGATCCTTGTCCCGAAAGGCCTTGAGCTTGCTCGCTGCCAGATCATGAGCCTCGACGCACAGGCCGACGTAGCCCTTAGTGTTCTCGTTCTGCACCGGCCGGGCCCTCCGCTCCCAGCCTTGCGGCAGGGTGGCTGCCTCGATGCTCAACCCGTGCACGTAGAACCCGTGAGTCTGATGAAACGCGGAGAGCTCGCCGAGTGCGCCGTCGATCTGGTCCGCCCGCTCCGGAAAGTTCTTGGGCGCGACATCCGCTTCTGCCGACTGCCGGAGCCGGTCGGGCGCATCGGGAAACTGACCCAGGATCGCCTGGGACCCGAAGACCCAGACCTCGGCGTCCCCAGCCACTTCGCATGCGGCTCTTATCGCATGCGGCTCTTATCGCATGCTCCAGCTCGTCCCTGGTCATCCAGTCGTCTTTCGGAGTACTGCGTCCCGCTCGGCCTGGGAGAGCATGCCCAGGAAGGGAAGTGTCTGCCTGAGCCGGGTAGCACGCTCCCCGGGGTCGGTCAGGAACGCATGGAGCCGAGCCTGAGACATCGTTCGGAGAACATGATCCCACTCGCGGAGCTCTGCCTGCTCCTGGGGTGAAGCCTCGGATAACCGCCGTGCGATCCGGTCGCGTGCGAGTTGGATCAGCCCAGGATCCTTTGCCAGCTTGGTGGCAACCGCCCTGGCGAGTGCAAGCGCACGAGTGTCCTGCTCCGCGTGCGTCCGTGTCTGGCGACTAGTGGATGCGGCTGGCTCTCCGAAGACGCTCCCGGGCGGAAGCCCATAGACCGGGATAGCACGAGCGAGCGCGTCCTGCTCCGCCCGCGGGAGCGCGATCAGATCCGCCCGGCTCCGGACGCGGAACTCGATCGTCACGTCCTCTGCACGCTCGAGCTCAGCAGGATCTTTCCGAAGCAGCTCTCCGATCCGCTCTGCTTCCCCGCTCCGCGCGAGCACGCCAATCAGGAGCGGGTCCCCTGGTCGATCCTGTCCAGCCGCGAAGGACCCCTCGATCCACATGGCATCCGGCCGTGGCGTTAAGGCTTCGGCAGCATGTCTGAGCCTGTTTAGCAGGCGCTCGACTCGTTCTGTCTCGGCTTTGAAAAGACCACGAAGGAGCGGCGCAAGCGGGTACTCGTCCCTCCAACGGACCTGCTGTCGGGGTCCTGCGCCGACTGCCTCGATGATCCCTAGCCGTGCGAGACTGGCCACCACCCGGCGCACGCCGGCGGGCTGGAGACTCGCTCGACGTGCGAGTTCCCCCTGACCCAGCGGGGTCCCGGCTAGCGCGAGAACCCGAAGGATTCGGACATTCGCCTCTGTACCTAAGACGTGGTTCAGGGGAGCCCGGAACCCACTTTGTGGATGGGTAGTCGGTCGCATAAGTAGCTCCTAAGAATACTATAATATCTGTTGCGATACTATAATATCCATTCGGGTATTATTATGCAATAAGGTGATGGCGCTAAGAACGTAAGGGAAGCTAGGGATGAGGACTCCGGCCTAGACGATCCCGGCAGGATTAAGCCGAGAATTGAGCTGGCAGCGGATCGACCGCTCATTCCATCCGAGGTACGTGGTCGAGCTTTGAGATGCCGCGATCCGGTGGCTGCGGCGCGCCCAGGGACTCTCTTGGCCAGTAGGGGTCTCACGCGTCTCAGGCGTCTTACTAGTGGGAATTGTCGGACGACTCGCCGGCATTTCCCGAAGTCTTCCTCAGAGTAGCACTCGCCCTAAGTGAGGGGAGGAGCCACGGCGCGTGTCACTCGTCGCCTTTCGCGGTGCCTAAGAACTGCTCGGCCTCTGCGGGGCCTTCCCACCTTTGTTGGCGAGGGGGCTCCGTTAGGCTTCAGCCGGGTTACGAACGATCAGTTGCATCTTTACCTTCCAAAGCCGCCAGTCGCATGTCTATCGCGTTCGTGGTGTCTACTATGGGTCCAACCGTACCGGGTCGAGGTCTGGACCCCTTTTGCTATCTGAGCTCGGGCATAGTGGGATCACCGTAGGCGAATTCCAACGCCCTCCCTGGCACGTTATTGGGAGGGCACGCCAAGACCATCGAGAGCCTCTCCCAATCCCTGGGGGCTTTCTCATTCGAGGCACCAGGATGGATCATCACGACAGTTCCCACGAGCCACTGGGTTGCCAGCGAGCAGAATTCACGCTGCCGGACGAGGTGCACTACTTCGACTGCGCCTTCATGGCGCCGCTTCTGCTTCGTGTCGAGAGCGCCGCTATCGGTGCGCTCATTCGAAACCGAGTGCCCCGTTTCGGCCCACGAGATTTCTTCAGCGAGGCGGATCTGGCGCGGCAACTCTTTGCCAAGCTCATCAACTGCCCCGACCCGCAGCGTATCGCTCTCGTGCCATCGGTCTCGTATGGACTCGCTACGGCGGCGCGGAACCTGCAACTTCAGGCCGGCCAGAATATCGTGGTCGCGGGGGGACAGTTTCCCAGCAACGTGTACGTGTGGCGCCGCCTCGCCGAGAGAACCGGTTGTGTTGTACGAACAGTACGTGCTCCCGAGTCACTCGCCAATCGGGCCCAGGCCTGGAGCAATTGCCTGGTCGATGCGATCGATGGCGCTACCGGAGTGGTAGCCCTGGGCACCATCGATTGGTCGGATGGCACCCCCTTCGAGCTAGAGGCTATCGGGGAGCGGGCCCGGACTGTTGGCGCCGCGTTCGTCCTGGACGCCATCCAGTCGGTGGGGGCGGCGCCGTTCGACCTCCAGCGCGTCCAGCCTGATGCCCTGGTCTGTGGGGCTTATAAATGGCTGCTCGGACCCATGGGCATCGGTCTGGCATACCTGGGGCCGCGATTCGAGGGGGGTGAGCCACTGGAGGAAACCTGGCTTGGCAGGGTCGGCAGTAGGGATTTCACGCAGCTCGACCGGTTATCCGAGGACTGCGAGCCGGGTGCAATTCGCTACGACATGGGCGGTAGAGCTCAGTTCATCCTCTTGCCAATGCTCAACGCTGCACTCCAGCAACTGCTCCTCTGGCAGCCACGGCGGATCCAGGAATACTGCACCCGCTTGGTAGTCCCCCTCGTCACCGCCGCTCGAGACCTCGGCTTCGAGACAATGACCGAGCTCGATCGCTCGAGTCACCTATTTGCCCTCCGGCCGCCCACCAGAACAGACGCCGCGAGGCTCCAGGCTGGCCTGGCCGAGCGGAACGTCTTCACCTCCCTCAGGGCGGGCAGCCTGCGTATCTCGCCGCACGTCTATAACGATGAACGCGACGTGGTCCGGCTGATCGAGGGACTTCGTGACCTGACCACATCAAATCGTCCTCAGCGTCTCCAAGGGAAGGCGACCGCCGCCAGGCGTGGCCGGTAGAAGTCTCGCGCGGCGATCTCCTGCCCCTCGGGGGCATACAGGTGCTCTAGGTAGGCCTTAGCGACCTCCAGCGTCCCATGCTTCTTCGCCACCCTTTCCACTACCGCCACGGGAGGCTCGGCCATGATGGTGGACGAGGGGACTACAATCTCGAACTGGTCAGGCCCCAGCTCTTTTACCGCGAGCAGCGCCTCATTCTCCCACGCACTCAGCACGTCACCGATGCCCCGCTCGACGAAGATGGTGGTGGAGCCGCGGGCACCGGCTCCCGCTGTCATCGCCGGAATGGGCGGCAAGCCGCGGGTGATCACCGGCAGCGGTTCACCGCCCGTGTGCATGTCGATCGTGGTGATAGCGGTCCAATTCGCCGGTGGCCGCCAATTCCAATCGTGTCTTTGAGGGTTGTTCATGGTGATGAGTGACGTTAAGTATGGAGCGGCGTACCGCGGCCCAATCGCTCCGCTTCGGCGAAGAAGGCACGTGCCGCGGACAGATCGTAGAGCGCCATGCCGACGGACTTGAAGACGGGTGGTGCGTTCGGCGTCCCTGCGTCAGTTTGGAACGCAGCGATGAACCAGTTTGCGATCCTCTACCCGGACCGATTTATCGTCCCCGGGTAGCTGATGGGCCTACACACAAAAATCCGGACACGTCCCGCATGGGTAGTATTCGCTACCGTTTAGTTGAACCCTCAGTCAACGTCGCAGCTGCAGGCCTACCTTAGGTCAAGCGGCTTTTGGAGTACTCGTCCTCTGATTGGGACCACAAATCGGTACTCAAATACTTCAGCCCGGAATCGCAGGCCACAGTGACAACAGTCTGACCGCGATGTGTTCCACGAAGCAGCTGCAGCGCTGCCGCAAGATTTGCACCGGTGGAAAACCCGGCAAAAACTCCCTCCTCAGCGGCGAGCCGGCGCGCACAGGCAATCGCTTGGTCGTCCGTGACTTGCAGATAGCCATCGATCTGAATGTCTTGGAGAAACGTAAGATCGCACATGGCGTAGCCACCTCCTTGTAGTCGGTGATTCGGCCGGACTGCCTTTTGTCCGGCGAGTACTGCTGCACCAGCAGGCTCGACCACATAACAGCGCACGAGTGGGTTAGCGGCTCTGAATGCCAGAGCACATCCACGGAATGTCCCGCCAGATCCGACGAAATCACAGAAAGCATCGACATGCCCCGCCTGCCTCAGAATCTCGGGACCGGTAGTTTCAGCGTGTGCACGCCAGTTTCCCTCGCGAACGAATTGGTCTGCCCGAAAAGCGCTTCGCGCGCGAACGACCTCCTCAGTACGCGCCTCCACGAGCTTGAGATCCTCGCCTGAAACCTGCCCCGGTGGACTGCCCGATGCTTGCTCGGCCAGCACTACCTCAGCACCGAGCGCGCGCATCATCGCTGCTCGCTCTGCGGAGTTGCCGCGCGACATCACCGCGATGAATGGATAACCCTTCACGGCGCAGACGATCGCGAGGCCCGTACCCATGTTACCACTGGTCAATTCAACGACCGTCTGGCCTGCTCGTAAAGCACCCGATCGTTCAGCTTCCTCGATGATTCGCAGCGCAGCGCGGTCTTTCTTTGAGAAACCTGGATTCAGGTAGTCGAGCTTGAGGAGAATTCGTCCGGGCAACGAGTGAGTAATGCGGGATAACTCTACCAAGGGAGTATTCCCGATCGCGTCGAGAATAGACGACATGACTTTCACGTATTTCTCCTGCTCGAGTGCTTTCTAACAATTATCTCTTCCCGACGCCACGAGCGGACCAGCCAGACGTTGCTCGGCAGGGAGTCGGGATCGATGTTGTGCGCATGGTGATGCCCATCAGCGACGACCACCTCGTCATAGCCCGCAGCGAAGGCCGCCTCAGCCGCCGCGGTCACCTCTTCGGTCATCCACCGGCGCGCGGCCACCCGTTCCTAACGCTCCGGCGCGAGGGCGTGCTGCGCCGATACTGCGGCGCATCCTTCCATATCGGCGGAAATGAAAAGCTTGCGCATCTCAACAAACCTCCTAGGACCATGCAATAGAACTTTGTATCGTTATTGTCACCATGATGTTACAGGGCGCGACCACAACCGGGCTCGCGCACCGTTGATATCTTGAGTACCTCGTTGCTGACCTACTGGGTTCATTTTTGAACACCTTCACTGGCATTACCCCATAGCGTCTCCGGGCACATAATGAATCCATCGGCATATTGAGATCAAGTCCTAGTTCTTCTGTAAAAGTCTCCGCGACGTGAGCCTCCTCGAGGTCTCAGGCGACGGCGATCGTGATCTCGGTGGCCGGGGCGAGCCCCAGCGCGCGGCGCAGCACGTCCAGCTGTTGGCGCTCGAGCCGCGTGATCGCGATCCGCTGCCAGCGGGTGGCGGCGCGGATCAGGGTCGCGTAGACGAGTTTGAGACAACTCTTCTCGGTGAAGAAGCGGGGCAGCGTCTTGGTACGCCGGCGCTCTTCGACGAAGCTGCGCTCGATCAGGTTCGTCGTCCGTACGAACTTCCGGTGCCGCCACGGTAGCTGGTGTAGGGCGAGCAGGGCGTCGAGATCCTCGCTGAAGCAGGCCGTGGCGCTCGGCAGCTCCCGGCCCCACCGCTCGAGGAAGGCCGCAGCGCGACGAGCTCCGCGCGCACGGCATCGTGCAGGTGCTCGGGCACCTTGGCCAGGATGTTGCGCATCTGGTGCGCCCAGCAGCGCAGCCGAAGACTCTTGGGCCACACGGCGCCGACGGCCTGCAAGAGGCCGGGCGCCCCGTCGGTGGTGAGCGCCAGCGGCACCGGCAGACTCGTGCTCATGGTGGCCGCGCTCTGGTGGGGAGTGGCGACCCTCTTGACCGGGCTGCTCCCGGGTGTGCTGGTGGCGGGCGGCCTCGGAGTGTTTCTGACTTTGGTGACGCTGCGGTTCCTGCTCGGTGTCGGCGAGGCCGCGACGTACCCGGTTGCCGCTCGCACCATCGCCAACTGGATGCCCGATTCGCAGCGAGCGA
>CAZHZI010000104.1:0-7270 GCA_964536955.1 uncultured Conexibacteraceae bacterium
AGCGCCGCCGGTGCCGACGCCCGCCAGCTCCGCGACGGACTTGCCCGCGACATCCGGATCGTCGGCGAGGCGCAGGCCGATGCGGCCGCGCTCGCGGTCGACCTCGACCACGCGCACCTTGATCTCGTCGCCCTTGTTGAGCACCTCTTCGACCGTCGCAGGCCGCTGGCCCGGGGCGATGTTGGAGATGTGCAGCAGGCCGTCGGTGCCCTTGGCCAGCTCCACGAAGGCGCCGAAGGTCGTCGTCTTGACGACCTTGCCGGCAAACTCGTCGCCGATCTCGACCTCCTTCGTCATCGAGCGGATGCGGTCGGCCAGGGCGTCGCCCAGCTCCCCGTTCTGCGCGTAGATGAGGACCTGGCCCTCGTCGTTGACGTCGATCTGCGACTCGAACTCCTCGCAGAGACCGCGGATCGTCTCGCCGCCCTTGCCGATGAGCAGGCCGATCTTCTCCGGATCGATCTTGATCGTGGAGATGCGCGGCGCCCACTTGGAGAGCTCCTCGCGCGGCTCGGTGATGACCTCGGCCATCTTGCCGAGGATGAACGTGCGTCCCTCCTTGGCCTGCGTGAGCGCGTCGCGCAGGATGTCGAAGGACACGCCCGTGATCTTGATGTCCATCTGCAGGGCGGTGATGCCCTCGGAGGTGCCGGCGACCTTGAAGTCCATGTCGCCGAGGTGGTCCTCGACGCCGGCGATGTCGGTGAGGACGATGTAGTCGTCGCCCTCCTTGATCAGGCCCATCGCGACACCGGCGACCGGGGCGCTGACCGGCACCCCCGCGGCCTGCAGCGCCATCGACGAGGCGCAAACCGAGCCCATCGACGAGGAGCCGTTGGATTCCAGCGTCTCCGAGACGACCCGAATCACGTAGGGGAAGTCCTCTTCGTTTGGAATCGTCGCCACCAGAGCCCGCTCGGCGAGCGCGCCGTGGCCGATGTCGCGTCGCTTCGGCCCGCGCATGAAGCCGGCCTCCCCAACCGAGAAGGGCGGGAAGTTGTAGTGGTGCCAGAACTTCTTCGAGGTTTCCAGTCCCAGCGTGTCGATCCGCATATCCATGCGGGTCGTGCCAAGTGCGACGTTGGAGAGGATCTGCGTCTCTCCGCGGGTGAAAAGCCCCGAGCCATGCACGCGTGGCGCGATGTCCACCTCGCACTCGATCGCCCGAATCTCGCCCTGGGCGCGGCCGTCGGGACGCTTCTTGTCGACGGCGATGCGCTTGCGGATGATGTCCTTCTCTACGCTCGAGAAGGCAGCCTTGACCTCGACCCGGCGAGCTTCGTCGGGCTCGCCGTCGGCACCGGCCGGGGCGAGGGCCTCGAGAACCTCATCCTTGACCGCGTTGGCGGCGTCCTGGCGAGCCAGCTTCTCTTTGATCGAGGTGGCCTCGTCGATCTTGGCCTCGAAGTCTGAGCGGATCTTCTCCAGCAGCGACTCGTCGATCGAGGGCGCCTCGACCGCGATCTTCTCTTTGCCGGCCTTCTGCTGCAGCTCCTCCATCGCGGCGACGAGCTTCTTGATCTCACCGTGGGCGATGTCCAGTGCGTCGAGGATCTCCTGCTCGGTGACGCCGCTGGCGCCGGCCTCGACCATCAGGATCGCCTCATCGGTTCCGGCGACGATCAGGTCGAGGTCGAGGTTGGAGAGATCCTCCTCGGTGGGATTGACGACGAAGTCACCGTCGAGCTTGCCGACGCGCACCGCGCCGACATGCGCCGCGACGGGAACCGGGGAGATCGCCAGCGCCGCGGAGGCGCCGTTCATCGCGAGGATGTCGTAGGGATGGACCTGGTCCACCGACATCGGGATCGCGACGATCTGGGTTTCATAGTGCCAGCCCTTGGGGAAGAGCGGCCGGATCGGCCGGTCGATCATGCGGGCGGTCAAAGTCGCCTTCTCGCCCGAGCGACCCTCACGGCGGAAGAACGAGCCGGGAATCTTTCCGGCGGCGTACATCCGCTCCTCGACATCGACGGTGAGGGGAAGGAAGTCCACGTCGCGAAGGTTCCCGACGGTTGCGGTGCACAGCACCATCGTGTCGCCAGCCTGAACCACGACCGCGCCACCCGCCTGCTTCGCGAGTTTGCCCGTTTCGAAGGAGATCTGGCTGTCGCCGACATCCGCCGAAACGCGGCTAACGTCAAACATGCTCATCTATGTTGTACCTCCGGCCACCCGGATGGCGGCCTATTGCTTTTCAGAACTCGCGTTCTCTGTCTCGGAGGAGACTACAGACCGAGGACTCGAAACAGCTCTTAGCGACGCAGGCCGAGTTCGGCGACCAAGGCGCGGTAGCGCTCGAGGTCATTGCGCTCGAGATAGCGCAGCATGCGGCGGCGCTTGCCGACCAGCATCAGGAGGCCGCGACGCGAGTGATGGTCTTTGCCATGGTCCCGCAGGTGACCCGTCAGATCGTTGATCCGCTCGGTCAGAAGCGCGATCTGGACCTCAGCCGAGCCGGTGTCCCCGCCGGAGCGACCGTACTTGCCGATCAACTCGGTCTTCTTTTCGTTGGTAAGGCTCATCTCGAAAAAAGGGCCGCACTCCAGGCGGAGCTCACGGCCGCTGGAAGCTAGCACAGACCCGCTTCGCGTCTTCGACGTCGAGGCGCATCTGGGCGATCAGCTCCTCGACGCTCGCAAAGCGCTTCTCACCGCGCAGGCGCTCCACGAAAGCGACCCGCAGGGTGACGCCGTAGAGGTCCTCTTCGTGGTCGATCAGGTACGTCTCGATCAGCACGCCGCGACCTGTCTCGAAGGTCGGCCGGACCCCCACGTTGACCGCTGCCGGGACGCCGTTGGCGAAGGCCGCGTAGACGCCGTGGCCGGGAATCGCGAGCCTGTCGTCAGGTACGAGGTTGGCGGTTGGGAAGCCAAGCTCGCGGCCGCGCTGATCACCGCTGACGACCATCCCCTCGACCATGAAGGGAGCGCCGAGGCAGCGCTGGGCCGCGTCCATCTCCCCTGCTGCGATCAACGCCCGGACGCGCGTGGAGGAAACCGTTTCTCCGTCGACCTCGACCAAGGGCATGACACGGGTCTCAAACTCGCTCCGGGATGCCAGCATCTTCGGGTCGCCCTGCGCCTTGGCGCCGAAGCGGAAGTTCTCCCCCACCGAGACGCGCTCGGCGCCGAGCCGCTCGATCAAAACCTGCTCGACGAAGCCCTCTGCGGGGACGGTGGCGAACTCCCGGTCGAAGGGAATGACGACCAGCTCATCCACCCCCAGCCCCTCGATCACGTCCCGCTTGACCGCGAAGGGCATGATCAGCTTCGGCAGCGCCGCCGGATGGAGGATCTCCAGCGGATGAGGATCGAAGGTGAGGACGGTGTCGGCATCGTCGATCACCGCCTGGTGGCCGAGGTGGACGCCGTCGAACGTCCCAATCGCGACGTGGCGGCGGCGCGGCTCGGCGGCGGGGAGACTCGTCACCTGGATGCTCATCGAAGTGCGGCCTCTATTTCGGGAACGAGCGTGGCAACCCGATCCAAACTCAGCTCTTCACCCGCGCCGTCGACCCGAAACGGCCCGATCGCGGTACGGCGCAGCTCCTCGCAATAGGCATCCGGGAGAGATTCGATCAGGGTGCGGACGTAGGTCCCGGTCGAGCACTCGATCTCATAGGTCGCACTCCCCGCGCCGCTGTCGAGTAGTTCGGCTCGGTAGACGTCGACCTCGCGCTCCGGCGTCTTCACCGTCTCGCCACGGTGTGCCTTGCGGTAGAGCCGCTCGCCCCCGACTCGCACGGCGGAGGTCATCGGCACTCGCTGGCGGACCCTGCCTGTGGGCAGGTCCAGCGATTCAGGGACGCTCCCCGTGTGGGTCAGCTTTCCGTCGGGATCGCCGGTGCTGGAGCGCCATCCGAGTCGCGCCTTTGCCAGATACGTCTTTGGCAGCGCGGTGAGGAAGCGTTGCAGGCGCGTTGCCGGCCCCAGCAGGACGAGCAGCAGACCGGTCGCGAAGGGGTCCAGCGTTCCCGCGTGGCCTGCTTTGCACCCGCGCTCCCGTCGCACTCGCGCCACCAGGTCGTGCGACGTTATTCCGGCAGGCTTGTCGCAGAGCAGCATGGCCCCCTGGGCCGCGTCAACTGCCACGTCAGGAACCGAGCTGAACGGTGACCTCGGCGCAGATGAAGGCGACGATGTCGTCGATCTCGAGGTCGGTGGAGAAGCCGGCGGCGCGCTTGTGCCCACCCCCTCCATGCTTTCGCGCGATCGCCGAGACGTCGACGTCGCCCTCGCTGGAGCGCAGGCTGACCTTGCGGGCGGCGTGGCCCCGGCTGACCTGATCGCGGATCAGCGCGGCCACCTTGGCGCCCTCGACCGAACGAAGGTGGTCGATGATCCCCTCCGTCATCACCTCGCCGGCGCCCGTCGCCTCGTAGTCGTCGGCCGTAACGTGGGTGAGCACCAGGAGGCCGCCACACTGGCGTTGAATGCCTTCGAGGGCACGGGAGACGAGCCGCAGCTTCTCGATCGGCACCCGCTCGTAGAGGCGACGGTAGGTGTCGTCCACCTCCACCCCGGCCTCGATCAGCTCGGCGGCGACTCGGTGGGTGCGCGCGTCGGTGTTCTCGTACATGAACTTGCCGGTGTCCGTCACAAGCCCCACGTACAGCGCCGAGGCCATCTCCTTGGTCACCTGCGCCCCCAACAGCTGCGCCAGCTCGTAGACGATCTCCGCCGTGCAGGAGGCACCGGTGTCGACGAGGTTCACGTCGCCGAAGCGGGTGTTGTCGTGATGGTGGTCGATGTTGATGATGCGGTGAGCGCCGTTGTTGAGGAAGTCGACCGGCATCCGGTCGATGTTGCCGCAGTCGAGAAAGATCGCCGTGCGGTCGGCCATGTCGGCGGGCGGCTCGTGGAAGACCTCTTCCAACGGCAGGAAGCGGTACTCGATCGGCAGGGGAAACTCCTTCGCCGCCATGAACATCACCGAGTCCTTGTCGAGCTGCGTCAGCAGTTGGTGCATCCCAAGCAGTGAGCCGAGGGCGTCGCCGTCGGGGCCTTCGTGAGCGGTCAGCAGGAAGCGCTCGCCGGCACGCAGCTCGTCGGCGACCTGCTCTATCTCCCTCGCGGCCAGCCCGACTCCCTCACTCACGATCTTCAGGTTCCTCTTCGAGGAGGCGGGAAATCCGTGCTCCCTTCTCGACCGTGTCGTCGTAGTGGAAGGAGAGTGTCGGCGTGCGCTTCATCCGCGTCTCGGCGGCGATCTTCGCCTGAATCACTCCGTGGGAGGAGCGCAGGCCTGCCAGCGTGGCCTCCCGCTCCTCTTCGGAACCGAGCACGCTTACGAACACCTTGGCGGTGCGCAAGTCGGGGCTGGTCTCAACCGAGGTCACGGTCACAAAGCCGATGCGGGGATCGCTCAACTCGCCGCCGATCGCCGCGCCGACCACCTCGCGAAGCACCTCGTTGATGCGTCGCATGCGAGCGGTCGGCATCCTACTCCAGCGTTTGCTCGACCTGTTTCGTCTGGAAGAACTCGAGCACGTCGCCTTCCTTGACGTCGGCGTAGGCCTCTAGGACGATGCCGCACTCCTGTCCCCCTTCGACTTCCTGCACGTTGTCTTTGAAGCGGCGCAGGGACCCCAGCTTTCCGTCCCAGACAACCGTCCCTTCTCGAATCAGGCGAACGCTGGCCTCTCGGGTGGCCTTGCCCTCGGTGACGATGCAACCGGCGATGCGGCCGACTTTGGAAGCCTTGAAGGTCTGTTTGATCTCCGCCTCGCCGAGGATCTCCTCGACCTCAAGCGCCTCCAGTAGGCCCTCCATGGCGTTGCGCAGGTCCTCGGTGATTTTGTAGATGACCGAGTAGGTGCGAACGTCGACGCCCTCGCGCTCGGCAGCCCGCCTGGCGTCGGCCAGCGGACGGACGTTGAAGCCGATGATGATCGCGTCCGAGGCCGAGGCGAGCATCACGTCGGACTCGTTGATGCCACCGGTCTGGGAGTGGATGATGTCGATCGCGACCTGCTCCTGCGGCACCTTGGCGATCTCATCCTGCAGCGCTTCCAGCGAGCCGGCCACGTCGGCCTTGAGAACGATGTTGAGCTCCTTGATCTCGCCCTCTTGTGCCCGAGTGAAGACCTCTTCGAGGCTGACCTTGCGCGCCTGACGGCGAGCCAGCGCCTCGGTCTTCAGCCGGTTCGCGCGCTCCTGGGCGAGTTGGCGGGCTCGGCGGTCGTTCTCGACTGCCTGGACGAACTCGCCCGCTTCGCAGACGCCATCGAAGCCGAGAACCTCGACCGGCATGCCGGGGCCGGCGCTCTCGACACGCTCGCCGGTGAAGTCCTGCATGGCGCGGACGCGGCCCCAACGCGGCCCGGCGACCAGAGCGTCGCCGACACTCAAGGTGCCACGCTGGACGAGCACCGTGACTACCGGTCCGCGGCCGGGATCGAGTTGGGACTCGATCACCGTGCCTGAGCCGGGCGCGTCGGGGTTGGCGCCAAGCTCCTCGAGCTCGGTGACGAGCAGGATCATGTCGAGGAGGTTGTCGAGGCCTTCGTGGGTCTTGGCGGAGACGTCGCAGTAGACGGTCTCCCCACCCCACTGCTCCGGTGTCAGCCCGTCGGCGGCCAGGTCGTTGCGGATCCGGTCGGGCTGGGCGCCCTCCTTGTCGATCTTGTTGACGGCAATCAGCATCGGCACGTCGGCGGCGCGAGCGTGGTCGATCGCCTCCTTGGTCTGCGGCATGACGCCGTCGTCCGCGGCGACCACGACAACCGCCACGTCCGTGACCTTGGCGCCGCGGGCGCGCATCGCGGTGAAAGCGGCGTGGCCCGGCGTGTCGAGGAAGGTGATCGTCTTCTGCCCGTGATGGACCTGGTACGCGCCGATGTGCTGTGTGATGCCTCCGGCTTCGCCCGCGGCGACCTCGGTTTCGCGGATCGCGTCCAGCAGGGACGTCTTGCCGTGGTCGACATGGCCCATGATCGTGACCACCGGGGGTCGGTCGGCGAGGTCCTCCTCGGCGTCCTCGAACTCCGGCGCCTCCGGCTCCTCGTCGGCCGCAGTGACGATCTCGAGCTTGCGGTCGTACTCGTCGGCGATCGCGCGAATCGAGTCGTCGGTGAGGGTCTGGGTGAGGGTCGCCATCTCCCCCATCATCATCAGCTTCTTGATCACCTCGGCGCTGCCCAGGCCAAGTGACTCGGCGACCTCGCGCACGGTCGCCCCGGAGTTGACTTTGGTCGCCTCGGGCTCGGGCGCTTCGGTTTTGGGCGGCGGCTCCTCCAGCAACGGACGGCGGCGGCGTCCCCCGCGAC
>CAZHZI010000105.1:0-7074 GCA_964536955.1 uncultured Conexibacteraceae bacterium
CGCCGACCGGGTCGCTGCGACGATCGGCGCGGAGCGACGGGCGGTGGGGCGCCGCCGGATGCGGTTCGGACTGGCGCTGAGCGGGGCGACCGCCGCCGTGGCGGCGGCGGTGCTGGCGATATTCGTGCTCTCCGACGGCGACGGGCCCGGCCCCGAGCAGCACGTTTCCTTCCGCGACCTCCCTGGCGGAGTGCGGATCGCCGCCACCCTGGAACCGCATGCCTTCGGCACTGAGATCCACATGTACGTGAGCGGTGTTCGCTCCGGCACGCTCTGCCGGGTCTTCCTACGTGGACCGAACGGGGCACGCGTTCCGGCAGGCACCTTTCGCTACCGCTGGGGCGACGACTCCAATGCGGTGCTCAGCTCCGCCCTCGATCTCTCCAGGACCGCGGCGATCGTCGTCCGCGCCGGGCCGCGCACCTTCGTCGCGCCGGTCGGGCGCCCCCAGGGCGGCCAGCCGCGGGCCTAGGAGCGCTTGCGGGCCGAAATCGACGGCGGCACGAGCTCGCGCAGCTCCGCCAGGAGCCGAACCGCCAACTCCCCCGGGTCCTCGCCCTGCTTCGCCTGGCCGGCCGACGGCTCGAAGAAGCGAACCCGCAGCCGGGGACGGCGGGGGAAGCCGGTGAGATCCGAAGTCCCCTCTATCGCGACCAGCGCAATCTTCGCCTCGGGAACTTCGAGCGCTAGGCGGCCGACGCCGCTGCGCGCCCGCAGCACCCTGCCCCGCGAGCGGGTGCCCTCGGGGAAGAGGCCGATGCAGGCGCCTGCCCGCAGCTCTTCGACCGCCCGGGCCAGCGCCTGCTTATCGCCGGCCCCCCGTTCGATCGGGATCTGGCCCATGCCGTTCAACACCGGCCCCAGCCCCTTCACGTCCCAAAGCGATGCTTTCGCCAGCGCCTTGATCTGACGCCGCCGGATCGCCGCGATGCCGACCATCAGCGGATCCCAGTGGCTGTCGTGGTTGCCGACGACCAGCAGGGGGCCGCTCCTGGGCAGGATGTCGACCCCCTCCGCCTCCAGTCGGCCCCAAGCGGCAACCGGCCGGCAAACGGCCATCGCGACCCGGTACATCGGACTGGGCTCCTTCATGCGTCGCGGAAGACTAGAGGCCCGCCGGCCTCCGTTCCAACGCGGCCAATGTGACCAATGTCACGTTGTCGGTCGGGCTGGAGGGTCGAAGGTGGGCATCTGGCTCTCTGCAGGGCAGAACCGCGAATCGACCGACCGCTATCGAACTATCTAAAGTGTCATCTGTGACGCAGAGGCCCCTCGAGCTGATCCTCGCTCGCAACCTGATGTCCGCGCTCTCGACGCCGGCGTTCCTCGTCGACGAGGGCGGCGTCCTCGTCTTCTACAACGAGGCGGCCGGGATGCTGCTCGGCAAACGCTTCGAGGAGCTCGGCACGGTCGGGCCCGGCGAGTGGGGGTCGATGTTCGGTCCCTTCGATGAGAGCGGCGAGCCGATTCCCTACGACGAGCTGCCGCTGGTCGTTGCCGTCCGCAACGGCCGCCCCGCTCACGCCGACTTTAAGATCCGCTCCACCGACGGGGTCCTGCACGCGGTTGAGGCGTCGGCCTTTCCGATTCTCACCGCGCACGGCTCTCAGGGGGCGATCGCCGTCTTCTGGCCGATCGCGTCGAACGGCAACGGGTCGGGCCGCTAGAGATGAAGGTCGAGCTGTGGGGGACGCGTGGGTCGATCCCCTCCCCGGGACCGGAAACCATCCGCTACGGCGGCAACACCTCCTGCGTGGGGGTGACCCTGGACGACGGTTCGCTGCTGGCGCTCGACGCCGGCACGGGTATCCGCAGCCTCGGGCTCGCCCTTGCAGCCGGGCCGGCCCGGCTGCACATCCTCCTCACCCATCTGCACCTGGACCACATCCAGGGACTCGTCTTCTTCGCCCCTTGCTTCTGTCCTCAGACGGAGATCGTCATCTGGGGCCCCGCCTCGCCGGAGGCGTCGCTGCGGGATCGCATCGCCCGCTACATCTCCGCTCCGCTCTCCCCGGTCGAGGTTCGTGAGCTGCCCTGTGACGTCTCCTTCCGCCATTGTCCGGAAACCGAGTGGGAGATCGGCTCGGCGCGGGTCCGCACCGCCTCGGTCGCCCACCGCGGGCCAACGCTCGGCTACAGGATCGACGATGGCGACTCCTCCCTCGCCTACATCCCCGACCACGAGCCGGCGCTCGGCGTCGACCTCGACGAGCTGGACGAGGACTGGATCTCCGGCTTCGCGCTGGCGCGCGACGCCTCGCTACTGATCCACGACGGCCAGTACGCCGACGCCGAATACCCCGAGCACATCGGCTGGGGCCATTCCGCTCTCTCCCACTCACTCTCCTTCGCCCGCCGCACCGGCGCCGAGCGCACGGTGCTGTTTCACCATGACCCGCTGCACTCCGACGCCTTCCTGGACGAACTCGGCGGGGAGGCGGCTGCGCGCTGGGCGGAGATGGGCGGCAACGTCGGAGGGGTCGAGCTGGGCGCCGAGCGGAGTGAGTACGTGCTGCCAGCGCGGGCGCCGAGCGCCGCGGCCGCGACCTAAGCGACGACCCGCCGACCGTTACGCTTGCGCGTAGATGCCGCCCTCGCCCGTGATCGAGGCAGCCGCCGAGCGCTCGGAGTTGATTCGCAGGGCGCTGGAGACAGCGCGGAGCGCTCATGCCGGCCAGATCCGCAACGGCAGCGGAGGGATGCCCTACATCGGCCACCCGGTGGCCGTCGCCGAGCTGCTCGCCGAGCGCGACTTTTCAGACGAGGTGCTGGCGGCAGCGCTGCTCCACGACGTCGTCGAAGACAGCGAGCTCTCGGTGGCGGACGTGCGCGAGCGCTTCGGGGAGCCGGTCGCCGGACTGGTCGAGACGCTCACCGACGACGAGACGATTGAGCCCTACGAACGGCGCAAGGGAGAACACCGCCTGCGGGTCGCGCAGGCGGGACCGGATGCGCTGGCGATCTACGCGGCAGACAAGCTGGCCAACGTTCGTGCTTTGCGAGATGCCTACGCAAGCCAGGGAGAGGCGGTCGGTGAGGAGTTCAAGGTCTCCCTCGACGCCAAGGTCGCCGTCTGGGAAGACGACTTCGAGCTAGTCCGTGAGAAAGACCCAGACCTCGCCTTCGTCGGCGAGCTGGAGAATCGGCTGGCTGAGCTGCGAGCAGCTCGGGCTAAGGCGAATCCGGTTCCGCATCCGAGCTGAGACGGCGCCGCAGCGGCAACCCGTACCAGAACACCACGAAAACCGCGAGCGCGCAGGCGCTGGTGACGATCGTCGCCGTGGTGCCGAAGATGACGTCGGTGATCAGCATGATCGCTCCGGTCATCGCCAGTGCCAGGCAGGCGAGGCCGGCGATTGCGAGCTTGTTGGCGAGAAAGACGAGATGGTCCTTCTGCTGCATCCGGAAGGTCATCCGGTGATAGGCGGAGGGTGAGATCAGCAGCACGGCGGAAAGCGCCGTGAGGAGAAGCGTCGCGAAAAAGACCCCTTCCTGGAAGGGCGTGATTTTGGTGAAGTTCTGCTGAAACGGCACCGCCAGAAGAAAGGCGAAGAGGACCTGGACGCCCGGCAGCGCTACCCGCAATTCCTGCAGGAGCTCGCCGAGGTTGCGATCGAGTCGCTCGCCCTCGCTCTCGTCTCGCCCCGATCGATCGGCCATGGAGCCACGATATGCGAAGCGAGGCCGAGGTCACATCCGGACACCGCACGTACATAGGATCCTCCGGCGATGGGACGATTGGCTGTGGTACTCGGCAGCAGCGCGCTCGGCCCCCGGGGAGAGGCGATCGCGGCCGCTGCCGCGGAGCACGGGGCCGTGGTTGTCCAACGCCACGGCGACGAATACCTGCTGCCACACGAGATCGATCACGTCGCCAACCTGAGGCCATTGCTCGAGCAGAGCTGTGACCGCGTTCTGGCCGTGGGCTCGGTCGGCTCGCTCCGGCCCGAGCTACCGGTGGGATGCTTCGTCTGCCCGGACGACTTCATCGCCCTGCACCTCGGCCTCTCCAGCTTCTCCGACCGACGTGCGCACGCCGTGCCGGGCTTTGACCCACGCTGGCGCCACGAGGTCGTCTCGGCTTGGAACGCCGACGGCGAGGCGCTGCGCGATGGCGGCGTCTACTGGCAGACGATCGGCCCGCGCTTCGAGACGCCGGCGGAGATCCGCCTGATGGCCGCGCACGCCGACGTGGTCGGGATGACGATTGCCGCGGAGTCCATCGTCGCGGGCGAGTTGGGACTCTCCTACGCCGCTGTCTGCGTCGTCGACAACCTGGCCAACGGGCTCGAGGCCGAGCGACTTACCGTGGCCGAGCTGGAGGCGGACCGCAACGACAACGCGGCCCGCCTGTGCGAGCGCCTGGAGGCGGTGCAGCCGCGACTCGGCGCCGTGGGGCGATGAGCGACGGATCCCCGCCGGCGCCCGGGGACGAGGCGATCGATGCCAACGGCGGCCTGCTCTCCCCTCCTCTGATCAACGGCCACACCCATGCGGCGATGACCTTGCTCCGTGGCTACGGCGACGACCTGCCGCTGATGCGCTGGCTCGAGGAGAAGGTCTGGCCCATCGAGGCGAAGCTGGAGGCGGAGGACGTCTACTGGGGCGCCCGCCTCGCCTGCGTGGAGATGATCCGTACCGGCACGAGCCGCTTCTGGGACATGTACTGGCACCCGGAGGCGACCGCCAGGGCAGTTCGCGACGCGGGGCTGCCGGCGACGATCGGCGGGCCGCTGTTCGACGTCGGCCGCGATGCCGCCGAGATGCGCGAGTCGGCGCTGCGCGACCTCGAGGAGCTGAAGGCGTTCGAGCGCTGTGTCGAGCCCGCGCTTGCGCCGCACGCCATCTACACGGCCATACCGAGGAATTGCTGCGCTGGACGGGTGAGCTGGCCACCGAGCGCGGCGCCCGATCCGCATCCATCTCTCCGAGACGCGCCAGGAGGTGGCTGACTGCGTCGAGGCCCACGGCATGCGCCCGGCCGCCTACCTCGACAGTCTCGGCCTGCTCGCGCCGACCACGCTGCTGGCCCATGGCGTATGGCTCGACGAGGCGGAGCTGGCGCTGATCGCCGAACGTGGCACGACGGTGGTCAGCAACCCGGTCGCCAACCTGAAGCTGGCGGTCGGGGGCGTCTTTCCGTACCCGGCGGCGCGGCGGGCCGGCGTCGCGGTCGGTCTCGGGACCGACGGCGCCGGCTCCAACAACTCGCTCGACATGCTCTCCGACCTCAAGGTCTTCGCCCTGCTGCAGAAGCATGCGGCCGGGGACCCGACCGCGATCGACGCGGCCGAGGCATGGCGGGTGGCGACCGGGGACCGTGCGCCGCTGCTCGGCGCCGGCTGTTTGGAGCCCGGGCGACCGGCCGACTTCATGCTGCTCCGCCCCCGCTCCCCCGAGCTGAGCTTCGGAGATTTGACGGCCGGCCTCGTCTACGCCGCCTCCGGCTCGGTCGTCGACACCATGGTGGTCGCCGGCCGGGTCCTGATGCGTGGCGGCGAGGTGCCGGGCTACGAGGAGGTCGTCGTCCGCGCGGTCGAGCGAGCGCAGCGACTGGGCATGGCATGAGTCCCCGCGTGCGCGCCCACGCGCATGCGGGAAAGGGAGACGTGCCCAGCCGCGGCTGCCGCAAGGCCGGCGATCGACGCGAGCAGTAGGGCCACGCGCGGGTCATAGGCCTGGGAGAGCCAGCCGGCGAGCGGCCCTCCGATCGGGGTGGAGCCGAGGAAGACGACCGAATAGAGGGCCATTACCCGGCCACGCATGTGCGGCTCGACCGCAAGCTGAAGGGACGAGTTGACGCTGGCCGCGAAGGCAACCGCCGAACCGCCCAGCAGGGCGAGCACCGGTATCTCCAGGGCCAGGCTCGGCATCAACGCCGCCAGAAAGGCGAGGCCGCCGAACGCAAGCGCTGCGCCGGCGATCAGGCGAGGGCCGGTGCGACCGTGGGCGCCGATGACGAGAGCGCCGATCACCGAGCCGACTCCCATCGCGCAAACCAGCGCCGCATAGACGGATGCGTCGCCACCGAAGCTGAAGCGTGCCAGCAGCGGCAGGATCACCTGAAAGTTGAAGCCGAAGGTGCCGACGAGGGCCATCAGCGCCAGCGGCACCGCCAGCTCCGGCGTGCGGCGAACGTAGCGCAGGCCGGCGCGGATGGCCCCCCGCTCGCGGGCCGCGGGCGGGGCGGCGCCCAGATGCTTTGGGTCCATCAGCCAGAGGGCGGCGATCATCCCCCCGAAGGAAGCCGCGTTGACGGCGAAGCAGGGCGCGATGCCGACTGTCGCGATCAGCACGCCGGCAAGAGCCGGGCCGACGATCCGCGCCGAGTGAACGATGACGCTGTTGAGGCTTACGGCATTGACGACTCGGTCGGGCCCGACCATCTCGATCACGAAGCTCTGCCGCGTCGGATTGTCGACCGCGTTGACCGTGCCGCGCGCAAAGACCATCGCGAAGACCATCCACGGGACGACCACGCCGGTGACGGTGACCGCGAGGAGGGCGAGCGCCGGCAGCGCCATCGCCGCCTGCGTCACGATCAACAGGCGGCGCTTGGCGAAGCGATCGGCAAGCAGTCCGCCCCAGGCCCCGAACAGCAGGATCGGCAGGAACTGAAGCGCCGTGGTCAGGCCCACCGCGACGCCGCTGCCGGTCAGCTCGAGGATCAGCCAGACCTCGGCGACCGTCTGCATCCAGTTCCCGGACAGGGATACGAGCTGCCCCGCGAAGTACCGTCGGTAGTTGGGTACGGAAAGGGAGTCGAAGGATCGGTGAAGCGCGGCGCTCACCCTCGCTCGCCCTCCAGGATGCCCTCGAGGATCTCGGCGGCGCGCACAAGGGCCTCGACGTCGGCGGGGGGCAAGTCGCGCATGCGGCGCGCGAGGTAGGCGTTCTTGCGCCCCCGCAGCCGTCGCAGTCGCTCCCGCCCCGCGGCGCTGATGCTGAGCACGGCGCTGCGCCCGTCGGCGGGGTCGGCAGCGCGGTCGATCAACCCCGCCTCGTGCAGGTGGCGCAGCGTCCGGGTCGCGGTCGGCCGCTTCACCCGCTCGATCTCCGCCAGCTCGCTTGGCG
>CAZHZI010000106.1:0-7048 GCA_964536955.1 uncultured Conexibacteraceae bacterium
ACACCTCGCCGAGATCGAGCTGACCAACTACAAGGTGCGGATCCTCGACGAAACGCACGGCACCGGGGCGATCACGCGCGTCCTGCTGGACTCCTCCGACGGCGAGCGGGAGTGGGGGACGATCGGCGTCTCGGAGAACATCATCGAGGCTTCATGGGAGGCGCTGGTCGACTCGCTCGAATACGCCTTCCAGCCGCGCCCGGCGCCGAGCGCCGAGTAGGGTGGCCCCGCCGATGGGCGGACCCTCCGAAACCGAATCCATCCCACTCGCCAAGCCCGATATGGGACGGTTCGAGGAGGATCTGGTGCTGGAGGTGCTGCGCTCCGGCCAACTCTCGCTTGGGCCGATGGGAGAGCGCTTCGAGCGCGAATTCAGGGAGTGGCTGGGAAGCGAGGACGCGGTCGCCGTCTCCAGCGGCACGACCGCGCTGCACCTCGGGGTGCGAGCGCTGGGCTGGGGCGCCGGCGACGAGGTGCTGACCAGCCCGTTCAGCTTTGTGGCCTCGGCCAACTGCCTTCTCTACGAGGGCGCCCGGCCGGTCTTCTGCGACGTCGACCCCGTGACGCTCAACATCGACCCGGCCGCCGTCGAGGCGGCCGCCGGAGAGCGGGCCGCCGGCGTCCTGCCGGTCCACATCTTTGGCTACCCCGCCGCGATGCCGGAGCTGGAAGCGATCGCCGCGAGGCACGGCCTGGGGATCCTCGAAGACGCCTGCGAAGCGCTTGGGGCGGTCGACGCAGAAGGACGGCGGGTGGGAGCGCGCGGCAATCTTGCGACCTTTGCCTTCTATGCCAACAAGCAGATGACGACGGGTGAGGGAGGGATGGTCGTCCCGCGCGACGCCGAAGCGGCTGCGCGCCTGCGCTCGGAGCGCAACCAGGGACGCGCCGCCGACATGGGCTGGCTCGACCACGGGGGGATCGGCTTCAACTACCGGCTCTCCGACCTTGCCGCCGCCCTCGGCGTCGCCCAGCTGGCACGGCTCGACGAGATGCTGGCCGGCCGCTCGCGCGTCGCGGCGCTCTACGCGCAGGGGCTGGCTGAGCTGGAGGGCGTGCAGACGCCGATCGCCGGGCGCGGAGAGGAGCGGCGCAGTTGGTTCGTCTACGTCGTTCGCCTCGGCGAGGAGATCGACCGCGATTCGGTCATCGCTCGGCTCGAGGAGCGCGGCATCGCGAGCAAGGCCTACCTGCCTTGCATTCACCTCTTCCCGCACCTGCGCGAGCTGGGCTGGCGCGAGGGGCAGTTCCCGGTTGCCGAGGCGGCATCTGCCCGCTCGCTGGCGCTTCCCTTCTTCCCCTCGATGACCGAGGACCAGGTGGCGCGTGTCTGCGATGAGCTGGCGACGGTGCTCGGACGGCCGACCCGAACGGGATAATCGCGCTCCGATGTCCCGCTTCCGCAAAGATCCCGACCCGCGCTTCTGGCGGCTCAATCGCTCGATCGAATTCGATTGGCGACTGGCCCCCTACGACATCGACCAGTCCCAGGCGCATGCACGCGGCCTGCATGGGCTCGGCGTGCTCGACGACGACGAGCTGAGCCGTATCGACGCCGGTCTGGAGCGAGTCCGCGACCGAATGGCCGAACACGGATTTGAGTTCGCCGAGGGCGACGAGGACATTCACCTGGCGATCGAGCGGCTGCTCGGCGAGGAGATCGGACCGCTCGCCGGCAAGCTCCACACCGGCCGGTCCCGCAACGACCAGGTCGCCACCGACGTGGCGATGGTCGTCCAGGCGCATTCGCTGCGGGCGATCGAGCTGACCGGCGCCACGATGGAGCGCCTGCTCAAGCTGGCCGAGCGCCACCGCGACTGGCCGATGCCCGGCTATACGCACCTCCAGCGCGCTCAGCCCGTCTACCTCGGCCACCATCTGCTCGCCTACTTCTGGATGCTGGCCCGTGACGTGCTGCGCTTCCAGTTTGCACTCGACAGCGCCAGCGTCATGCCGCTCGGCTCCGGCGCCCTGGCCGGCGTCAACTGGGAGATCGACCGTCACGCCGTAGCCGATGACCTCGGCTTCGAGCACATCAGCCCCAACTCGATCGACGGCGCCTCCAACCGCGACTTCGTCCTTGACTACCTGGCTGCCGCCTCTGCCTGCGCCATGCACCTCTCGCGGCTCGGATCCGAGATCGTGCTGTGGTCGAGCAGCGAGTTCGGCTTCTGTGAGCTCGATGAGTCCTTTTCCTCGGGGTCGAGCATCATGCCGCAGAAGAAGAACCCGGATTCTGCCGAGCTGCTGCGGGCCAAGAGCCCCCGTGTCGCCGCCGACTACGCCGCGCTCCTGGGGGTGATGCACGCGCTTCCGCTGACCTACGGCAAGGACATGCAGGAGGACAAGGAGCCGCTGTTCGACGCGATCGACACGGTGGAGCTCTGCCTCGACGCCACCGAGGGGATGCTGGCCGGAATCGTGTTCGACCGCGAGCGGCTGGAGGCGGCCTCGGCTGACGAGATGCTGGCCGCGACCGAGATCGCGGACATGTTGGTTCGCAAGGGTGTGCCGTTCCGCGAGGCACACGGGATCGTCGGTGGCCTGGTCCGCGACGCGGTTGAGCAGGGCAGAACGCTCTCCGATCTCAGCCCCGATGAGTTGAAGGCGCACTCAGAACACCTCGACGACTCCTACTACGGAGTGCTGAAGCGGGACAGCTGGCTGGAGTCGAAGCGGATCGAGGGAGGCACCGGCTCCGAGGCCTTGGAAAGACAGATTTCGCACGCCCGCGAAACCCTCGGGGCGGTCAAGGCGAGGGCTCTCGAAGAAAGGTCGTGAACGTCACGGCGACAGCGCCGCAGCATCGTCTCGGCGCGGCCTTCTTCGATCGCGCCGTGCACGAGGTGGCGCGCGATCTGGTCGGCTGTCGACTCTTCTTCGCGGGGCGCGGCGGCGTGATCGTCGAGACCGAGAGCTACGAGCGGGAGGACCCGGCCTGCCACGCCTATGTCGGCCTCACTCCGCGGACCGAGACACTGTTTGGGCCCCCCGGGCGGGCCTACGTCTACCTCTCCTACGGCGTTCATAGCCTGCTCAACGCGGTCGCGGAGCCGGAGGGGAGGGCAGCGGCGGTCTTGATCCGGGCGCTGGAGCCGACCGACGGGCTTGAAGAGATGCGTGGGCGGCGTGGAGGGCGAGGCGACCTCGAGCTGTGCTCGGGACCTGGAAAGCTGACCGAGGCGTTGGGGATCGCCCTCGACGCGGACGGGGCCGACCTTGCGAGCGACCCCTTCTTGCTGCTGTCACGCGAAGACGGCTGGGACGGCAATATCGTCACCGGCCCCCGGGTCGGCATCACAAAAGCGGTCGAGCGGCCCTGGCGCTTCAGCGTCGCCGGCAACCCGTTTGTTTCGCGTCCGCGCCCCCCGTCAAACGCCTCTATGCCGGAGGCGAACTAGCCCGGAGCCGCGGCGCCGCCGGTCCCACCCGAGACCCCGCCGTTGGGGGCGGGTGCCGGCGCGGGAGCTGGAGTTGGCGTCGAGGGCGCAGGCGCCGCCGGGGCTGCCGGTGCCGGCGCGGGGGAGGGGGCGGGCGTTGACGGGGCGGAGTAGGACGGCGAGGGGGGGACGTAGGCGTCTGCAGAGGAATCGCCGCCGCTGTCGTTTTCCTTCTCGATTGCCCGCTCTGCCCTGATCTGCTCCCAGGCGGAGACCACGCCGGCCCAGATCAGCGCCGGGAACGTGCCGCCATCGACCGGCCCCCCCGCGAACTCGGTCAGCATCGGAGTCGTCGTATCCGCGTAGCCGACCCAGACGCAGGCCGTCACGTCTTCGGTCGCCCCGCAGAACCAGGCATCGCCGTTGTTCTCGGTCGTCCCCGTCTTTCCCCACTGGGAGGCGTCGCCGATGTTGGCCCGCACCCCGGTGCCACCGGTCACGACGCTGTGGAGAATCGACTTTGCCTCCTCGGCGACCGGCTCTGAGATCACCGGGGTGTGGATCGAGTCGTTGTCGCCCCCCTTGATCAAATCCTCGTCCTGGTCCGTCACCTGCGTGTAGGCGACGGGGCTGTCGCCGGGGTCGGGTGCGAGAGTGCCGCTGACACGGTCACCGTCGTTGGCGAGCGTCGAGAAGGCGTACGTCCATTCGAGCGGGGTCACTCCCACCTTCAGGCCTCCCAGCACCATCGCCGGGTTGGTCGAGAGGTGCGTCTGCACTCCCATCCGGTGGGCCATCGCCGCGATGTCATGAGTGCCGTGCTCAAGGCTTTCGAGGCCGACCTGCGCGTAGACGGAGTTGTCGGAGTACGTGGTCGCCGTCGCCAGCGAGGCCGATCCCAGGTAGCTGTCCGCGTAGTTGTTCACCTCGAAGAGCTCCTCGCCGTCCTTGCCGAACTGGAAGACCTGCGGGGCGGACTCATAAACGGACCCGGAGAGGATCCCCTGTTCCAGCGCCGTCGCCAGAATGATCGGCTTGATCGAGGAGCCCGGTTGGCGGTGGCCCATCGTCGCCAGATTGAACGGCTTCTCATCGAAGTCAGGGCCGGCGACCATTGCCTTGATACCGGCGTTGCGGTTGTCGATCACCACGACGGAGGCCGTGGGGAGGACCCCGCTGAGGTAGGAGCTGACCACGCCCTCGGCCGCCTCCTGGAGCTGGAGGTCGAGCGTCGTCTTGATTTTCAATCCGCCGAAGAAGGTCTGCGCGGCGCCGAAGCGGTCGACCAGCTGTTGGCGCACCCAGGAGGTGAAGTAGGGGGCTTCGGAATCGATCGAGGGCGGCTCGATGTCGTCAGGGGCGGGAAGCGCCTGCCTTGTCCCATCCACGTACTGCTCATTGGTGATGTAGCCCTGCTCGTGCATCTTGGCGAGCACAAGGTTGCGCCGGCGCAGGGAGCTTTCCGGGAAGAGCTTGGGGTCGTAGGCCGACGGTGAGGCGATCACCCCGGCCAGCATCGCGGCCTCCCAGGCCTCCAAGACCGAAGCGCAGGGCTCGGCATCGGTCCCGCACCCGGGGTGGGCGGCGCCGAAGAACGTGCGGGCCGCGGCTTCGATCCCATAAGCGCCTTCGCCGAAATAGATCGTGTTGAGATACTCGGTGAGGATCTTGTTCTTGCTCCAATGGCGCTCCAGCCGGTAGGCGAGCGCCGCCTCTCGGAACTTCTGGAAGACCGTGCGGCTGCCCTGGGCGGCGAGCGCGTTCTTGACGAACTGCTCGGTGATCGTCGAGGCGCCCTGGGCGGCGCTCTGGCTCAGAATGTCTTTGACCAGGGCGCGGCCGATCCCCTGGAAATCAACCCCCGTGTGCTCGTAGAAGCGCTGGTCCTCGACCGCGACCACGGCGTTCTTGACGTTGGGGGAGATCTGCCCGCTGCTGAGCAGGATCTTGTTCTGGTTGCTGGTCAGGGTGCCGATCAGTTGCCCGGTGGCGTCGAGCGCCTCGCTGTTCTTCGACGCCTTGTACTGGGCGAAGTTGTAGATCGCCGGCAGGTCCTGGGAGACAGCCATCATCATCCCGAAGACCATCGAGACCAGCCCCAGCACGCCCAGCCCCATCAGCACGAAGAGGATGCGCAGCTTCTTGAGGCGCGGCTTGCTGCGTTCGCCCGCCAAGAGAGGGCGGCAGTCTAGCATTGCCCCCGCCATGGACTTGACGCGAAACGCAGTCGACGTGTTGCCCGCCGGGATGCTCGCCAAGCAGCTGACGGGGGACCGGCCGCTGCGGGTGAAGCTTGGAATCGACCCGACCACGGCCGACATCCACCTCGGTCACACCGTCGTCCTCGAGAAGCTGCGGGAGTTCCAGGAAGCGGGCCATCAGATCGTGCTGATCATCGGCGACTTTACGGCGCGCGTCGGCGACCCGAGCGGGCGTTCGGCACAGCGACCGGTTCCTTCGGCCGAGGAGATTGCCGCCAACGCCGCCACCTATCAGGAGCAGGCCTTCAAGCTGCTCGACCGTGAGCGCACCGAGGTCCGCTTCAACAGCGAGTGGCTGAGAATGGAGCCGGACGCCCTGTTGGGCCTGCTCGCCCAGACCACGGTCGCCAGGCTGCTTGAGCGCGACGACTTTCAAAAGCGGTTGGCTGCCGAGGCGCCGATCGCCGCGGTCGAGTTGCTCTATCCACTGCTGCAGGGGTACGACTCCGTGGCGGTCGAGGCCGACGTCGAGCTGGGGGGCACCGATCAAAAGTTCAATTTGCTCTTCGGCCGCGACGTGCAGGCCTCCTACGGGCAGAAGCCCCAGTCGATCGTCACGATGCCGATCCTGGTCGGGATCGACGGCGTCCAGAAGATGAGCAAGTCACTGGATAACTACGTCGGGGTGACCGATCCGCCGGAGGAGATGTTCGGCCGGCTGATGCGGATTCCCGATGAGGCGATGCCCGACTACTACCGGCTGTTGCTCGGGGGCGAGCCGTCCGGGCAGCCGAACAAGGCCAAGCGCGAGCTGGCGCGGCGCATCGTCGAGCGCTTCCACGCCGCGAGCGCTGCGCAGAGCGCTGAGGAGCATTTCGATCGCCTCTTCGTGCAGCACGAGGTGCCTGACGACGTAGAGGAGATTGAGCTGACGCCTTTCCTGGACAACGATGGGGGGCGGGTCCATATGCCGCTGCTGATGGCGGAAGCCTTCGCGATCAGCTCCAGCGAGGCGCGGCGGCTGATCAGCCAGGGAGGCGTGAAGGTCGATGGCGAGGCGCTGCCGGCCGATGCCCTTGACCTCGAGCCTGCAGAGCTTGACGGTAGGGTCCTGCAGGTCGGCAAGCGCCGGTTCCGTCGGTTGCGAGCCGGGCACTAGGCAAGCGGCTTCTCCGGCGCTATACTCCTTCGTCCTTCTTGGGCAGGCCCTCGGCCTGGCCCATGCGTAAGAGCGGCGAGTCCCGCCGTGGAGGCGCAGCGGTCTTTGAAAACTGAGCAGCGTGCACCCCGCGGACATTCGTGTCCGTGGGTTGTTTGAGCCCGATCCGCTCGGTCACGTCAGCGTGCCGAGCGGTCTGATTTACCCGTCATGCCGGCCGCCGAGTATGTGTACCCGGTGGCCTAGCTAGGCATGGCAGCTCTTCGTAAGAAGTACCTTCACGGAGAGTTTGATCCTGGCTCAGGACG
>CAZHZI010000107.1:0-6943 GCA_964536955.1 uncultured Conexibacteraceae bacterium
GAGTGCTTGTGGTTCTTCCAGCCGATCCAGGCGTAGTGGTCGGCGGTCGAGCCGTACTTCTCCATGTGGTCGCGGCCGGCGTTGCCGAACATCTGCGGCGCCGGCGGCGAGGCCTCGGGCTCGCGAAGCTCGAACATCCGCGTCGCGTGCTTGTCGAGCGCGTTGGTGCGGTCGGTGTACTTGACCCCCAGCGAGCCCGGCTCCATCTTCTCGAAGCCAATCGCCATCGCGCAGTCGACGAGGCCGCCCTTGACGGCCTGGCGCGCCAGGAACAGCGCCGAGGAGCCGGTCGAGCAGTTGTTGTTGACGTTGACGACCGGGATCCCGGTCAAGCCGAGCTGGTAAAGCGCCCGCTGGCCGTAGGTGGAGTCTCCGTAGCAATAGCCCGCGTAGGCCTGCTCGACGTCCTCATACGGGATTCCGGCGTCGCCGAGCGCCTTCTCCCCCGCCTCCTTGGCCCAGTCGGGATAGTCGCCCTCCTTGGTGCCGGGCTTCTCGAACTTGGTCATCCCGACCCCGATCACGAACGTGCGGTTGCTCAAAAGTCTGCTCCTGTGGTCTCCGCGGCTGCGCGGCAGTTTGGCTGCGTAGCCAGGAATCTACCGCGTCGGGCCGAAGCCCCTCTCCTCTCAGCCGACGTGCCCCCCCGGCATCCGGTCGTCGTGGCCGCGACATTCCGCCGGCTGCCAGCCTGGAACCGTGTTGCCATCCGGCGGGATCGGGTTCTCCTTGAGGATGCGGGCGAGGTGGACGACGTTGTGCGACATCCACTTCGCGGTCTTCTGCGTATAGGGATGGTCCTTGCCACCCGCGTCGAGGAAGGAGGGGCCCGGGCCGGCGTCCCCGACCCAGTATGTGTCCGCGTTGGGCGGGATCGCACAGCCGAGGTGGGTGAGATTGAAGAGGGTCGTCTCGGCGCAGGCGTGGGCGCCGTCCTCGTTGCCGGTGACGACGACTCCTCCGACCGTGTTGTAAAGCGGGTACTGGCCGACCTCGTTGGTCGTGTTGTAGGTGCCGTCGAGCCGCTCGATCACCATCTGGCTGACGCTGTTGCGGACCCCGAACCAGATCGACATGCCGAGGATCAGAATTTCCGCGGCGAATACCTTCTCGAGGATTTGCGGCCACTTGTCCCCATCGCCCATGTCGGAGACCACGCCAAAGGGGATCTCGTAGTCGACCGGCCGCAGCGTCTCGTGCCTGACGCCGAGGTGGTCGAAGTGGTCGGTGACCATGTCGATCAGGCCCTGTGTGTTGGACGGCTCCGGCGACTTCTTCAGAGTGCAGTTGAGGATCAGCGCGTTGAGTTCCATGCGGGCCAGTCTCTCCCCCAGCCTGACGCATTGCAAGGCGGACGCGGTGGTGACCGAAGCCCCTGGGCGGGTACCCTGAGATGCGGTGATCGCCGCCGTTTCGAGCACAGACCCGGCTGCCGGAATAGGCATCCTCGCCGCGCTTGTGGCCGGCGTCGTCTCCTTCCTCTCCCCCTGCGTCCTGCCGCTGGTGCCGGGGTATCTCTCGGCGGTGAGTGGCGTCTCGGCCGCCGAGCTGGAGGACGCAGGCTGGCGCCGCGTCCTCGGCCCCAGCCTGCTCTTCGTCGCCAGCTTCTCGGCGATCTTCATCGCCCTGGGCCTGACCGCAACCGGCCTCGGCGCCACCCTCGAGGATCACGAGGAGCTGTTGACGAAGATCTCCGGCGCGCTGATAGTCGCGATGGGCGTCCTCTTCGTCGGCTCGCTGTTCGTCACCCGGCTCAACCGCGAATGGCACATGGACGCTTTGCTCAAACGCGCCGGCAAGGGCGGACCGATCGTCGCCGGCGCCGCCTTCGCGATCGCCTGGACTCCGTGCATCGGCCCCACGCTTGGCGCGATCCTCTCCGCCGCTTCCCTTTCGGACTCCGCCGGACGAGGCGCCTTTCTCCTCGCCGTCTACTCCGCCGGCCTGGGGATCCCCTTCCTCCTCACCGCGATCGCGTTCTCGCGGATGACCACGGCCTTCGCGGTCGTCAAGCGCCACTACCAGGCGATTGTCGCCGGCGGCGGGGTTGTCCTGATCGCGATGGGCGTGCTGATCTGGACCGGCGAGCTGTTCCAGCTCAACATCGAGGCCCAGAGCTGGCTTGACGGCCTGGGCCTGGACTTCTGGAGCGAGGTTTAGCCCGTCAGTTGTTGATCGGCTCGACGGTCTGGAGCTCCTGCCCGACGGCCTCGACCTCTTCAAGCCCACCGCCGTCGAGCTCGCGGGAGCAGACGATGCGAAACCGCCCGGTGCCGACCTCCGCATCGGGGACCAGCGGCAGCCCTCGGATGTGATCCCAGCCAAGCCGCTCGACCTCGAACGGATTCATCCGCACCTCAGCAGCCGGGAATGGGCAGCTCGAGTTGTGCTGGTCGATCGCCTTCGAGATCGCCTCAAGATTCTTCGCCTCAGCCGAAGCCACGCTTTGAAGTCTAGGTCGTCGCCTACCATCGCTCCAGATGGCTGGAAGGACGGTTGCGCATCTCGACATGGACGCGTTCTACGCGTCGGTTGAGCTGCGGCGTCGACCTGCGTTGAAAGGCAAGCCCGTCGTGGTCTGCGGGGCCGGGCCGCGGGCGGTTGTGACGACTGCGAGCTACGAGGCGCGGAGGCTGGCCGGGATCCACTCGGCGATGCCGGCGGCGGTCGCGCGCCGCCGGCTTCCCGATGCCGTCTACCTGCAACCCGACTTCACCGCCTATCGGGAGGCGTCCCGGGAGGTGATGACGATTCTGCGTCGCAACGCCGAGACGGTTGAGGTCGTCGGGCTCGATGAGGCGTATGTAGAGCTGACCGGTCTCTTCTCTCCGAAGGCGACGATGCGGCGAATCGCAGCCGAGATCCTGGAGGAAACCGGACTGACCTGCTCGATTGGGATCTCCGAGAACCGGCTGCTGGCGAAGATAACCAGCGAGCTGGCTAAGCCCGCCGGGCTGGTCTTGCTGTCGCGCGAAGGTGCGCTGGAGCGCTTCGCGGAGGACTCTCCGGGCCTGGTCCCCGGAATCGGCCCGAAGACGGTTCTGAAGCTGCAGGGGATGGGCATCCCCACCCTGGCGGCCCTGCGCGCGCAGGAGCCGGAGAGGCTGACCGAGGCCTTCGGCCCGCGGATGGGCCGCTGGCTGCGGACCCGCGCCCACTTCGAGGACGACACGGCGCTCACCGTCGCCCGGGAGGCGAAGTCGCAGTCGGCCGAGACGACCTTCGACGTCGACGTCCGCGATCACGGTGAGCTGGCCGCCTCGCTCGCCGGCCTTGCCGAGGAGCTATGCAGGCGGTTACGCTCGCGCGCCTTGGAGGGACGCACGATCGGGATCAAGGTCCGCCTCGACGATTGGACCACGGTCACCCGCGCTCACACGGTCGACCATCGGACCAACGACCCGGCGGTCGTCGCCCCGGTTGCACTCGACCTGCTGCGCGCCTATTCCCCACCCCGCGCGGTGCGGCTGCTCGGCGTTCGGGTCGCCTCCTTCGAGCAAGAGTCGCCCGGCCCCGAGGAAGCCACCCCGCAGGACCAGCTCCGGCTCGCGTTTTCGGATTGACGCTCCACGAGCGTCTGCGAAGATGGGGCCGTGGGTGAGGATCGGCTCAGCGGGCTCGACACCTCGTTCCTTCACATGGAGCGGGCGGGCGCCCACATGCACGTCGCCTCGACGATCGTCTTCGAGGGACCGGCGCCGACCCACGAGGAGTTCCGCGACCACATCGCCTCCCGCCTTCACCTGGTGCCCCGCTTCCGCCAGAAGTTGCGCTTCGTGCCATTCAGCCAGGGCCGCCCCGTCTGGGTCGACGACCCCCACCTCAACCTCGACTACCACGTGCGCCAGACCGCGCTGCCGACGCCCGGCTCAGAGGAGCAGCTGCGCAACCTGGCGGCGCGGATCTTCTCTCAGCAGCTCGACCGCAGCAAGCCGCTCTGGGAGCTGTGGCTGGTCGAGGGGCTCGACGACGATCGCTTCGCGGTGGTCGGCAAGAGCCATCACGCGCTGGTCGACGGGATCTCTGGGGTGGACATCACGACGGTCCTCTTCGACGTAGCCCGGGAGCCGGCGACTTCCCCCGCCCCCAAGTGGTCGCCGCGTCCGGAGCCGACCGATCTGCAGTTGCTCGGGGATGCTCTACGGGAGAGGGCCACCAGCCCCCAGGAGATCGTCCGGGGTTGCCGCGCGGCGCTCCGCGGACCGCGCCACGTCATCCGCGGCCTCACCGCGACAGGCGAGATGATCGGCGCCGGGATCGCTGCGCCCAGCACCCCTCTCAACGTCGAGATCGGCCCCCATCGCCGCCTCGCCTTCGTCCGTGCGGACCTCGGCGATCTGAAGCGCGTCAAGGACGCGCACGGGGGTACGGTCAACGACGTCGTCCTCTCGATCGTCGGCGGCGCGCTTGGCAACTACCTCCGTGCGCGCGGCCACGACACCGACGGGCTGAAGATGCGGGCGCTGGTTCCGGTCAGCGTCCGGGCTGAGGAGGAGCACGGAGCGCTCGGCAATCGCCTCGCGGCGATGATGGCGCCGCTGCCGGTGTGGTGCGAAGACCCAGTCGAGCGGCTGCGTCTGGTGACGGAGGCGATGGGCGACCTGAAGGGGTCGGGCCAGGCCGTAGGCGCCGAGATCCTCACCCGGATCACCGACTTCGCGCCGCCGACGATCGCCGCCCAGGCGGCGCGGCTGCAGCCCGCCCAGCGCTTCTTCAACCTGGTGGTGACCAACGTCCCAGGGCCCCAATTCCCACTCTACGTCCTCGGCCGGGAGATGCAGGCGATCTACCCGATGGTTCCGCTCGCTCGCCGTCAGGCTCTTTGCGTGGGGATCATGTCCTACAACGGCCAGGTCGACTTCGGCCTGGTCGGCGACTACGACGCTATGGCCGACCTCGACAGCTTCGCCCTCGATTTGGAGGGCGCGGTCGGCGAGATCGTCGACGTGACGCCGAAGCGAAAGAAAAAGACGAAAGCGAAAGCGAAAGCTCAGCGCAAGACGCGTGCTCGCACGTCGAACGGCGCCGTGTCGGTCAAGTAGTTCCAGTCGAGTCGCCGGACGCTGAACCCGAAGGCGCTCGCGTCGGAGTTGACCAGCACCGCGGTGATCCGGTCAAAGCGCCCGGGCCGGGCCAACCGCACGGCCATCCGGCCACCGTTGCGCTTGAAGCGCAGGCGGGAGACCACCCGGCCGCCGCGCTCGGGCCCGATCCTGCCGACCAGTGCAATCCCCGCGGCGGCCCCGCCCGGCGCGGTGGCGTTGAGGACTACGGCTCTCCCTCCCTTGGCGTCGATCCGCAACAGCTGGAAGGTGGTGTGGTTGAGCTGGCGCGTCAGCGGCCTGCCGTTCGTCGGCAGGGATCCCTGGCGGGAGACGTCGGGGTAGAGCGGGCCCTCGCGGAATATCGACCCGGTTCTCCACTCGGCGACGTCGCGAGAGAAGCGGGCGAAGTCACGGGCGAAGTCAGAGCCCGAGGCAGCGCGGATCGCCGAGTCGTAGGCGGCGACGGAGAAGCCCCCGGGCTTGGTGTGGAGCGCCCGCGCCCACGCTTTGCGGATGACCTCTCGCCCATAGCGCCGGGCGAGCCAATGGTTCCAAACGGCCGAGCCGTATTCCTTGATCGAGCTGGTGGTCAGCGGCGTGTCGAAGCGGTGGACCCAGCGCCGCACATAGCGCAGGTAGTCGTTGATGCCGTTGTATGCCTGGTCCTCCATCCAGACAGCGGTCGCCTCGGCGAACCACGCGTCCTGGAAGGCGTCATAGCCGAACTGGAGGATGTGGTTGTACTCATGGGCCAGCGTCACCTCCAAGACGTCCGCCGACTTCGTGCCGGGGAACTCGAACGGGTCGTAGTCGTTGTCCAGAACGAGGTAGCCGTACAGCCGCCGCGGGAGTCGATGAGCTTTGGTGCCCTGGTCGCGGTCGGGCGCGGCATAGCCGAACAGCGTTCCGCCTATCTGCGCCAGGTAGATGTCGGTCTTTCCCCTCCCGCCCCCTTTGCTTCCGTCGGACTTCGGGTCCCGCCAGCCGAGCTTGCGGTTCTCGATCGCGTAGACGTGCTCGGCTATGCCCTGCACCTGCTCGACGAAGTCAGGGACGCCGTCCCCGTCGCTCGCCCCGTCGGCGTCTGTGCGGTCGGGAGCGTCGAGGCCCACCGCGACCCAGTGCACGCAGAAGTTGCGGGTACAGGCGGGGGAGCTCGGCGCTTCGGGGACCGTGTAGGCGTTGCGGTTGGGATCGGGACGGTCGGTGGGCCGGGAAGCAGGCTCGGTCGGCCGTGACACGGGCGCCTTGAACGGGCGCATCGCGGCCATGGAAGATGAGGCGGCGGGCGCCACGGCGACGAGCAGCAGGGCCGCGAGCGAGGCACCGGTCAGCTGGCGGCGTCCTCGCATCGAAAGCAGCCTACAGGCGCGCCAGGCTCTCTCCGGGCGACTCGGCGGCGATACTTCTCCTGTGAGCGCGCCAGTCGACACGGTGGGAGCAGGGTGTCCCAGGTCGTGGCGAGCGGTGCGCGCTTGCATGCCCGCGGCGCGGGACGCGAGCCCGTGCGCGTAGCCCTCGCCCAGATCGACCCCACCGTCGGGGACATCGACGGCAACGCCGCCAAGATCGCCGATTGGATCGGCCGCGCTCGCGGCGAGGGTGCCGACCTGGCGATCTTCCCGGAGCTCTGCGTGCCCGGCTATCCCGCTGAGGATCTCTACCTGAAGCGCCATTTCGTCGAGGCCAACCAACGCGCCGTCGATGAGCTTGCTCGGGGGGTGAGCGAGATGGTCGCCCTGGTCGGCTTTGCCGAGCCGGCTGCCGATGGTGGCGACTTTCGCCACGCCCACAACTCGCTCGCGGTGCTCGGCGACGGAGAGGTCAAGGATGTCTACCGCAAGAACCGCCTGCCGAACTACGCCGTCTTCGACGAGCAGCGCTACTTCATCCCCGGC
>CAZHZI010000108.1:0-6942 GCA_964536955.1 uncultured Conexibacteraceae bacterium
GTCGAGCGGTAGTTCTGCTCGAGCTTGACCACCTCGGCCTCGGGGAAGTCACGCTCGAAGTCGAGGATGTTGCGGATGTCGGCGTGACGAAAGCCGTAGATCGACTGGTCCTCGTCACCGACCACCATCAGGTTGTCGTGCTCGGAGGCAAGCAGCTGCAGCAGCCGGTACTGGGCGTGGTTGGTGTCCTGGTACTCGTCGACGAGGACGTGGCCGAAGGCGCAGCGCCAGCGGTCGCGCACCTCCTCATGCAGCTCCATCACGTTGACGGTGCGAACCAGCAGGTCGTCGAAGTCCATCGCGTTCGCCTCGAGCATCCGCTTCTCGTAGAGCGCGTAGACCTCGGCGACTACCTCCTCGAAGACACTGCCCTGGGCCTGGGCGTAGGCGGCGGCATCGACCAGCTTGTTCTTCGCGCCGGAGATTTGAGAGCGGATCGACCGGGGCGGGTAGCGTTTTGGATCGATCTCCAACTCGGCCATGCAGCGTTTGGCCATCCGCAGCGAGTCGGACTCGTCATAGATCGTGAAGCTGCGCGAGTAGCCGAGCCGCTCGGCGTCCGCGCGCAGCATCCGGGCGCAAGCCGAATGGAAGGTCGTCACCCACATCGCGCGCGCCGAACGGCCGACCAGCCTCTCCACGCGCTCCCGCATCTCCGTCGCCGCCTTGTTGGTGAAGGTGATCGCGAGGATCTCGCCCGGCCTCGCCCGGTCCGTGGCCAACAGATAGGCGATCCGGTGAGTCAGGACGCGGGTCTTGCCCGAGCCGGCCCCGGCCAGGACCAGCAGGGGTCCATCGCCGTGGCGAACGGCCTCGCGCTGCGGGTCGTTGAGGCCGGCCATCAGCTGTTCGACGCGATCGGCGCCGGGCTCGGTGGGGGCGCCCTCGGGAGTGTTCTGGGCGTCCAACGACACCTCCGTATCGATCTTCAACATGCCCTGCCGAGAATAGAGAGGGAGGCGGCGGGGGCGGGCCGCTCAGCCGCCGGCCGAAGAGCGGCCGGTGCGGGAGCGCAGCTCGCCGTTCTCACGGTCGGCCTTCTCCCTGCCATCGAGGTCCGCAATTCGCCGCTCGAGGTCCGCGATGCGCTCGGAGATCCCCTTGATCGCCTCGGCGATGGGATCCGGCAGGTGGATCCAATCGGCGTCGGGCCCCTCGACTCGCCGTCCCTCCACCTTCACCGGATGGCCGGGGTTGCCGACCACGGTCGACAGCGGCGGTACGTCCTCGACGACGACGGTGTTGGCGCCGACCTTGGCACCGTCTCCAACCGCGATCGGGCCCAGCAGCTTGGCCCCGGACCCGACGGTGACGTTGTCCCCAAGGGTAGGGTGGCGCTTGCCACGTTGGAAGCCCGTGCCGCCGAGCGTCACGCCCTGATAGAGCGTCACTCGGTCGCCGATCTCCGCGGTCTCGCCAATCACCACGCCGGAGCCGTGATCGATGAAGAACTCGCCGCCTATCTTCGCGGCCGGGTGGATCTCCACCCCGGTCACCGCCCGGGACAGGTAGGCAATCGCGCGGGGGGCCAAGGGCACCCCCGCCTCCCGCAGGGCATGGGCGACGCGGTGCGCCAGCAGCGCCTGCACCCCGGCCCAGCTGGCGAGGATCTCGAAGGCAGAAACCCCGTGAGCCGCGGGATCGCGATCCCGCGCGGCTGCTACGTCAGCCTTGACCTCGCCCAGGACTCTCTTCCACGTGCTCATGGGAAAAAGAATGGCAGGGACATGTAGCGCTCGCCCGAGTCGCAGACGATCGTGATGACTCGCTTGTCCTGCATGTCCGGTCGCGCCGCCACCTCCAAAGCCGCGCTGAGGTTGGCTCCGGCGGAGATTCCGGCGAGGATCCCCTCGCGCTGAGCTGCGAGGCGCGCGGTCTCGAGAGCCTCCTCGTCGGAGATCGAGATCACCTCGTCGATCACCGAGCGATCGAGCACATCGGGAACGAACCCCGCCCCGATGCCCTGAATTTTGTGAGGCCCCGGCGAGCCGCCGGAGAGCACGGGCGAGGTCTCAGGCTCGACCGCCACGATCAGCGTCTCGGGGCTGCGCTCGCGCAGCATCTGCCCCACTCCGGTGATTGTCCCGCCGGTCCCGACCCCGGCGACGAAGGCGCCGACCTCGCCGCCGCTGTCGCGCCATATCTCCTCCGCGGTGGTTCGCCGGTGGATCTCCGCGTTCGCCGGGTTGGAGAACTGCTGCGGCATGAAGCCCTTGCGCTGCTCGCGGATCTCCTCCGCCAGCTCGACGGCCTCGGTCATCCCGCCCAGCGACGGCGTCTCGCGAACCTCGGCGCCATATGCGCGCAACAGCTTCGCCCGCTCCCGGCTCATCCCCTCCGGGAGGGTGAGGATCAGCTCGTAGCCGCGCGCCGCACAGACCATCGCCAGCGCGATGCCGGTGTTCCCGCTGGTCGGCTCGACGATGACCGAGCGGCCGCGCTCGATCTTGCTCCCCTCCTCGGCGGCGTCGATCATCGCCACTCCGATCCGGTCCTTCACGGAGCCACCGGGGTTGAAGTACTCGAGCTTCGCGCAGACCTCGCCGGCCACCCCCTCACCCAGCCGTCCAAGCGCCACCATCGGCGTATTCCCGACGACCGCCGATGCCTCGCCCCCGATCCGCATCAGGCGTAGTACATCGGGCTGAAGGGACGGCTCTGCGCTCTGGAAAGCCATCTGCCGCCCCCATGGGAACGAATCACAAACGCTGCGGCTAGAGCTCCCACGGAGCGATCTTACGTGCCCCACCTCGCTGCCGCGACCACGCGCGCTTTGGAGTTGGCCCTGCTCCAAGTGTGTTTTGGCTGCAAATTAGCGGGCAGTAAAGTGAGTCACTGGCGAAGGTGGGATGACCGGAGGAGAGAGGATGGCCAAACCGAAAGCCAAAAAAGCCCGCCAGCGGAGTTGCGCTTACAGCGCGGTCTGGCAGCAAGGTGCTGGGCGTCAAAACTAGCGGACTGACTCTCGCAACTCGTACCTACGACCAGCCCCAACGGATCGGAGACTCGTATGTCCATCCTCACGATGTTTGAGCTTCATGGCGACCCTGAGCAGCTTTTTGCGCTGCAGGAAGAAAAGCTCGCCCAGATCGTCGCCCCGCTCGCCGCCGAAAACGGCGGTATCTCCAACACCGTCGTCAAGACCGACGACGGCCTGATGGTCGTAAACCACTGGGAGCACGAGGAGGGCATGGAGAAGGTTTCCGCCGAGGTGAGGCCCAAAGCGCTGGAGATGGGAATGCCCGCCCCCGAGAACTGGCGGCAGTACGAGGTGCTCGCTCACCGGAAGCCGAGCGATCTCTGAGATCAAGTTTGAGTGCGGGCGACTAGATGTAGTACATCCCCGAGCCGGCCTCCTCGGCCTCGCGCCGGGCGACCTCTGCGATCGTCATCTCGCCGAAGACATTGCGCAGGGCGGTAACGCCCTCGGCCCAGATGCCTCCCGCCTCGTCGGCCTCCTGGCCCACCCTGCCATCGAGGGCCTGGACGACCTCCAACACGTTGATCTCGTCCGCTGCGCGGGAGAGCGTGTAACCGCCTTTCATCCCGCGGTGGCTGGTCAGGAGCCCGTCTCGCCGCAATGTCGAGAAGAGCTGCTCCAGAAACTGCTCCGGGATCGCGCGACGCTCGGCCAGCTCTTTGATCGGCACCGGCCGGTCCCCGGAGCGGGCCAGCTCCGCCATCGCCACCACGGCGTAACGAGACTTCGAGGTCACCGAGATCACGTGGTCCTTTCTACCGCACTATCCGGATCCGCCCCGGAACTCGCGGAGGGTCTGGGTTAGGATCGAAGTCGAGTTCCAAGCGTCAGGTTGGAGCCACCACCCACGTCAGCAGATCGGAAGCAGTCCTGAGCGAGCGCCCCCACTGCCTAGTGATCGACGGGCATCCCCTGGTCCGGCTCGGATTGCGCGGGGTGCTCGACGATGGCTTCGAGGTCTACGAGAGCGACAGTCGCGAGGACGCCCTGGACCTGATCCGCGACGTTGGAAAGTTTGACGTGGCGATCGTCGACATGCGCTTTCGGGTCAACGGCGGCACCCCCGCGCTCGGCGGCAACGAAACGATCCGCGCCATTCGCACGGCCGAGCCGAGCCTTGGCATCGTCGCCCACGGCGAGCGGCCGGAGCGTCATATCGCCACCGCCGCATTCCAGGCGGGCGCAACCGCCTACGTCGCCCGCACGGCCGGCGCGGATGAGCTGAGGCAAGCCGTGCAAGCGGCGCTTGCCCAGGAGAGCTTCATCGACCCCTCCGTCCCCCCGAAGGGCAGCCGTGGCAAGCTGACCCGCCGCCAGCGCCAGATCCTCCAGCTGCTGGCCGACGGCGAATCGACCACTGTGGCAGCAAGGGAACTCGACGTAAGCGAAGAGACAGTGAAGACGCACACGAAGAACGTTTTGGCTCGCCTCGAAGCAAGGAACCGGACGCACGCGGTTGCGATAGCCCTACGTGAGTCGCTGATCGACTAGCGACTAGATCCAGCCTCTGTCGCGAGAGGTAAGCACCGCCTGCGCCCGATCCACGACGCCGATCTTGCCGTACACGTTGTGCAGGTGGGTGCGGATCGTCGAGACGGAGAGCTGCATCTCGCTGGCGATCTGCTTGTAGACCATGCCTTCGGAAAGATGCCGAAGCACGTCCAGCTCGCGCACCGACAGCGGGCACGGCTCAGCGGTCCTGGGAACGTCCTGGCGCGGATAGGGAAGCTCGTAGAGGAGGTTGCGCAGCCCTTCGACGCTCAACCCACAGCGCTCCACCCCTTTGGTGAGCCGCTCCCTGTTGACCGCCTCTCCCTGAGCGTAGTGGGCGACCATGTCCGCGACGCCGACCATCGCGGCCAGGCCGTCCGCGTCCTCGGCATGGTGGCGCTCGATCGCCACGGCGATCCTCGGCGGCATGTTCCAGCGTCGTGCGAGCACCCCGCCAACCAGGGCGTGGTCGATGCCGAGCTGCTCACGCTCGTCGCGGATCCGTTGCTCGGGGGTGCGAGAGGCGGCGTCGAAATAGGGCTTGTAGCCGGGGTGCAGGCGGGAGATGACCAGCCGCCCGACGTCATGCAGGAGGGCCGCCACGGCCAGCTCGTCGCGCTCGGCCCAACCGACCGCCCGGCCGATCTGGTCGGCGGCGCGCTGTGTGGCGAGTGCGTGAATGCGCAGTTGCTCGGGCTTCACGACCCAGCCTCCATTCGACTCGAAGAAGTCGTAGACCGGCGCGGTGCCCGCGATCGCCAGGACGCCGGATGGCTTCAGCACGTCGATCGCCTCGGGAACGGTCGCAATTCCACCGGCCGCGTGGCCGCTGCGGTTGGCGAAGCGCAAAACGGAGATCGTGAGAGCGACGTCCGACTCGACAGCCTCGACCAGTTCGCCGACCCGGGCCGTCTCGGCGGTGGCCGCGCGCATCACCCGATCGCGAGACTCGAACAGGACCGGAAAACGCTCGACGGCCTCGAAGGCGTCGGCAAGACGGCTGCCGGGATCCGGACGTGAGCCGCCCTTTTTGCCGGTGACGTCGTGCGCCCCGGCCTTTCCATTGCTGTCTGGCTTTGTCGACTGCATAAAAAGCGTGGATCTCCGCACAGCTCATCGACAGTGGAGGACGTTCGGTTTAGCTTGGGCCTCCCCAAAAGTGATGACGACCTGCCCGGTTTGTCCGGTCCGAGTGTTCGACCGCTCGGCCTCTTCAGGGCCGGGAAAGGCGGGCGATCGCTGTTTCGATTCGGGAAAGCGACTCTTCGCGCCCGAGCGTGGCCAGCGACTCGAAGATGCCCGGCGAGACGGTACTGCCGGTGATCGCAACGCGGATCGGCTGGTAGAGCTTGCCCGGCTTGACGTCCAGGCGCTCGGTTAGCGGCGCCAGCGCGGCCTCCACGGAGGCAGCGTCGAAACCTTTGGCGTTGCCCAGCGCCTCGCGGGCGGCCTCCAACAGGGGCAGCGTCTCCCCCCTCATCACCTTCTCCCATGCCTTGCGGTCATCGACCGGCGGCTCAAAGAGAAAACGGATCAACGGCCAGACCTCGTCGAGGGTCTGAGCCTTCTCCTGGGAGATCTCGCAGGCGGCGCGGAGCCGCTCGTCGGGCTCGCGGCCGTAGTGGCGGGCAACAGCGGCCGTGTAGGCCTCCAGCGACATCTCCCGCATGAAGCGGCCGTTGATCCAGCGCAGCTTCTTCTCGTCGAAGACAGCCGCCGCCTTGCCGACGTCCTCGATCCTGAACCGGGAAACCAGCTCCTCGGTCGACATCAGCGTCGTGTCGTCGGTCGTCCCCCAGCCGAGCAGCGCAAGGTAATTGCGGACCGCGGCAGGCAGATAGCCGGCGTCGCGCAGCTCCTGCACCGAGGCGGCGCCGTGGCGCTTGGAGAGCTTGCGGCCGTCCGGGCCATGGAGGAGCGGCAGGTGGGCGTAGCGCGGCGGCTCGTGGCCCAGGGCGCGAAGGACCAGCAGCTGCTTGGGGGTGTTGGAGAGGTGGTCGTCACCCCGCACGACATCGCTGATCTCCATCTCGGCGTCGTCGACGGCGACAGCGAAGTTGTAGAGGACCGAGCCATCTGCCCGGGCGATGACGAAGTCGTCGTAGCTGCGATTGGGGAAGCCGACCGGCCCACGGATCACGTCGTCAACGACCGTCTCGCCCTCGTCGGGGACGCGAAGGCGGATTGCGGCGCCGGCCTCCTCGCTCGGCTCGCCGCGGTAGCCGCGGTCGGCGCCGTGCTCCGCCTTCCAGGCTTCGACGTCCTTGGCGGTGGCGGGATCGCGATAGGCGGCGCCGGAGTCGAGCAGGCGGCGCAGCGCCGCGGTGTGATTCTCATTCCGGGCGGCCTGGGAAACGGGGCCCTCGTCCCAGTCCAGCTCCAGCCAGCGTAGGGCGTCGAGGATCTGCTCGACATTGTCAGCGGTCGATCGCTCGCGGTCGGTGTCCTCGATCCGCAGGACGAGGGCATCG
>CAZHZI010000109.1:0-6933 GCA_964536955.1 uncultured Conexibacteraceae bacterium
CTGAACGCCTTCGACCTGGTCGAGGGCAACGGCGCCTCGGCCGAGGTCGTCGATATCGACATAGAGCTCTCGCCCTGGTCGACCAAGGCCAAGATGATCCAGCGCGGCGAGCAGCGCGGCGCCGACGTCAACATCGAGGACGCCGACATCCTGGTTGGCGGCGGTCGCGGCCTCGGCGCTGCCGACGGCTTCAAGCTCTGCGAGGAGCTGGCCGAGTCGATGGGCGGCGCCGTCGCGGCGACCCGTGCCGTGGTCGATGCCGGCTGGTACCCCTACGCGGCCCAGATCGGTCAGACCGGCAAGACGGTCGCGCCGAAGCTGTATCTGGCGGCCGGCATCTCCGGGGCGATTCAGCCCAAGGTCGGCATGCAGGGCTCGGAGAACATCCTCGCGATCAACAAGGACCAGAACGCGCCGATCTTCGAGTTCTCCGACCTTGGCGTGGTGGGCGATCTGCACAAGATCCTCCCCAAGCTGACCGAGGCGATCAAAGCGAAGAGGGGAGGCTGAGCCGCGGGCTCAGCCTCAAGGAGTCCCAATGCCAGCAGCCCCGAGTGAGTTCCCGCCGCCGTTCGACCCCGCTGAGGCGATCGGCCCCCCCACCGATCCCGAAGAGGAGCGCATCGAGGTAGGGGTCGCGATCGTCGGCGGCGGGCCCGCCGGGCTCGCCTGCGCGATCAAGCTCACGCAGCTGCTGGAGCAGGAGCCGAAGATGACCGAGAAGCTGGGCGAGGTCCCCGTCGCGGTGATTGAGAAGGGCAAAGTCGCGGGGGCGCATCTGCTCTCCGGGGCCAACATGCGGCCCTCGGCGATGGAGGAGCTGTTCCCCGATCTCGATCCCTCCGATTGGCCGGTCTACCAGGAGGTGACCAAGGACGCGGTCTACTTCCTCACCTCAAAGGCGGCGGTGCCGTTGAAGCCGATGCCGCCCAACTTCCGCAACCACGGCAACTACGTCACCTCCGTCTCCAAACTCGGCCGCTTCCTTGCGGAGAAAGCGGAGGAGGCGGGCGTCTACATCCTCTCCGAAACCGCGGCGACCAAATTGCTGGTCGAGGCCCGCGTGGTGAAGGGCGTGCGCTCCGGTGACCGCGGTCGTGGCAAGGGCGGTGAGGAGCTCGCCAACTTCGAACCGGGCTCCGACGTCGTCGCCAAGGCCACGGTGCTGGCCGAGGGCACGATTGGGCATCTCACCTACGCAGCGCTCGACTACTTCGACATGCACGGCCTCGATCCGCAGCGCTGGGAACTCGGGGTCAAGGAGATCTGGGAGGTGCCGAAGCCACTCGACCGGGTCATCCACACCCTGGGCTGGCCGCTGCGTTGGAGCGGCAAGTGGAAAGAGGCCGGCGGCAGCTTCATCTACCCGATGGGCGAGGACAAGGTCTGCCTCGGCCTGGTGGTCGGCCTCGACTACGCCGACGCCACCTTCAGCTGCCACGACGCGCTGCAGCTCTTCAAGACCCATCCCTTCATCAAGAAGATCATCGCGGGCGGCAAGCGGGTCGGCTGGGGGGCGAAGACGATCCCCTCCGGCGGCTACTGGTCGATGCCGAAGCGACTCTCGACTCCTGGCATGGTGATCGCCGGGGATGCAGCGGGGATGGTCAATATCGCCGAGCTGAAGGGCGTCCACTATGCGATGCACGCCGGCATGTATGCGGCAGAGGCGATCGTTGACGCGCTAAAGCAGGACTCGGTCAACTTCGACGCCTACGACGAGAAGGTCCACAACTCGGCGATCGAGAAGGACCTCTACCGCTCACGCAATATGCGCCAGCCGCTCTCCAAAGGCCTGATCCTCGGAGGGATAGCGGGCAGCGCCATGGTGATGACCAAAGGCGCCTTCCCAGGGGGGCACTGGAAGAACGAGGACGACGCCGAGGTCCCGATGGTGATCGACAAGGCGGCCGAGAAGTACCCCAAGCCCGACAACGAGCTGACCTTCAACAAGCTCGACTCGGTCTTCCTCTCCGGCAACGCCACCCGCGACGACGCGCCCAATCACGTTCGCATTCAGACCCGCGTTCCCCGCGAGATTGCCCAGACCTGGGTTTCGATGTGCCCCGCGCAGGTCTACGAGATTCCCGATGAGCAGCTGGAGGGGGCCGCCGCCGATGTCGACGTCCACGTCACCGCCTCCAACTGCGTGCAGTGCGGCGCGATCACCGCAAAGGGCGGGCGCCTTACGCTGCCCGAGGGCGGCGACGGTCCTCTGTATCAGGAGACTTAGCGACGAAGTCGGGGGTCAAGAGGCTTTCGCTGCGCCGCTGAGTGGGCGGGGCGAGCGTCCAGTCCTCGCAACCGGCGAAGGCGTCGTCAAGGCGTTGCGCCATCGTGCTTCTGGGCCGGTGTTGGTCGAAGATCTCCTTGGGCATGGCTCTCCGTCCTTGTAGGGGGCGTGCCGAAAGCATGCCTCTACCGTCAGACGAAAAACATGCACATAGCGGGAAAGAGTCCGCAACTTGCGGATTCGGCTACGAAGCGGCTGCGGCCGGCGCGTCGCCGGCGAACTCCGCGATCAAGTCGGCGAGGCGCTCGGGCTGGTCCATCGGCACGAAGGTCTTCGAGTCCGGGACCTGCACGAGCCGCGCGTTGGGAGTATCGGCGGCGAGTCGCTCCGCGTACTTCATCGGGAAGACGCGGTCGCCGGGGGCCCAGGTGAGCAGCAGCGGAATGTCGGCGCTTTTCAACTTCTCCGCTGCTTCCAGCGTGTAGCGCTTGTTCATTCCGACCGTCACCTTCTTCAGGTCGCGGCGGATCGCCGGGTCGCGCATTCCCGGCTCCATCCAGGAGGCGATCAGCTCGCCGGGGATGGGGGTCTTGGTGAACGGCCGGAAGGCAGCGCGCGCCACGGCGGGGATCCGGAACGGCGCCGAGATCACGGCCATCCCACCCGGCAGGCCGGCGAGCGGGGGCAATGCCTTGAATGGCCCCGGGGGGAAGTTCTCGTGGGTATCGCAGTTGGTGAGGACGAGGCGGCCGACCCGCTCGGGGTGACGGGTGACCAGCACCTGCGACATCGCCCCTCCGGAGTCGTTGCCGACGATCGTCACGTCGTCTAGCTGGAGCTCTTCGAGGAAGCTGTCGATGATCGACGCGATCCCGGGGGGCGTCAGGTCGGCGCCGGGCTGCATCGCCACCTGCTGAGCGCCGATTGGCCAGTCGGGAGCGATGCAGCGAAAGCGATCGGAGAGGTGGTCCACGACCCCGTCCCAGAGCCGTCCGTCGACCAGGTAGCCGTGGACGAAGACGACCGGCTTGCCCTCGCCGGCCTCGCGGTAGCGGATCGTTCCCGCGGGAATGCTTACTTCGTGCCGCTGGTCTGCTGAGGCCACCCCGTGACCTTAACCGCATTGGCGCTGTCCTCGTCGGGACGCGCGAGGCGACGGGATTCCTTCTGCGCGTACATCCGCTCGTCGGCGAGTTGCAGCGCCTGCGAGGGGCTTGCCGCCTCGCGGGGTATCGTCGCCGCCCCCCAGGAGACCCCCACGTCGACGCCCTTTCCGCTTGCGGTGAGCGCCTTCGCCGCCTCTCGTACAGCGGCGTCGAAGCGACCCTCCTCGCAGACCAGCAGCACGCAGAACTCGTCGCCGCCGATCCGGTAGGCGACCCCGTCCTCCCCCACGGCGCTGCGCAATGCCTCTCCCAGCTGGACCAGCAACGCGTCCCCGGCCGGGTGGCCGAAAGTGTCGTTGTAGCGCTTGAAGCCGTTGAGGTCGAAGAGCAGCAGCATCGTGGGCCGTCCCTCGGTGGCGCGCCCACATTCCTCTTCCAGGTCGACCTGCATCGTGCCACGGTTGCTGAGCCCGGTGAGCCAGTCGGTCCGCACTTGCTCCAGCAGAGCCTTGTTCTCCTTGTCGCTCTTCGCCAGCCGCAGGACGACCGCGGTCATGGTCGCCGTCCACAGCACCGTCGAGAGGCCGCTGGTCGCGCTGAGGTACTGCATTGCGAACAGTCCGATCATCACTCCGGCGAAGAGCGCCGGGACAATCAGCTCGCGGCGTCGGTCGCGCTCTCTGGGCGAGGTGATCTTCGCCGCCTCGGCGGGTTGCCATACCGCTGCGCCGAGGCAGACCGCGGCGATCAGGTAGATCGGGTCGATCCAGTCGCCGCTTGGCAGCGTCGCGTCGGTCGACTGCAGCGTGTAGGCAATGTCGGCGATCGTCAGGGCAGCGAGGCCGGCCAGCAGCAGCGACCAGGTGCGACCGGGCCGCCAGCCCGTCAGCGCGACCACCCCGACCACCATCGAGACCATCGCGATGTCGCCCAGCGGGTAGGCGAGCGTGGTCAACGTCTGCAGCGGCGTGCCGGTTACCTTTTCGGCGACGAAGTCGAAGACGAAGGCGGCCCCCAACGCCGCGGTGCCCAGCCCGGCGATCGTGCCGTCCATCCAGAGTCGCCAGTTCATTTCGCTGGCCCGCGCGCGGATCAACATCGCCAGGCCGGCGTAGGCGAGCGGGTAGAAGGCGAGGTAGGCGACGTCGGCAGGCGAGGGGTATGGCGCCGCCGGGTTGTCCTCGATGAAAGCGGTCCAGTAGACCTCGGCGGCGCCCCAGGAGAGGATTGCCAGGCCGACCAGGAGCCAGGCCCAGCGCTCCCGCTTGAAGACCGATGCCCTGACCAGGCAGGCGACGCCGGCTCCGAGCACGACGAGGTCGTAGAGCAGGTCGCCGACCGCGAAGTTGAGGCTTCGCTCGCCGACCGCGAACCAGTCGTGGAGGGCGACGACCGCGGTGCCTCCCAGCAAAAGGACCGCCAGGGCGCGCCGCAGGAGGCGAGCCCTGGCCGCGCCTGCGCTTGTCGATTCGGTCGTCATCCCTACGTCGGCTATCGGCAGGGTGGGCCGGTTCCCCAACTCTGAAAGGGCCCGATCCACGGGTCATCTAGACTGGGGGCGATGAAGGCAGAGATCCACCCCGAATACCTCCTCGCCAACGTGCATTGCTCGTGCGGGAACCAGTTCTTCACCCGCTCCACGAAAGCGGACCTTCACGTCGAGCTCTGCTCGGCATGCCACCCGTTCTACACCGGCAAGCAGAAGCTGGTCGACACCGGCGGGCGGGTTGAGCGATTCCAGCGCCGCGCCGCAAAGCGCGCCAAGGCCGGCAGGTAGAGAGTGAGCCCGGAGGGGGGCTCGCCGGAGGCACCGAGCGTCTCGCCCAACGGGGCCGACCCGCTGCGCATGCCCGACGGCGCGCTGGTCGCCAAGCGCGACGCGCCGATCGGCGGCCAGGCCGTGCTGGAGGGGGTGATGATGCGCGGCATCTCCACCTGGGCGGTGGCGGTGCGCTCCCCGGAGGGCGAGATCGAAGTCAGCTCCGAGCCGCTCGTCCCCTGGGCTAAGCGTCACCGGATTTGGCGGGTGCCCGTGATCCGGGGGGTCGTCGCCCTCGGCGAGTCGATGAAGATCGGCTTCCGGGCCCTGGCGATATCCGCCAACGCGCAACTGGAGGAAGACGAGGAGGGTGAGAAGGAGGAGATCGGCGGCTGGATGTGGGGGCTGACGATCGCCTTCTCGCTGCTGCTCGCGATCGGCCTCTTCTTCGTCATCCCGGTCGGCGCCACCAGCCTGATCAAGGACCAGCTCGGCTCGGCGCTCCTCTTCTGGCTGGTGGAGGGGGTGCTGCGCACGGCGATCTTCATCGGCTACATCGTCGCCATCAGCCGCCTGAGCGACCTGCGTCGCGTCTTCGAGTACCACGGCGCCGAGCACAAGACGATCTCCTGCTATGAGGCAGAAGACGAGCTGACCCCCTCGCGGGCCAAGCTTTACTCCCGGCTGCACCCCCGCTGCGGAACCAGCTTCCTGTTGATCGTCATGGTGCTGGCGATCTTCGTCTTCGCGCCGATCGGGCTGCCCGCCTGGTACTGGCTGCTCGCCTCCCGCATCCTCGGCATCCCGCTGATAGCCGGCCTCTCCTACGAGGTGATCAAGTGGGCGGGGAAGAACAGGCGCAAGCGCTGGGTGCGAGCGGTGATGTGGCCGGGCCTGATGCTTCAGAACCTGACCACGCGCGAGCCGGACGAGGAGCAGCTGGCAGTGGCGATCACGGCGCTCGAGGCGGTGCTGGCGGAGGAAGCGCCCGCCGACGCGAACGAGTCGCCGATCGAAATAGTCGCGTGATCGAGCGGCTCGTCGAGCAGATCGAGGCGCGGTTCGCCGAGCTGGAGAGCCAGATGGCGGACCCCGCCGTGATTGGCGATCGAGAGCGGTACGCCGAGGTCGGACGGGACTACCGTGAGCTTCAGCCCGCACATCGACTGGCCCTGGAGTACAGGAAGCTTGGCGACGACTTGGAGGGCGCGAAGGAGTTGTTGGAAGAGGGGGACGATTCCGAGCTGCAGAAAATGGCTGACGAAGCTCCCCGGCGACTTGAGGAGCTGGAGGACGAGATTCGGCTGGCGATGGTCGAGCGAGATCCAAACGACTCAAAGAACGTAATCGTCGAGATCCGCGCCGGGACGGGGGGAGACGAGGCGGCGCTGTTCGCCGGCGACCTCTACAAGATGCTTACGCGCTATGCCGAGGAGCGTGGTTTCTCGACCGAGGTCCTCTCTCAGTCGGCGGCCGAGGTCGGCGGCTTCAAGGAGGTCACCTTTGCCGTCAAGGGCGAGGGCGCCTATTCGGTCTTCAAGTACGAAGGCGGCACGCACCGCGTTCAGCGGGTGCCGGAGACCGAGTCGCAGGGACGCATCCACACCTCGACCGCGACAATGGCGGTGCTGCCCGAGGCTGAGGAGGTCGAGGTCAAGATCGATCAGAACGATTTGCAGATCGACGTCTATCGCTCCTCTGGGCCGGGGGGGCAGTCGGTCAACACGACCGATTCGGCGGTGCGGATCACCCACAGGCCGACCGGCATCGTCGTCTCGATGCAGGACGAGAAGTCCCAGCTACAGAACAAGGACCGGGCGATGCGGGTCCTGCGC
>CAZHZI010000110.1:0-6791 GCA_964536955.1 uncultured Conexibacteraceae bacterium
CCAGCTCGAGCCGCTCATCGGCGAGCAGCGGCAGGCTGTAGCGCTGCATGCGCAGATCATCGGTCTCTAGAGAGCCGACCACCAGGGCCTCCTCGTAGAGCGGCCCCTCGGCGATGACCGAGCCGTCGGCCCCCAGGATCCGCGAGCCGCCCCAGAAGGTGAGCCCTTCCTCGTTGCCGACCCGGTTGCAGAAGGCGACCGCCACCGTAGCGAGGAGGGCGTAGGTGTCCTGCATCTTGTGCCAGCCAGCGATCGCCGCCAGGCCGGCAGAGCTGCCCGGGGCGCGTGCCGGACCGGCGGCCAGGTTGACGAGCAGGCTGGCGCCGTCGAGCGCCTGCAGCATCGGCAGGCTGGCATGCCAGAAGTCCTCGCAGATGCTGACCCCGATGCGGCCCAGCGGCTCCCCCACCTCATGCGTCCTGATCTGCTGGCCCGGTCGCGTAAATCGACCCTCGTCGAAGAGCCCATAGGTCGGCAGGTAGACCTTCCGATGGACCGCCAGCAGCTCACCGTCACGCAAGAGGGCCGCGCTGTTGCAGTAGCGGTGATCGTCAGTCTCCTCCACGAAGCCGATGGCCACCAGCACACCCGGCGCGCTGCGGCCGAGCGTGGCCAAACGTGCGTCCGAGGCGCGCATGGCGACCTCCGGCACGAGGTCTGAGAGCAGGTAGCCGCTGAGCGCCAGCTCCGGAAAAGCGACGAGCTGCGCCCCCTCGCCGGCGGCGCGGCGTAGCCAGCCATCGGCCAGCTCCAGGTTGGCGTCCACCTCCCCCAGGCGCGGGGCGTACTGCGCCAGCCCGATCCGGTACTCCACGCAGGAAGCCTAACTCGACGGCGGCCTGATGATGCGCGTGGGGCGGCAGCATCACCCCTCCGGTCCGGGCGCCCGCGGGCTGCCGCAGTGGCAAATTCCAGAACTGGGCGGGAACCGGCTGGTTGAGGCGGCAGGACGAACGCAGCATCGCCGGAGCGCACCGGTTGCGTTCCGCGCCGCAGAGATGAAGAAGGCCCCTCCCCGCGGCAGCGCCCTTGTCCGGTCGACCGAAGCGTGGTTAGGCCACGCGGAAGGTCATCAGGCTGGCGGCGTGCTTATTGAAGGAGTACCAGGTCGGGGGTGTCTCGCTGCGCACCCGCCGCAGAAACGCCTCCCTCGGTGTGCCGGGAACCTACGTCCGACCGCCCGGATCGCCTCAGCCACCGCCGCAATGCGCGCCAAGGCTCAGGCGCGGGGCGTATGCGGACCGGCGTCCTCTTCTGCGGCGACGACCTTGACATCCGGCGTCGCCTCTTGCCCGGCGTCAGCGGGGACCGCCTGTACCTCGATCCTTGCGGGCAGGTCTTGGACTGAGATCGGAAAGTGGCAAGCGACCTGATGGCCAGGTGCCACCTCAACGAGCGGCGGAACCTCGACCGCGCAGCGCTCCTGTGCCTGGAAGCAGCGAGTCCGGAAGACGCACCCGCTCGGCGGGTCGATCGGGCTCGGAAGGTCGCCCTGGAGCACGATCCGCTTCCGATGCAGTTGTCGCTTTGGATCTGGGATCGGGACGGCCGAGAGCAGGGAGTGCGTATAAGGGTGGAGCGGTGCCGAGTAGATGACCTCCCGCGACGCGGTCTCCATGATTTTGCCGAGGTACATGACTGCGACGCGGTGCGAGATCTGCCGGACGACCGCGAGGTCGTGGGCGACGAAGAGGTAAGCGATCCCGAACTCCCGCTGGAGGTCCCGGAGGAGGTTGAGGATCTGGGCTTGGATCGAGACGTCGAGTGCCGAGACCGGCTCGTCGCAGACGATCAGCTTCGGCCGGAGCGCAATCGCCCTCGCGATCCCGATCCGCTGGCGCTGACCGCCGGAGAACTCGTTCGGGTAGCGGTTGTAGTGTTCTGGGTTCAGGCCGACCCGCTCCATCAGCTCCAGGACCGTGGTCCTGACCCCACCCGCGGGCTTCACCCCCTGGACCCGGAACGGGGCGCTGATGATTCCGCCGACGGTGTGGCGCGGGTTCAGGGCGTTGTATGGATCCTGGAAGATCATCTGCGCCTTGCGCCGAACCGGCAGCAGCGCACGCGACGATAAGTTCGTGATCTCCTGGCCATCGATCTGGATCCGCCCACTGGTCGGACGGACCAGCATCAGGATCGATCTGGCCGCGGTCGTCTTGCCCGACCCGCTCTCGCCGACGAGCCCAAGGGTCTCGCCCGAGTCGAGCCTCAGGTCGATGCCGTCGACGGCCTTCACCGCGCCGATGGTGCGGGCGATGATTCCACGTGACTTGACCGGGAAGTAGGTGCGGAGATCGGTGACGTCAAGGACCTCGCTCGTCTGGGTCGTCACTGGGGGCCTCCGGCCAGGATCTGCTTCACGTCCCGCGAGATCTGCTGGCGCTCCTCGACCTGCAGGTGGCAGCGGACGAAGTGGTCAGGCTCGGACTCCAGGAGGTCGGGGCGAACGGTCAGACAGGCTTCGCCGGGGACGCGCTTCCAGTAATCACAGCGCGGTTGGAAGACGCAGCCTTTCGGGAGCTTGATCGGCGACGGCGGGTTGCCGCGAATGGGGTCGAGCCGCTCAGGAAGCTTGCGGTCCATTCGAGGGACCGAGGAGAGGAGCCCGAGCGTGTAGGGCATCTCGGGCCGATCGTAGAGCGCCGTGGTGGAGGCGACCTCGACGATCCGGCCGCCATACATCACCGCGACGTCGTCGGCGACGTCGGCCACGATCCCGAGGTCGTGGGTGATCAGGATGACCGTGGTCCCGAACTCGTCCTGCAGGGCCGAGATCAGCTCGAGGATCTGGGCCTGAACGGTGACATCAAGCGCCGTCGTCGGCTCGTCGGCGATGAGGAGCGCGGGAGAGTTGATCAGTGCCATGGCGATCATCACGCGTTGACGCATCCCGCCCGAGAGTTGGTGCGGGTAGGCGTCGACCCGCTGCTCGACCGCCGGGATCCCGACGTGGCGAAGCATCTCGATCGTTTCGCGGCGGGCCTGCGCGGCTCCGACCTGCCGGTGGGCGCGAATCGCCTCGACGATCTGGTCACCGATCCGATAGAAGGGATGCAGGCTCGACATCGGATCCTGGAAGATCATTGCGATCTCCGAGCCCATGAGCTCCTGGATCTCGTCCTGTGGCAGACCGATCAACTCCTGTCCATTGAGCCAGATCTCGCCCGAAACCTTCGCGGCCTTCCGGTTGATGAGGCCCATGATCGCCTGAGCGGTGACGCTCTTGCCTGAGCCCGACTCGCCGACGATCGCGAGCGTCCGGCCGCGCTCCAGCGAGAGCGAGACGCCATCGACGGCCTGGACGAGGCCGTCCTCGGTAGGGAACGCAACCGAAAGGTCGGTCACGGACAGGAACGGCCGATCGAGCGAGCCGCTGGTCGGCATCATGTGATCCGCACCCGCGGGTCGACCACCGCGTAGAGCAGATCCACCACCAGGTTCGCGAAGATGATGATCGACGCCGTCAGGAGCGTGATCCCGGTGATCACTGGCAGGTCTGAATCGGTGATCGAACCGACAGCGAGCGCGCCGAGCCCGGGGAGGCTGAAGATGTTCTCCGAGATGATGGCCCCGCCGAGCAGACCGGCGAGGTCCAGTCCGGCCGCCGTGACGATCGGGGTCAGCCCCGCCCGGAGCGCGTGCTTGACCACGACCACGCGCTCCGGCAAGCCCTTTGCGCGGGCGGTCCTCACGTAGTCGTCGCCGAGGACCTCGAGCACCTGGTTGCGGGTGAGCCGGATGTAGAACGCTGCGTACAGGGTCGCAAGGACGATCCACGGCAGGAGCATCGTCTGGAAGAACTGGAATGGGTTCTCGAACGGCGATATGTAGGCGGGGAACGGCAGGAACTTCCACTTGATGATGACGAAGAAGAGCAGGACGAGCCCGATAAAGAACGACGGCATGGAGTAGCCAATCAGCGAGGCGCCCATGATGAGCCGGTCTCCCCAGCGTCCGCGGTGGAGCGCAGCGAAGATGCCCAACGCCAGTCCGACGGCGATCCAGAGGAGGAACGCCCCGATCGCAAGGAAGAAGGTGATTGGGGCCGAACGCGCGATCAGCGACATCACCTCCTCATGCCGCGTGAAGGAGTAACCCAGACATGGGGCTTCGCAGACGATCGGCTGGGGCGAGTCGGGGGAGAAGGTGCGCCCGACAAAGATCCCCGACACGAACTTGACGTACTGGGTCAGGGGCGGCTCGTCCAGGCCAAGGCGATGGCGATTCGCCTCAATGATCACCGGGGTGCAGGCCTTCCCGCACGTCAGCCGAGCGGGGTCGCCCGGCAGGAGGTTGAAGAGGAAGAAGACGGAGACGCTCAGGAGGAACAGGAGCAGCAACATGCCGAGGACTCGGCGAACCAAATATGCAAACACTCAGCCTGCCCTCCGTCAGCGAAGGTTGCGTCCCCGGGGGAGCGGCGTGGCCGCTCCCCCGGGGACCTGGACGCTGGTTCCTACCTACGCTTGGACGCTGGTTCCTGCTATGGCTTGACGTACATCTCGGCGTACGGCCAGGAGCCGTATGCCGGCCAGCGATAGATGGGCGCGACCTTGTTTCCGGCGAGAGTCTGGCTTCGCCCAAAGAAGGTCGGGATCACCCAGACGTTCTCGCTCGCCTCCTTGTTGAGCGCCTGCCAGAGGGTCGCCTGCGTCGCGCGATCCTGCTCGGCCAGCACTTCTTGAATCCTCTCGTTGAGGTCAGGGTCGTCCAGCTGCGTGAGGTCCCAGCCACCAAGCTGGGTGAAGAGCGGTGGGATGACGGTCGAGGCGTTCGGCCAGTCCGCGCCCCAACCACCGAGGCCGAAGTCGCCCGACTTCTCCGGGTCGAAGACGACGCTGTAGTACTTGCCTCCCTCGATAGGAGCCGGCGTGACCGTGATGCCAGCGAGCCCGAGCGAGGCGATGACGATCGCCGCCGTCTTCTGGTTGGTCGGGCTATCATTGAAGTTAAAGACGAGCTTCGGGGCCGCCTCGCCCGAGTCGGCGATCAGCTTCTTCGCAAGCTCCGGGTCGCCGCTGTTCGGGATCTCCTTCCCGAAGAAGTCGGTCCAGAACCCGGTCGGGGCGTAGTCCTGCCCGATGTTCGGCTTGATCACGCCGTCGGCGAAGTCGCCGGCGAATGCGCCGCCGATGTTCAAACGGATCGCTTCTCGGTCGAGAGCGACCGCCATGGCCTGGCGGATCTTGACGTTCGGGACCTTGTTGACGTCGATCCAGTAATAACGGGAGTACGGATCGAAGCCGCTGACTGCGCGGCCCTCGAAGTCAGCGGTCGGCGTCTCCGCGTCGGAGAAGATCACGCCGAGGTTCTCAGGCTGGATTTGGCCGTACTGGATCGCGAACGCGTCATTGCCCGAGCTCGCGATGAGCCGCTGGTCGAGGATCTTCCCTTCGATCCCGAAGTGGACCTCCCACTTGTCGGGATAGGCCTTGCGGTAGCCGTCGCTCGCCGGGTCCCAATTGGGATTGCGCACGAGGACCATCTTGCCACCGTTGCCGGTCGTGTAGCTCTCGACCTTATATGGGCCCGAGGAGACCGCAAACGGCGCCACGGTCCCGTAGGTCTCGCCCGTGTCGGCGGCCTCGGGGACCGGCGAGAACCCGAGCGTGGTGGTGTAGTTGAAGTCCGGATGCGGCCCGCTCAGGTTGAACGTGATCGTATTCCCGTCGCAGGTGACGGCCTGGTCGAAGAGTTCCTGGCCCTCATCCGTGTAGGGACCATGGTACTTCGAGAGGAACACCGAGTCTGGAACGTCTTCTGCGGGAATGTCGAGGTACTGGACCGCGTAGGTCGGACCCTCACTGATGACATCGTTCGCGAACGTCCGCGAAACGCCGTACTTGACGTCCTCGCACGTGATCGGCGAGCCATCCTGCCAGCTGACACCATCGCGGAGGGTGAAGCTCCAGGACGTGGCGTCGTCGTTGGGCGTGCCGAGGTCGGTCGCCAGGTCCGGGACGAGCGTCGTCCATTCCTGTTCGTCCGCCGAGAACGTGTAGCCCACGAGGGACCGGTAGATCGTGCTCCCGAAGAACGCGAGGTCCTCACCGGTGTAGGCGCGCTGCGGGTCGACGTGGTTGAACTGGTCATTCCCGTTCAGGAGATAGATCGTTCCGCCGGCCTGCGGGCCCGAGCTTGGCGCGCCGCTTGGCGCGCCGGACGGTACGGTGCCGCCGCAGGCCGCCAGCGTCAGCACGGCGGCGACGCCAATGGCAAAGGCACGGAGCAACCGCGCGTGTGATCTGACCATTTTCAATCCTCCAACGAGTTGGGCCCGGGAAGTCCCGGCGCACATTAATACGGGCGATGATACACGCACACACGCTACGCGTGCGCAGGCGTCGGCGGCTCCTTCCCACCGGCACGTCGGCAGCGCCGACTCAGTGAATGGCCTTCGGGTCGAGTGCGTCCCGGAGCGCGTCGCCTAGAAGGTTGAACGAGACGACCAAGATGACGAGCACTGTGCCCGGGATGAACAGGTACGTCGGGACGACATTGAAGTAGCTCACCGAGTTGGCGAGCATCGCACCAAACGTCGTCTCGGGCGGGAGCACGCCAACGCCGAGGAACGAGAGGGCAGCCTCGAGCCCGATATACGCCGGCAGCGTGAGCGTCGCATACACCAGGATCGGCGCCCATAGGTTTGGGAGGATCTCGGTGAACAGGATCCGGCGCTTGCTCGACCCCATGGCGACCGCCGATTCGACGAATTCGCGTTCGCGCAGACTGAGCACCTGTCCGCGCACGATCCGGGCAAGGTACGGCCAACCGAAGACGCTCAGCACGAG
>CAZHZI010000111.1:0-6762 GCA_964536955.1 uncultured Conexibacteraceae bacterium
CGTAGAGCTTCACCAGCTGGGCGTTGTCGTAGAGCATCTTCTCGAAGTGGGGCACCGCCCAACGCTCGTCGACGCTGTAGCGCGCGAACCCGCCGCCCAGGTGATCGTAGATGCCGCCCGCTGCCATACGGTCGAGCGTGAGATCCAGCGCGTGGCGCAGGGCGGGTTCACCGGTTCGGTGGTAGACGCGCAGGACGAGGTCGTAGCAGCTCGGGTTGGGGAACTTGGGCGCGCTCTGTCTAACCCTCCGTGCACCGGGTCGGTGTTCTCGGCGAATAGCCGCGCCAGCGGCGGCGGGCACCTCCTCATCGGCGGGTGCTGCGCCGTGCAGGTAGCGCTGCTCGACTCGTTGGTAGCCGCGCCGGAACTCCTCCACCTTCTCGCCAAGCGCCTCGCGGTCTTCCCTCCATGCCTCGCTGACACCGACCACCAGGCGGCCGAACCCGGGACGGCCATGCCGGTCCTCAGACGGGAAGTAGGTCCCGCCGAAGAATGGCTCTCGATTTGAAGTCATGAACACGGTGAGTGGCCACCCGCCTCCCTGGCCCATCATCTGCACGACCTTCTGGTACACATCGTCGATGTCGGGACGCTCCTGCCGATCGACCTTGATGTTGACGAGACGCTCGTTCATCAGGCGGGCAATCTCTGGGTTCTCGAATGATTCGTGGGCCATGACATGACACCAGTGGCAGGCGGCATAGCCCACGGAGAGATGGATGGGCTTGTCCTCCTCACGGGACCGGCGAAACGCTTCTTCGCCCCATTGGTACCAGTCGACCGGGTTGTCGGCATGTTGCTTGAGGTAGGGAGAGCTCTCCCTTACGAGCCGGTTTGCCATCGGAGCCTCCCCCCTACCCGGTGCGCCGGTAGAACGGCTTCATGCCGGCGGCGTGATCGGTCGTGTCGACGATGTCCACGATCTCGGGCGCCACCCTGCGCACCATCACCTCGAACCCCTGGCGCAGTGTCACTTTGGATGCCGCGCATCCCTGGCACCCGCCGCTCATGGTGATGAAGAGGGTTGCGTCGTGGACGTCGACGATCGAGATCTGCCCGCCGTGGTTCGCGATGGATCGGTTGACCTCCCCGTCCAGGAGCTCCTGGATGACTGCACGGACCTCGGCGTCGGGCCGCCCCCACGCGCTTGGGGCGCGGGGGGCTTCGAGGATGGCGGGTATCCCGGTCAGCAGCTGTGCTCGGATGGCCGCGCCGATCTCGGCGCGGAGCCCGTTCCACGAAGTGCCTGCTTGCTTTCCGACGGTGACCACGTTGTCGGCGACGAGCACGTGGGCAACGCCACCGAGCGCGAACAGCCGCTCGACGAGAGGCGACCCGCCGCCCCGTTCCTGGTCGTCGAAGAAGAACGGCCCGCCCGGATGCACCGTTCGGCTCACCGTGAACTTGCACGTGTCGGGGTCGGCCACCGACGTCTCGGCGCGGATCGCGACCGCCGGGTCCACAGGCAGAACCTCAGACATCTTCCACGACCTTGGCCGTGTCGCGCTCACCAAGAGGCCGCAGGTACTCGAACGAGTAGATCCCGGTACTGTGGCCGTCGTTCCAGTTGATGGTGATGGCGTAGTTGCCGACGCTGGTGATCACCCGCGGGGCTACGTCGGGGCGGACGCTGGTGGGATCGAGAAGCGGCCGCCCGCTCATCTCCTCGATGCAGAGGGCGCAATGACAGGCCAGTCGCAGGTCCCGGACGTCAAAGTCGTCGCGGTGACCGTCCTCCCAGAGCACCGACAGCGTCCGCGCATCTCGGCGGCGGTAACCGACCGGGGTGGTTCGAGAGCCCGATGGCCGCACGGCGCTCTCCACCCAGGCCGGCTCGCCCTCGTTGGTATCCCAGGTCCACGCGAAGGGCCGCAGCGCCGTCGCCGGGAGCCCGTGGAGCTGGCCGGCAAGCTCGGCGGCGATCGCCAGGTAAGCCCGGGCGGACACCGAATCCGGCTTGTCGACGAGGATTGGACGGCCCTCGTCGCCGCCGATGACGATGTCGGCGTCGAGGGGTATCGCGCCGAGGAACGGGACGCCGATCTGGCGGCTCATCCGTTCGCCGCCGCCGCGGCGGAACACATCGGTGTCCTTCCCGCAGTGCGGGCAGGTGAAGGTGCTCATGTTCTCGATGATGCCGAGGATGGGGACGTGCACCGTCTCGAACATCCGCAGCCCGCGGCGGGCGATCTTGAGGCTCACGTCCTGGGGCGTCGTGACGATGACCGCACCCGACAGGGGGAGGCTCTGGGCCAGCGTCAGCTGGGTGTCACCGGTTCCGGGCGGAAGGTCGAGGATCAGATAGTCCAGCTGACCCCAGGCCACGCCGCCGATGAACATCTGCAGGTACTTGCTCACCATCGGGCCGCGCAAGATGGCCGGTTTGTCGTCGCCGGTGAGCAGTCCCATCGACATCGCCTTCAGGCCGTGCCGATCCGGGGGGACGATCCTGCCGTCCGGGGTCGTCTCCGGTGGCTGGCCGGTGGGGAGTCCCAGCATGCCGGGGATGCTGGGACCGAGGACGTCGGCGTCGACGAGCCCCACCCGGGCGCCGACGTGCTGGAGGGCGAGCGCGAGATTGACGGCAAAGGTCGACTTGCCGACGCCGCCCTTGCCGCTACCCACCGCGATGAGGTGGCGGATACCCGGCAGCTTGTCCTGATCAGCCGACGGCTCGGTTGACGCGCCCGGCGCCTCGTGGTGGGACGTGCTGGTTCGCATGGCTGAGATCTGTACCTTCTGCATGTGGTCGGCGCTCATCTCTAAACCTCGACCTCGATGTCGGTTCCTGTCGCGCGAACGCGGTAGGTCGCGACCGCTTCGTAGGCCGGTGGTGTGAGGACCTCTCCCGTCCGGATGTCAAACGTTGCGCCGTGCAGTGGACAAGTCACCTCATGACCCCAGATCTCTCCCTCGGCCAAAGGTCCGTTTTCGTGTGTGCAGGCGTTGTCGAGCGCGAAGAGCTGGCCGTCGATGTTGAACAGGGCAATCTCCCTGCTCTTCAGGCAGACCAGGCGTGCCTGACCGGGCTCGACCTCATTGGTCTTCGCTACCTTCACAAAGTCGGCCATGGGCTCTTCCTCCCGCCTGCTACGCCGCGGCTGCTGCCGCGGCGAGGTCCTGGCGTTTGTCTTCGACGTGCTGCCATAGGTCAGGCTCCGGAGGCGGCGCACGCGTTTGGGAAATCGGTATCTGGGTCGAGGAACCCCTTGAGCATCTGCGCCTGCTCGCGCAGGTGTGCCAGCGCGTCCCGCTGAATCTGGCGGACGCGTTCCTGCGACAGGCCGAGCTGTCGTGCTACGTCCGCGGTGGTGTGCTCGGCACCGGTGCCGATGCCGTAGCGGAGGCGGAGCACGCAGGCCTCACGGGGCTCCAGCCGGGCCAGCGCGTACCGCACCCCGGCGACGATCTCGCTCTGGATTGCGGCGTCGAGAGGTTGGATCGCCGCCTCGTCGGCGAGAAAGTCTTCCAGGGCAGTGTCGCCGCCCCCCACCGGTGCGTGCAGCGAGACGGCGCCACCGGCGAGCAGGAGGAGCCTCGGGGCTTCGCCCGGCGGTAGCCCTGCGGCTTCGGCGAGGTCCTCGACCGCCGTGGGTGTGCCCGCTCCCTCGATGCCGTCGCCTGCTGCCCGGCGCAGCCAATCTATCTTCTGGGAGATGGGGTGGGGAAGCCGAATCGTTCGACCCTGGCCAGCGACCGCACTCTGCATGCTCTGACGGATCCACCAGGTGGCGTAGGTCGAAAACCTCGACCCCTGGCGGAGGTCGAACTTGTCCACGGCCCGTATCAGCCCGATGTTGCCCTCCTGGATGAGGTCGGGGAGGTCGAGGCCCCGGCCCTGGTACTTCTTGGCGATGGCCACGACGAGCAGCAGGTTGGCCCTGACCATCTCGGCCCTCGCCGTTGCCACACGGCGCGCCGCAGCCTGAACCTCGGCCCACGTCCGCTTCATCTCCGCGACGGGAAGGCCTGCTCGCTCCTCGATCCGCTGGAGGTCCGAGCTGGCCGCCGTGCCTTCGCCGACGAGTGCGTCGGCGGTCGCAACGAGCGCCCCGAGCTGCTCGCTCATCCGCTGCACGTGCTCGGCGGCCATACGTGTCCCGGCGAGGACGAGGGCTATCCGCTGCCAGAGCGCCTCGAGCTGCTGGCGAAGTTGTGCCGCCCGTCCCTCCGAGGTTGGCTCGGCCGAGCGCAGCTCGCGTCTGCGCCCCTCGCACAACGCATCGAGCCTGGAGATCTCCCCGAGAGCGCGGCGCAGCTCGTCGTGTGCCTGGCGGTTGGCGTCCTCGCCGTGGGGCCTGGCGCCGATGACGACGTCCCAGGGGGACAGCTCCCCTTCGTCCAGCTTGCGGCCGATGGCGGCGAGTTCTCCGGTCGCGACCGCCGATCGGAGGAGGACACCGAGCAGGTCCCGTTCGGCCTCTTCGATCCTGCGGGCGAGCTCGACCTGCGCCTCGGGGCTGGGGACCAACAGGTCTCTGGCGCTTCGGAGATACGCGGCCAGCGGATCGGCGTTGAAGGCCGCCGTGTCGGTGGCCGAGAGCTTCGCCCGCGCTTGTCCGGGCTTCGGTTCCGCCGGGGGGCGAAAGGTCCGCTCGCTGGCACGGGCCCTCCAGGGAGTAGCGATGACGTGCTCCTCGGGGACGCGCTGGCGCCCGCCCCGGATCTGCTTGAGCATGGCGCGGTACACGAAGCCCCGCGTCCGGTTCTTGTGGCCTCTGAGGATCGGTTCGATGGTGTTAGAGCTGGTCGCGTAGCCCATTCGCCGCGCCGACTTCGCCACGCGAAGGGCCAGCTGCCGCATGGTCGCGCCGGGGTGCTGGGCGAGCCAGGCGGTGGCCAGAGCCGCGATCGGCTCGGCCTTGACCCAGCACAGATCGATCAGTCTCGCCTGGTTCTGCGTGGCTGTCCTGACCTCGCTTGCCAGGTCACGCCCTTCGGGGGTCCCCTCGCGCACCAGGCCCTCCATCGCGACGATCAACCCGTGCCGGACGTGCCTGGCCTTGCCGTCCAGGGCCTGCTGGATCTGGTGCAGGCCCAGGTGGAGCCCACCCTCTCGAAGCTTGTGCTGGAGGATCACCGCGAGATGCCTCGACGAGGGCTGGTGGTTGCGGAGCTTCCAGGCCCTCGCGAGGTCCACGAGAGGGCCAGCCGCCACGAGGGCCCGGTCCTCGAAGTAGGCGGCGATGTCCTGTTGATGCTGCTGCCAGCGTCGGCGAGCCTCTGCTTCCGAGCCTATCCCGTACGTCGAGAGGAGGGCGAGGAGGGCGTCGTGGACCTCACGGCGAGCGAGGGGCTGTCTCCCGGCGAGGATGTTTTGAAGCGGGTCGACCTTGAGCTGAATGCCGCGCTGGGCCAGCCGCTCTGAGACCAGCACGGCGAGGGACCGGCGTGAGCGGGTCGGGTTGAAGAGCAGCCAGAGCTGGGCCAAGGGGACGATCCTCACGGTGGAGAGATACGTCGACTCGCGCTCTTTTTGGCCGACCGACAGGCCGGCGGCGCCCAGGGCCTTGTCGATGTCGCCGTCGGTCCGCAGGCCGTTGGCTCGGAGCAGGAGATGGCGCATGGCCGCCTCGACCTCGGGGGGAACCGACGACACGCCGCCGGCGAGCTGCCGCTTCAACGTGCGGACGTGGTAGTCGACGCCGAGCGCCCTGAGGTGCTCCCGCAGCTCCCGGGCGAGCGCTTCCCGGGAGGATCCCGGCTTCTCGAGCCGCAAGAGGGCCCCCATGGCACGAAAGAGCGCTCCTGGCGTCCGTTCGAGCGAGCCATGGGGACGCACCATCGGCTCTTCCTTCAACCCTCGGCCCGGCATCAGCTCGGGCAGGTCCGCGTCGACGAGGCCGATCCCACCCCCGGCCCCCTGGAGCGGGGCGCCGCGGCAGCGGTCGCTCGAGCCGGTCGCGTGCCTGGCTCTCCTCTCTTGGCGTCGAGCGCTCATCGCTACGCCTCGATGAAGATGCACTCGCCCGGGCATTCCTCGGCTGATTCGATCGTGGCCTCCTCCCGGCCGGCGAAGACGTTGGCCATCCCCTCGGCACCCTGAGGGTTGCCCTTGGAGACGGCGAAGATCGTGTTGCCCTCCTTGACGTAGGCCAGGCCGTCGTCGAGGAGGGTGAACACGTGGGGTGCGATCTCCTCACAGAGGCCGTCGCCCGTACACAGGTCCTGATCGATCCAGACTTTCATGGTGATGTGTTCGCCTTTCGTTCCATCAAACGGACTCGGTCTCCCGTCACAACATCCCGAGTTGGAGTCGGGCGGCGTCGGACATGCGGCTCGGGTCCCAGGGCGGGTCCCAGACCAGCTCGACGTCGACGTCGCTGACGCCGGGGATCGTCTGCACCCTGGCGCGGGCGTCGTCTCTGAGCACGTCACCCATCCCGCAGCCGGGGGCGGTCATGGACATCTTGATCTCGACCCGGTGGCCGCCGTCCGCGAGCGGGTGGGCGTCGCAGGCGTAGACCAGCCCGAGATCGACCACGTTGACCGGGATCTCCGGGTCGAAGACGGTCTTGAGTTGCTCGATCACGTTCTGGAGCTCGAACGGCCCGGAGTCGGCTGGTTCTTCGTCGGCCTGAGTGCCTTCGAGGCCGAGTGCGGCAGCGTCCTGGGCGCCGATCCGGACGAGGTAACCCCGGTCGGTCTGGACGGTGAAGCTGCCGCCGAGGGCCTGGGTCACCACCACGCGGTCGCCTCGCCGGAGCGTCACCTTGTCCCCGCCCGGGATCGAGGTTGCCTCGCAGTCCTGCTCGAGCTCGA
>CAZHZI010000112.1:0-6753 GCA_964536955.1 uncultured Conexibacteraceae bacterium
GCAGGCCGGCGGTAGGAGGAGCTCCAGCAGACCCATGCGCTCCAGCGTGCCGCCCTGGAGCGTACCGAGGGCTTATCGACGGCTTACCGGCCGTCTGAGCGGCTCTGGGAGGGGACGACTCAGGGGACCGGTTCGAAGACGAGCTGGTCGCCCTTCTGCGTGCCGGTCCCGTCGAGGGCCCCTGCGCGCAGCTCCAGGCAGTCACGGGCACCGCGCGCCCACCAGATGACTCGCCATGGGAGCAGGCGGGAAGCGGTGCGCGTCACGCGACCCACTCGATCGACGAAGACCACGTCGATCGGGTAGCGCATGAAGAACATGTGGATCGACTGCGTTCGTTCGAGCAGCAGTCCCTCTCCGCGCCCAACCTCGGGCGTTCGGAGCAGGCCCACCGTGCGGTCGGCGAGGCCCCTCGCCACGCGGCAGCGCTCGGCGATGAGCGTGCCACGGGTCACGTTCTGGATGCGAACGTATCGACTCATGCCGGACATGCTAGCCACGGTCTGGGCTTCGCGAACACCCGAGGACCCGGCAACAGGCACCAGGCAACGGGCCGATGGTCGACGAAGGCCGTTATTTATTCGTTGGGTTGAGAGACATCACGGTGTGGTCGTTCATGTCGATCTCGACCATGCTGAGCAGCGCGCCGAGCGGCGTCTGGAACGCGTAGTGGTAGACGAGGCTGACCCCGACGGAGTCCGGCGTCGCGCCGTTGTTGCGGCTGCAGGTCGGCCAGCTCTGCACGAGGGGGTCGGCACTGAAGTCGAGGCGCGTGACACCATCGAAGGCGAAGTCGCCCAACCCCGGACCGGCGTAGGTCCAGCGGTTCACCCTGGCGGGGGAGACCTCGCGGCCGCTCGCATCCGCCTTGTAGATGCGGATCTGGGAGACCTGGCTGACGTCGAGTGGCGAGCCCTTGCTGGTGAGCACGCGCTGCACGGCTTCGATGATCGCGGGGTCGACCGTGGCGGCATTCGGGCTCTGGCCTGCGCCGCAGCCGAGCTTGCCGCCGCCATTCGCCAGCGCGGCGCCGGTGCGTACGCCCTCGCGAGTCGCGTATTCGAGCGTGAGGTTGTGATCGAAGGCCATGCCGAACTCGAGCGTTCCAAGCACGAGCAGGAGCAGGATCGGCAGGATCATGGCCATCTCGACCATCGCCTGGCCGCGCGGTCGTCGAGCCGCATGCCGATGCAGTCTGCGGATCACAGGATGGGCTCCATCCGCATCGTGTTGCTGCGCGTGAAGGTCACGCCGGTCTGCGGAATCGAGACGAGGTTCGGCAGCGGCGTGAGCCATTCATGATGGAACTGGATGGCGACGCCGATGTCGTCGAGGCCGTCCGGGTGGCCCGGAGGACAGCCGCGCAGGGTCGAACACCGATCGGACGAGAGATAGTTCAGCGAAACAGCGGTGTACGGGACCGAGACGGTCGTCCCATCCGCGAAGGTGCACGATGTCCCGATCCCTCCGCGCTGGTAGACGTTCGCCGCCAGCTCCACGCCGCTGCTGTCGGCCCAGAAGATCCGCACCTCCTCGATCTCGGCCCGGCTGGTCGCGCCCTCGAGCGCATTGTCCAGGGTATCGAGGATGACGCAGTCCCCGCCGGCCGCGTCGCCAACCTCGGCGGCGAGCAGCGCGGCGTCGCGACTCGCGTAGTTCACGTTCAGGATGATGCTGAACAGCACCGCGAATTCGATCAGCCCGATGATCAGGAGAATGAAGATCGGGAACACGAGGGCGAATTCGACCATTGACTGACCGCGCTCGGGATCCCTGCGGCGGCGCACGAGGCGCCAAATGGGGGTGCGCATCGGTTAGGGCTCGATCAGGTGAACCGGGTTGCCCCGGATGTTGGCGGTCCAGGTCGTCACGTCGCTCGACGTCCCGTTCCCGTTCATGGTGTAGCGGATCTTCCACCAGCCGTTCTGATCGCCGGCGTACCAGTTCGGAATCACGATGCTGATCGTCACCCAGCACCCATTGAAGAGGCCCAGCGAGGCGCCGGTCGACGTGCTGATGGTCGTCGTCGAGGAGTTGGCATTGGAGTTGCACGCCGAGTTCGCGCCGCTGTCGTTCGTCCCCTTGATGGCGGCGTAGCTGAGCGTTCCGGGGGTCCAGCCGCCTGCCGGACAGGTCACACTCCCCGCCGGCGCACCGGGGCTGCACGGAATCAGCACCTCGAGGTACGCGCTCAGGGGGCTCGTGTCGCCCGGATCCCAGAGCTGAAGCTCGAGGGTCTTGGTCTTGTGGACGGCATCGATCTGGGCCAGGTAGAACTCGGACTGGGTCGCCGAGCCCGCTGCGCTCAGCGGCGTGAACATCTGCATCGCCCCGAGCCCGTAGACGCGCGGGAGGACGCCTGACGCTGCCTGCGCGTAGATCGCGAAGCTCTGCTCACCGTTGGTGTTGCGCTGCTGGGTCGGGTTGGCCGATTCGGTCCCGGTGGTGTGCAGGCGGTAAATCTTGCCCGACGGGCCGCCGACCAGCGGCTTGCCCGGGTTCACCAGGTACCACGCGTTGTGGTAGTCGCGCCCGTCGCCATAGGCAGTGTTCTTCTGCTTGCATTCCGACCCGCCGCTGCCGCCCATCGAGGTGTCGGAGGCGGTGATCTGGCGGAAGGTGTTGTCGATCGGGATCCAGAGCGCGTCGTCTGCGAAGTTGTACGGCGTGTTGCTCGGATCCGCGTAGAGCTCGTAGAAGGAGCTGACGGAGATTGTGCTGCCGAACCACCGGTCGCCAGTCCCGCTAGCCAACGCCGTGTCGCAGAAGACCGGGTCGAAGACGTACACGTAGCCACCGGTCGAGTTCGGCGGCATCTCGATCGCGTAGTTGTAGTAGTCGTCCGGGCCGTAGCATGCCCGCAGCGTCGATGTCGGGCAGCCGGGCGAGACCTTGGAGGTTGCGGTGTCGTAGTACGTCTGGAACGCATCGCCGTTGACGTTCGCTGCCCCCTCGGTGTTCATGGTCGCCCAGAAGCCGCGCGGGTTCAGCACCTGGCCGCCACCGGCGGGCGTCGACTGGAAGCAGTTCGGTCGACCGTTGGCGCACGCCGCCCCCGGACCGTGCAGCGGGTAGGTGGCGGTCGCGGTCGTGGTGCCAGTGGACGAGTAGGTGTAGGTGACGTTGACCTCCAGCGTGTCGACCGAGGCCGTTCGGCTGGCGCCGCAGCTCACCTTGTTCCAGGTGAGCCGCACCCTGAACTTGGTCGACCCGTCGGCGAAGTCACCCTGCAGCCAGGTGCGGCCCCAGAGGTCTACCGAGTTGCCGATCGTGTACAACACTTCCGAGGTCGTCATCGCCCCGGTGCTGCGTGCCACGCTTGTCCAGCTCGTCCCGCCGTTCGAGCTCAGGGCAACATCCAGCCGACAGTCGGTAATCGGAGTGGTGGACCCGGTGATCAGCGCCCGCAGGCGGACCTGGACGCCGTCGATGCTGACCATCGTTGGGTTGAAGCCGATTGAGAAGTTGCCCCACTGCTGAGAGGAACCGTTCGCGGTGCCGCTGACCGCGAATGAGTTGTTATTGTTGCCGTCCGCGCGCGACGGGTTGGTCCAGGTGCCGCTCGGCTGCGTCGCCGCGGCGTCCCAGGCGCTGGGGCTGTTGAAATCAGCGGTCGAGGTGCCGGGATAGTTGGTGGTCCCGGTGGTGGTGAAGGTGGCGTTACGGACGTCTCCGAACACGCCGTAGTAGTTCTCCGGGCTGCCCATCGGCACCGGCAGAACGAATTCGGCCTGGGCGTTGCGGCTCACCGTCAGCGTGCCCATCCCGATCAGGCCAAGGAAGAAGGTCTTCACCGGCGCGGTGACCTTGACCATCAGGCGTCGCTTGCTGGCGGGGTCCTGCAGCGGGTCGACGGACACGTTCCCGGTGCCATCGGTGTAGCCGTTCTTGGTGGCCTCGTCGATGGCCAGCTGGTAGGCGCTGCTCACATTATCGGGAAGCTGCACGACGCCGGCCAGGGCGGCGGCATCGGCGGCCCGCTGGATGCGCAGCGTGTTGCTCCACAGCCACCCCAGGTCGACGACCAGGGCCGACATCAGGAGCAGCACGACAAAGATGCCGGAGAAGATGACCAGCACCTGGCCGCGAGGCGATTCGCGGCGAGCTGCGGTCTCCGGGTTGGACTTCCCGCGGTGGATCATGGTCGGCGACCCCGTCGATGTAGTGATCTGGTTGGCACTCAGGTGAGATCGAGGCCTGCTCAAAGCAGGAACTGTCTCGGAGGATACGGCGCGGTCCTTACAGACACCCTTACAGCCTGCGAGGTGATTGGCGCGACGCCGATAGTACTTTCGGGCGCGATTCTCTTCACTGCGACCAGCGCGCGGACGCGCCCGGGGGCTTCAGACAGCACAAAGGGCGGCGTTGCGGCGGCAGCGGGCCGCTGGGCTTTCGGTCAGCCGGCTGCGTCTGCCCCCGCCGGCTCGGCCGGGAGGCGGATCCGCATCGTGGTGCCACGTCCCGGGCGGCTCGTCAGGACGATATCGCCACCCATCGCGCGGGCCAGCCCGCGGGCGGCGTAGAGACCGATGCCACTGCCGTCGGGGACCCGTTCACGGGCCCTCGCCCCGCGGAAGAACTGATCGAATGCCTGCGCCGCGGTCGCCGGATCCATCCCGTGGCCGGTGTCACTGACCGCGACCTCGGCTACGAGCTCTCCCTTCTCAGTCGGCGACGCGTCGATCCGAACCGCGATCTCGGTGCCGGGGTCCGAGTACTTTGCCGCGTTCTCGAGGACGGCCCACAGGATCTGTTCGAAGCGGTCCGCGTCGCCGACCACCAGATGGTTCTCCCCAACCGACTCGACGACGAATGGGTGCTCTGCGAGGTGGAGCGCTTCCCAGGCGCGGCGGACGATCGGTTCCTCTCGGAACAGGTCCTGGCGGGGAACCAGCGCGCCGGCCTCGAGACGCGAGACGGCGAGCAACTGGGAGACCATGCGCCGCAGCCTCTCGGCCTGCTGTTCGATGAGGACCAGGGTGTTGCCTGCGTCGCCCTGCAGCTGCGATGCCTCGCGGAGCTCGGAGGCGAGGACGCGGATGCTTGTCAGCGGCGTCTGGAGGTCGTGGGTGATGGCGCGCAAGAAGTCGCGCTGAAATACCGCCATGCGGTCCAGCGCGGCGGCCTGTTCGTTGCGGCGAGCATAGAGGAGCGCGTGATCGATGGCTGTGGCCGCGTTCTGGCCGAGCAGGCTGAAGAGACCCAGCTCCGCGGCGCTCGGCAGCTGGCGCCCCTCCCACGGGGCATACAGGACGGCCCGCAGGCCGTCGGCGCTCTCCAGCTGGACCAGCACGAACGCGCCCCATGGGCCCTCGGCGTGGATCGCCGGAAGCATGCCGCCGCTACGGTCCGGCTCGCGTTCCTCCAAGCGGACAGTCGAGGCCCAGCGGTGCAGGTCCTCCACCGTGCCGGTCGCGTGGCCGGGGTCGTAGGTGCCTGCTGCGAGGAGGGAGTCATCCGGGCTGACGAGGACGGCCAACGACCAGGTGGGGTCGCCGGTGACATCGCGAGCAGCCACCACCACCTGCGCGGCAACCTCAGAGGCCGGCGCAGTGATGGTTGCGGCGCTGACATGCAGCGCCAAATCGTGGAGCTGGCGGTCTCGCACCTCGAGGGAGGCGGCGAGGCGGCGGTGCGCCGCGGCGAGCTGCGCAAGCTCGTCGGATGGTGCGCCGGAACTCGGTCCGCTGAAGTCGCCCCCGCGCACGCGCTCGGTGAGCCGCGTGATCTTGTCGAGATCACGCCCGAGCAGCACGAGCAGCGCCACGCTCAACAGGATTGCCAATGCGATCGCCACCACCACGAACGCAATGACCAGTTGGCGCAGCTCCGCGGCGCTGGCCAGCGGACCGGCATTGCCGTTGAGCGCCACGGCGAATGCGACCAACGGGGCCAGGCTGGCGACCAGCAGAACGACGACGATGCGCGTGCGGAGCGAGAAGCGGGGCACGCCGTTAGGTCGAGGCGCCGACCGACAGACCGCGCGGCACGGCAAAAGAGGCAAGCCGGTAGCCAAGGCCGCGATCCGTCATGAGGTATATCGGCTCGTCCGGGTCCGGCTCGATCTTGCGACGCAGGCGGCGGACAGTGACCCAGACGTACGACGGATCGGCCCCTTCGGCGTCGGACCAGACCCGGTCCAGCAGGATTTCGGTGGACACCGTGCGATCGACGGATGCGATCAGGACATGGAGGAGCCGCGATTCGGTCGGTGTCAGTGGAACGCTTCCCGTGGCGGTCGTGACCGTGCGGGAGGCCAGGTCGATCGAAAGTCCGTCACCGATCCGCAGCTCGCTGCGGCCCACGGGGGTGCGTCGCAGGACGCGCTGGATGCGCGCCACGAGCTCCGCCGGATCGAAGGGCTTGGTGATGTAGTCCTCGGCATAGGTCTCGAGGGCGCGTACCTTCGACTCGCTGGCATCCACCGCCGACAGGATGATGATCGGGAGGTCAGCGATCCGCTTTACGCGGCGACACAGCTCGAAGCCGTCCATGCCCGGCATCATCAGGTCGATCACGACGAGCGCCGGCCAGGACTGCTCGAGCGAGGCGAGCGCCGCGCGCCCGGAGAGCGCTGTTCGGACCTCGTACCCCTCGCGCACGAGTCGCCTGGCGAGGTGTGGAAGGAGGGTTCGATCGTCATCGACCAGCAGAACCGCCGGACGCACCGCCGGCTGCATCGTCAGATGCCGGGGCCTGACATGACCGTGATGACCGCCGGACCCAGGATCACGATGAAGATCGTCGGGAAGA
>CAZHZI010000113.1:0-6629 GCA_964536955.1 uncultured Conexibacteraceae bacterium
AGGACCCCGACTACCAGTTCCGGCTTGCCGCCGAGGCCGGCTACTCGGCGATCGCCTGCCAGATCGGGATGGCGGAGAAGTACTACCGCGACTACGCCGGCCGGGTGCCGCTGATCCTCAAGGTCAACGGCAAGACCGACCTCCCCTCCTCCTCGAAGGCCTTTTCGAGCTGCAACGCCAGCGTCGAGGACGCGGTGAGGCTGGGCGCCGACGCGGTCGGCTACACCCTGTATGTGGGCTCGCCACGGCAGGACGAGGACCTTGCCCAGCTGCGCCAGGTCCGCCAGGACTGCGACCGCTTCGGAATGCCGCTGGTGATCTGGTCCTACCCGCGCGGCGAGGCGGTCGACGCCAAGGGCGGCCCCAACTCCTTCTACGCGATCGACTACGCGGCGCGTTTGGCGATGGAGATGGGCGCCGACGTGGTCAAGCTCAACATGCCGAAGGTCGACCCGGCGAAGGACAAGGACGCGCCGGCTCCCTACAACGAGATGGACGTCAGCCAAGAGGAAGCGATCCGCCATTGCGTCGCCTCGGCGGGGCGCGCGCTGGTGGTGCTCTCCGGCGGCTCGAGGGTCGACGACGAGACGGTGCTCTCCAACACCCGCATGGTGATGGAGGCGGGTGGCTCGGGAGTGATCTTCGGCCGCAACGTCTGGCAGCGCGAGTGGAACGACGCCCTGGAGATCGTCGCGCAGATCAAAGAGGCGCTGCTCTCCAACGTGCACCGCACCCCCTAGTCAATCCGGGGGCGAGAGCGCGCGCCTCGCGCCTTATGGGGGAATGAGGATGCGGCTTAACGGAGGCCGGGCCGGCAGCGTCGTGCTGCTGGTCCTTGCCGCGCTGGTCGTGCTGCGGCCGGACCTCGGCGAGCTGGTGGAGCGGGGCGGCGAGGCGAATGACCCCGCGAGCGCCACCGCCCTTGTCGTGCGAGTGGTCGACGGCGACACCATCGAGGCGCGGATCGGCGATGAGGTCGAGGACGTCCGCTACATCGGCGTCGACACACCGGAAACGGTGAAGCCCGGCGCGCCGGTCCAGTGCTTCGGGCCGCGGGCCTCCGCCTTCAACCACCGCCTGGTGGAGGGGCGCAGGGTGCGGCTGGTCTTCGGAGTCGAGCGGCGCGACGCCTATGGCAGATTGCTCGCCTACATCCATCTAGGCCCTCGATTCGTCAACGCGACGCTGGTCCGGCGGGGGCTTGCACGCTCCCTGACGATCCCGCCCAATGACCGCTTCGCCTCGCTCTTCCGACGGCTGGAGCTGCGCGCCGCGCGGGCCGGCAAGGGTCTCTGGGAGACCTGCGCGCCCTGATCCTCCCCCTGCGCTTTGCTACGGTGCCCCGCGGCCCCTAGGGCCACCCGAACTATGCGAATGCGCCAAAGCATCTCCCAGTTCGAGACCGCCTTTGAGCAGGAGACGGTGCTCGAACGTCGTCGCCGCGAGCAACTGCGGCGCCGCGCCGCGAACCGCTCGCGCGCTCGCCGCATCGATCGCACCGAGCAGCACGGCAAGGTGCGGTTCAGCATCCTCGCCGTCTGCCTGACCGTCACGGTCTTGGTGGTTGTGATCGCGATGTTCGAGGCGCTCGCATTCCTGATGGCCTGAGCGGACGATCGAACGCCGCCTTGAATAGACTCGCCCGCCGATGGCACGACGCTCGCTGAAGCCACAGCTCAACCAGATCCGCGCCTGGGTCCGCCAGGGCCGGACCGATGCCTGGATCGCCCACCAGCTGGAGGTGAGCGCCTCGGAGCTGCACGAATTCCGCAACCAGCACGACCTGACCGCCGACGCGGAGGACACCGGCTCAGCGGAGATCGACCTCCGGGACGAGATCGAGGCCGAGATCGAGGCCGCGGCGGCCGAGGAAGAGGAAGAGGAAGAAGAGGACGAGGACGAGGACGAGGAAGAAGCCGCCGAAGACGAACTTTACGAAGAGGACGAGCCCGAGGGCGAGAGCGAGGCCGTCCAGCGTCGTGAGGCCCGTCCCCGCCGCAAAAAAGCGGCCGGCCCGCGCCGCGAGGGCGGTGGCGAGCGGGGCGGCGAGGACCGCCCCCGTCGCAGGCGGCGGCGGGGAAGGCGCGGCGGTCGCGGACGGAAACGCCCCGAGTACGAGGCGACCTTCGACCATGGCGAGCGCGACGGCTACGGCCTCTGGATCGACCCCGCCGTGAAGGACAACCCGGTCTACACCGAGCACTGGGCAGGGCAGCGCGAGGTCACGGTCAGGATCGACCCCGATCAGATCGTGATCAGGCGGCCGGGCGCCCCCGCGGCAGAGCCCGAAGACTCCGGCGACGGAGACTGACCAGGCGTCGTCCTCAATCGAAGGCGAGCTGACGGCCGCCGGCGAAGTCGCGGGCGCCGCGCAGGTACAGCCAGAAGGCCGCGTCGGCGAGGGACTGCGGGTCGGCCTCGAGGCCCGGAGCGACGTCGATCGCCACTTGTTGGCACCAATCGGTCCCGTGCCCGTAGAGGTCGGCCAGCTCGGCCGCGCGGAAGGTCGGCCCGATCCGCCGCCGCAGCTCGTCGCGCACCCCGTCGATTACCCGATCGGCAAGCCGGCGGGCACCGGGATCGTTCAACCCCTGAAGGGTCCGCCATCCCTCCTCCCACTGGAATAGCGCGTTCTCGAGTGGATAGGCCATGTCGAACCAGAGTACCCAGCCGGCCGATGGGCCTATAACCGACGATATACGTGGGTTTTAGGCCCGTCGGCGATCAGGTCAGGTGCCGGGGGCGTTGGGAATGCGGCGCAGCGGTGCGTTGGCCGGGCCGCAGGCAGCGGGGTCGAGTTTTCCCGCGACCCGCCACACCGTCACCGCGCCGCTGCGGTCAATCGGCACCACGGCCGGCTCGCCGCGAAGCCAGCCGGCCTCGGGCGAGGGGATCGGGCTGTCGGTGTGGATGAAGTTGAGGAACGGGGCGGTGACCAGATAGTCGAGGTCTTTGGAGTTGACCGCGGCGCGGAAGGCACCGCAGTCGGGAATCGCGTTGAAGGCGCCGTGGGGGCCCTTGGCGCCGAGAAAGCGGACCTCGTTGGAGAGATCGGTGCCATAGAAGCCGTACTGGAGGAAGCCGGCGGTGGTGCCGGCAAGGCCGATGCGGGCATCGGTGACGCCGCGCCCCCAACGGTAGGCGGAGTCGAGGCTCATCCCCGGGATGCTGCTGGCCGCGACGTCGTTGCGGAAGCGATCGCGCAAGTAGTCGCGCTGCAGCGGGTAGCCGATTGCGACGACGGCGAGCGCGAAGGCCGCGAACCCGGTCGCCACGGCGGCGCGGGACGCCCAGCGGCCGCGAGCGTAGAGCAGCGCCGCCGGCGCCCCGACCAGGAGGGCCGCGAGCAGGATGGCGAAGACGCGATTTGGGTCTCGGAGCACCGCGTCGGAGCGGTCGGTGAGGACCAGAACCGCCAGCAGCGCGGCGAGCAGCGCCCACTGGCGGCGCTCGCTCTCAAGCCCTCGCGCCAGTGGCAGCAGCGCCAGACCAGCCAGCAGGGCGGGGATCGCAAAGCGCAGGTTGATCGCGAAGGCGACTGGGGCCCCCTCGGCGCCCGAGGCGCTGAGTGGGGTGAAGAGGTAGGCGAGCATTCCGAACAGGGCGACGCCCCCCATCCAGCGCACGACCCGGTCCCTGCTCAAGATCAGGGCCAGCAGGGCGCCGACGATCGCCCCGCCGACGACCAGCGGCCAAAGCGCCCCGAACCCATGCTCCAAGCCCGGCGCGAAGTACTCGCGCCAGACGCCGGTGTCGGTCGCGTAGTGGGCGATGCTGAAGTCGGGACGGGCGGTCTGCAGCCGCTCTGGATGGGGCAGCGTGAGAGGGCCCAGGCTCTCCACCTGGGGCAACGGGTTGCCCGAGGCGATCAGGTTGCGCAGATACCAGAAGCCCCCGCCCGCCAGCGCCGGCAGGAACCACCATCCGGCAGCAGCCCACCGCCGTCCACGCGGTGCCAGCACGACCACGGCCAAGCTCAGCGCCGCCGCCATCGCCAGCACGGTCACCTTGGTGCCGGCGGCGAGCCCCACAGCCAAGCCTGCGGCGGCGAGCGGCCATCCGAGCGGCAACGCGCCGCTCCCCTCCCGCTCGGACGCATCGGCCCTTTGCGCGGCCCAAGCGTTGACGAGGATGGCAACGGCGGCAAGCAGCAACGCGGCGGCGACCAGATCGTTCTTGGCTGCCCCAGGCTCCCGCACCACGAGCGTGTGGCACTCCAGGACGATCGCCACGGCGACCACGCTGAGGTGCCCCCGCCCGTAAGGTCGCCCGACGCACCAGGCTGCCAGGAAGGCCATCGCCAGGAAGCCGAAGTTAAGGAACAGCGACAGCGTGTCGCGCTGCGTGAGCAGGATCCCGGCGGCGTGGAGCAGTTCGGAGTTCTGTGGGTAGAACCAGTTGGTGAAGACCGTGTCCGTGTAGTGCAGCCCGGTCACCGAGTGGCTCTGCGCCATGTCCACCGCGAAAGGCATGTGGTACCAGAGCGAATCGAAGTTGAAGATGCCTCGGTCCAGGGCGTCCTTGGTGGTCAGGCCCCAGTGGGCGAAGACCAGGGCTACTACGCCGGCTGCGATTAGGGACATGAGCGCTCGGCCGGCGGGTCCTGTCGCCGGGGTGGGACGCCCTCCTTGCCCTGCGCGCTGCTCCGGGCGGAGGGGCCGTTCGCTTGCAGGGTCCGGGCGTTGCCCTCCGCAGCCTTCGGGCTGCGGAGTCCGCCCCACCCCGACACCACCCGCCGGAGAAGCGGCTGTGCTCGAGAGGAACCTGGCGATCCCTCCCGCGAGCAGCAGGGATGAAGCGATCAGGGCCCAGGCGTAGAAGAGGTTGAGGGTTCCGAGGAGCTCGGACAGCCAGATGAGGAGGGCCAGGGCGAGGATCGCCTCTACGAGGCGTGCGAGAGCGCCTTCCCAGCCTGGTAGCAGGCGAGCTCGGAGACGGAAGGCGCTGAAACCGAGGGAAACCGCGACGGCGACGAGCGCCGCGGCGTTGAGGAGGTAGGAGCCGGCGTCAACCACCGGAGAATCCGATAGGGATCAGTCGATGCCGCGGACGACCATCGGCACCTCGCCCGGCACGACCATCCCCTGGGCGCGCGCCTTGCGCGTGATGACAATCGCGTCGTCCGCCGACTGGACCCGGTAGTGGAGGCGTGTGTTCTCGAGCTGCAGGTCGTGTCGCTGGGCTTTGGCTGCCGTCGTCGCCGTGTAGGTCTGGATGAAGTCGATCACCGGGTTCAGGTATGAGTAGAGGACCGCGAAAAGGACCAGCGTCAAAGCGACCCGGCCGACGCGATCCCAGTGGATTCGGCTGGCGCCGCGACGTGCGGCGGGACGCCTGCGAGCGGCTGGACGGCGACGGGCTCGAGGGACGGTCGCGGTTCCGGCGTAGGCGCGGGCAGACATGCCCGATCCTTTGCGGCCGGACCCCGCATTCCTGCATCTATTTGGCTTGCTGGACGAATGCCTGCAGGCCGGGGAATTCGGCGCCGGATCCCAGCTCCTCTTCGATCCGCAGCAGTCGGTTGTACTTGGCGACGCGATCGGTGCGCGAAGGGGCGCCGGTCTTGATCTGGCCGGCTCCGGTGGCGACGGCCAGGTCGGCGATGGTGGTGTCCTCGGTTTCGCCGGAACGGTGGGAGATGACCACGGTATAACCGGCCTCTCGGGCGACACGGATCGCGTCCAGCGTCTCCGTCAGGGTGCCGATCTGGTTGACCTTGACCAAGATCGAGTTGCCGACGCCGGCCTCGATTCCGCGCCGCAGCCGCTCCGGGTTGGTGACGAAGAGGTCGTCGCCGACCAGTTGGACGCGCTTGCCCAGCCGCTCGGTCAAAAGCTTCCAGCCGTCCCAGTCCTCCTCGTCCATGCCGTCCTCGATCGAGACGATCGGGTAGCGCGAGCAGGCGTCCTCCCAGTAGGCGACCATCTCCTCGGGGGAGAGGGTGCGGCCCTCGTGCTCGAGCACGTAGGCGCCGTCAGCGAACACCTCGCTGCTCGCCGGGTCCAGCGCGATGAAGACGTCGGCGCCGGGCTCGTAGCCGGCCGCCTCGACACCCGCCAACACCGCCTGCAGCGCAGCCTCGTTCGAGGCGAGATCCGGCGCGAAGCCGCCTTCGTCGCCGACGGCCGTCGAGAGGCCCTTCGACGCGAGGCTCTTCTTCAGCGCGTGAAAGACCTCCGCGCCGACCCGCAGGCACTCCGAGAAGCTCGACGCGCCGGCAGGCACGACCATGAACTCCTGAAAATCGACCGAGTTGTCGGCGTGGGCCCCCCCGTTGAGCACGTTCAACATCGGGACCGGCAGCAGCGTCGGCTCGCCCCCTCCATAGAGGTCGGCCAGGTAGCGGTACAGCGGCTGGGCGGCGTCGGCGGCGGCGGCCTTGGCGGTCGCGAGCGATACGCCGAGGATCGCGTTGGCGCCGAGTCGGCCCTTGCTCGCCGTCCCGTCCAGTTCGATCATCGTCCGGTCCAGCGCGCCCTGCTCAGCGGCATGGGCGCCGGTCAGCGCCGCGGCGATCTCTCCGTTGACATTGGCGACGGCCCGCGTGACGCCCTTGCCGGCCCATGAGTCGCCGCCGTCGCGCAGCTCGACCGCCTCGAACGCGCCGGTGGAGGCGCCGGAGGGCACCG
>CAZHZI010000114.1:0-6617 GCA_964536955.1 uncultured Conexibacteraceae bacterium
CACCGGGATGCAGTGGAACGCGCTGAACGCAACCGGCATCTGTCACTCCAGCTCGGCGCACCGGCGCTTCCAGGAGTGGGCGGAGGCCGGCGTCTTTGAGGAGTTCTGGCGCCGCGGGCTGCTCAAGCTCGACGAGCTCAAGGAGATCGACTGGGAGTGGCTGTCGCTGGACGGAGCAATGGGCAAGGCGCCGCTGGGCGGCGAGGAGACAGGGCCCAACCCGACCGATAGAGCCAAAAGGGGGCGAAGCGCTCGCTCCTTTGCGAGGCGACGGGAATACCGGTCGGCCTCGCCACCGCGGGAGCGAACCGCAACGACCACAAGCTCCTAGCCGAGACGATCGCCTCGATCCCGATCTCCCGCCCCGAGCCCACCGCGCAGTGTCCGCAGGGGCTCTGCCTCGACAAGGGCTATGACTATCCGGGGGTCCGGGAGTACGCGGCTGGTCCAAGAAGCCCGAGAACCACCGCGCCTTTCACCACCTCGCCTTCGGAATCATCGTCTGGAAGGCGGCACTGGCGGCGGATCTACCGAGATAGGTTCTAAGCGGACTCAAGGGCCGCGGCGGCCATCCAAAGCGCCTCGTCGACCGCGATCTGCGGCACCCCGTTCACCTGAACGGAGACGATCGCAGCCCGACGGGTATCGCTGTCGACGGCCTTGCCCTCGGCGGTGGCGCCGAAGAGCAGCCCGGCAGGGGCGCGATCGTCGGCGATCACCAGCGTGCCCTGCGGCAACTCCCCGGGCCGTCCGGCCAGCGACTCCCCCGGCGCCGAGTCGCGGATGCAGAGCCTCCCTTCCAACTGCTCGGCATCGAAGCCTCGCAACGCGATCCCGGTCTCCATGATGGCGATCGTCAGCCCGTCGGCGGGCACGCCACGGCTCTTGAAGGCGCCGTCGTGAAGACGGTCCAGCGCCAGTTGCTCGACCGGCGTCAGGCTGCGATCCGGGTCTAGGCCGATCTGGCGGAAGAAGACCCGGTAGGCCCAGGGAATCGGCCGTTCGCGCATGTGGATCGCGTGGGCGCCGAAGAAGCGGTCGGAGAGGTCGCGAAGCCTGCGACGGACCGGCTCAGGGCTCTTGCCCGGCCGGATGTCCACTTCAACCCAGGCGATGCCGAGGCCGGGAAACTCGGCGGCGACGTGGGGAGCCACCCAGCCCTGCTCGGGCGAGGGCTCCCATCCCATCCGAGGGCCTGCAGGCTCCTCCACACCGGCCATCTCAGCCCCTGGCGACCGCGCGGGTGGCGCGCAGCAGGTCGCGGACCTTTGCGCTGAGCTGAGCGACGGTGAGGTCGCCGATGCTGGCGCCCTGCAGGACCCCGCCGGGATAGGCGTAGGCGAAGGTCGGACAGCCGCCGACTCGGTAGAGGCTCGCGACGGCGCCGTCGTGGTCGTAGCCGACCGGCATTTCCCAGCCGCGTTGCCGGATCAGGTCCCGAACCGTGTCGCGGTCGTCGCGAACATCCAGCGAAAGGAAGCCCACCCGCCTACGGTAGCGCTCATAGACGACGTCGACGACATCCTGTTGATCGGCGCAGTCACCCCCCTTCGAGAACCAGAAGGAGATCACCAGGGGACGACCGAAGAAGTCGCAGACGCGGATCGCCTCGGCGCCGGGAACCCGGCAGGCGGGAGTGCGCCGCGCCTCCTCGGGGCACGGGACCTGCGCGGTCTCGCAGTCGTCCTGGGCGATGTTGGCGTCGCCCTCCAGTCCGCCGGCGGCTGCCGGCACGGCGAACTCGGGCAGCGGCCAGCGGTGGGGGGCTTCGTCGAGGCCAAGCGTGCCCCCGTCCTCGCTCCCAACCGTGTTGAAGAAGGCAATGACTATCACCGCCGCGAAGAGCAAGCCGGCGGCCACGGAGTAGCGATCCCTCACCGCTGCTCCATCCGGGCCAGTGCCGCGGGCAGCACGAGCATCACTCCCAAGAGGGCGACGGCGAGGTCGATCACGGTGACGAAGCCGAAGTCCCGCAGCATCCTGATCTCACTGGCCATCAGCACCGCGAAGCCGACGATCGCGGTGATGCCGGAAGCGAGCACGGCGGCGCCCGTGCGCCCGTAGGCGCGGCGCAGCGCCTCTTCGACGGGGTGGCCCCCACTCCGCTCGTCATGGAAGCGGGCCGCGAGTATGACGCTGAACTCGGTTCCGATCGCGATCACCAGGGCGCCGAGGGCCGCCGACATCGGATTCAGCGGAATGCCGCTTACCCAGAGAAGAAGCGCCGACCAGCCGGTCGCCAGGACAGTCGGGACCAGCGGCACCAGGGCGCGAGCGAGGGAGCGATAGACGATGAGCAGCACCGCTGCGACGGCCAGCAGCCCGACCAGGGTCAGCCAGTAGCGGCTGCCGGAGAGGTCGGAGGCCGACTCGGCGGCGATCACGGGCAGCCCCGCGAGCTGGACGTCGACGCCGGCCGGCGGGCCCTCCGGGGAGCCGGGCTCGCCAACCTCGTCGCGAACCCTGTCGATCAGCGCCTGCTGGTCCTCGAGCGATTGAGCGCGGATGCCGAAAGCGAGCAGGGCCGTGTCGCCGATATCTCCCGTCTCGGGATCGACCGGGGCGACTTGGCGCAGGTCGTAGGCCGGCAGTTGGGCAAGCGTGGCGCGGATGTCCCCTCTGGTCAACCCTCCGGCCCCGCCGCCGAGAAAGTCGGAGAGCGCCGGGCCGGGGCAGATCTCGGCAGTGCGGCAACTCGGATTGGGGCCGGAAAACCCGTTGGAGTTCAGCACGCGCTGCTTGAAGTCGGCCATCCACCCGATCGTGGCGGGGTCGGTGAAGTCGGGGGCTCGAACGCTGACGTCGAGCTCGCCGGAGACGCCAGTCGTCTCCTGCAGCTCGTTCAGGTCGCGCACCTCACGCAGGCTCTGTGGGGCCAGCTCACGGATGTCAGAGACGGTGCCGACCTGGGTCCCGGCGGCCCAGCCGAGAATTGCCAGCATCGCGCCGATCGCCAGCGCCCGCTCTGAATGGGCGATTGCGATGTCCAGCGATCTGCGGCTGAGCCGGCCGACCCATTCGCCGACGCGATCGCGCCCGGCGATCAGCGCGCGGGGCACCTTGCCCTGCCCACCCGCGAAAAGATCGGCCCCTCCCTCCTGCCGCAGGCTCAGCGCGGCGAAGCCGGCGCTCATCGCCACGAAGAACGCGATCGCGATCCCCGCAACCAACAGCAGTCCGAAGCTGCGAACCATCGGGGTGGGCGAGAGCTGAAGCGCAAGGAAACCGGCGGCCGTGGCGAGGCAGGCGGTCGCGATCGTCGGCCCTCCGCGGGCAGCCGCCGCGCGGGCCGCCTCCTCCCCGCTTGCCCCATCGGCGACCGCCTCGTCGTAGCGGGCCTGCAGCTGGATCGCGTAGTCGACCGCGAGGCCGATCAGGATCGGCAGCACCGCGATCGAGGCCATCGTCAGCGAGCCCCCCGCCAAGCCGAGCAGGCCGAAGGTGAGCCCGGCGGTGCCGAGGGCCAGTCCCAGCGGCAGCAACCGCAGGCGGGAGCGGAAGACCGCCACCAGGGTCAGCGCCATCGCCACGACGGCGATCGCGAAGAGGACCAGCAGCGCCTCCTTCAGCGCACTCGCCAAGCCGTCCACGACGACCGGCGCCCCGGAGATGACGTAACGGCCGCCGCGTAACTCGAAGCAGGGCGCCGGCTTGTCGTCGAAGACGCACTCGCGGCGCGGGGTCGTGTCGTAGACCGCCGCGCGGATCAGCTCCAGTGCCCGTCCCCGCTCCGCCTCGCTCAGGTCGGGACGGAGGCGAACGATGATTTGCGCCGAGTGGTTATTCGGGAAGAGGTAGGAGAGCCGAGCCTTCGGCGTGCCCCGTGCTCGTCGCAGGTCGAAGACGATCGCCGCGATGAAATCGGGATTGGCGAGGCTGGGCAGGCTGGTGATCCCGTACCGAGCCGCGACCGCGACCAGCAGCTCGCGCAATCGATCGGGCGGAACCCGGGCCGCAAGGCGGCGCAACTGGCGATCGACCTGGATAACGGCCTCGTTGAGGAAGGTCCCGGGCCCGGCAACGGACTCGACCGGCCGCAGTCGGGCCAGCTCTGTGCAAGGCCCGGGGATCGGCTTCGCTTCCTCCGGAACCTTGCCCGAGAGGCAGCCTTCCAGCCGCAACAGCCGAGCAAGGTTCGCGGTCAGGATCAGCCGCTGCAGGTCCCCGTCCGCGAGCACCACGACGGGGTCCTCCCCGAACACTTCCCGGACATGTTGCGTCGCCCGGTAGCTGGCCGTGTCGGTATCGACCAACGTGTCGGTCCCCGCATCCGTCGGAAGTCTCGTCGCGGCTGCGCCAGCCGCCACCGCGAGGACGATGGACGCCAGCAGCACGATCCGCGCATGCCTGACGGCCCACGCGGCCACGTCCCCGAACCACTTTCCGGCCCTCACCCGTCCCGAGTAAGGGGTCAATCCATGGAAAGTGGACCACTAACGTCCGCGTTCAGGAACTGGTTGACGAACGGGTTTTCCGACTCGAACAGTTCCTCTTTCGGCCCTGACTCGACGATTTTGCCGTTCCAGAGAACCGCGATGAAGTCGGCGATCCGCCGCGCGGTGCCGAGGTCGTGGCTGATCACCAGATAGCACCCGCCGTTCTCGGCATGAACCTCACGGATCAGCTCGCAGAGCAGCGCCGTGCGGACCGGGTCCAGTCCCGAGTCCGGCTCGTCGAACATGACGATCGCCGGGTCCAGCACCAGCGCCCGAGCGAACCCGGCGCGCTTGCGCATCCCCCCCGAAAGCTCGTTCGGCATCTTGAAGGTCGCCTCCGTAAGTCCCACCTCTTTGAGACGGCGGTTGACGATCTCGCCGATGTCCTCTTCGCTTTTGTCCGTGTGCTGACGCAGCGGGAAGGCCGTGTTGTCGTAGATGTTCATCGAGCCGAACAGGGCGCCGTCCTGGAACAGCAGACCGAACTTTTTGCGCACCTCGAACAGCTCGTCGTCGCTCATGTTGGGGATCGACTCGCCATGCACCAGCACGTCGCCGGAGTCGGGGTAGAGCAAGCCGACGATGTGCTTGATCAGCACGCTCTTGCCGGTTCCCGACGGGCCGAGCACCATGGAAACCTGGTCCTCGGGAAGGCCGAGGTTGAGGCCGTTGAGGATGCGTGCCCGGCCGAACTGCTTGACCAAGTCGATGATCTCGATCGCGTCCTCACCGCCGTGGTCGCGCTTGCGGCCGGTGTGGTAGCGGTAGGGATCGGGCTCGCCGGGGTCGACGCCGGGGATGACGAAGTCGCGCCCCATCACCGCCCCGTCCTCTCCGACGTAGGTGCTCCCGGCTGCGGCTGCGGGCGCCGTCGGCGGGGTCACGACGTCGTCCGGCTCTGCGTCGCCGATCTGGCGCGGATCGTCCATGCTCACAGGTAATCAGCCTCCTATCGGCGCTCTCGGGTTTGCCCCCCAGAAGACCAGGGTCCCAAGCATCCCGATGATGTGGACTAAGACGATGTTGAGCACCATCGACTTCGCGGTCGCGGTGCCAACCCCGACCGGACCGCCCGAGGCGGTGTAGCCGTAGTAGCACCCGACCACCACGATCGCAGTGGCCATCACCATCCCCTTGATCAAACTGAACATCAGGTCGGGCGGGTTCTGGAACATCCAGAAGATGAGCAGGTAGCCGCCCGAGGAGACGTCGCCGATCTGCTCGACGACTGCCAGGTAGCTGGCCAGGTACATGATCCCGATGCCCGCCAGGTACATGAACGGGAAGGCGATCCAGGCGGCGAGCAGTCGGGTGGCGCACAGGAAGGTCACCGGGGGCACACCCATAACTTCGAGCGCGTCGATCTCGTCGGAGATCCGCATCGCCCCCAGCTCGGCGACGATCCCCGTCCCGACCTTCGCCGCCAGCATGTAGCCGAAGGCATAGGGCATGATCTCGCGCAGGTCGCACCAGGCCGAGAAGACGCCCGCGTAGGCCGGCGCGCCCTGGGCGCGCAACAGGTAGGCCCCCTCGATGCCGCATTGGAGGCCGAGAATGAAGACAAGCCCCCAGATGATCAGCGCCGATCCGAGGATCAGGATCCCCGCTTGGCGCAGGCTCTCGCCGAAGAAGCGCAGCACGCGGCCCGAGTAAACGAGGCCGGCGACCCGCGAGCCGAAGCGAGCGATCTCCCCGAAGGAGTCGAGCCAGCCGCGCGGGACTTGGAACCACGCGTTCATCGGATCGTCTGCAGTTCCGGGTTGGTGGCCAACAGAGTCTGGGTGAAGGCGTAGTTGAAGGCGAAGACGCCCATGAATGAGATCACGACCGCCTGGTTGACCGCCCGGCCCACGCCGGCGGCGCCCCCCGACGCGGTCATCCCCTTGTAGGAGCAGACGACGGCGATGATCGCGCCGAACAGCGTGCACTTGAGCACCGACCCCCAAAGGTCGGTGATCGAGGCGTTGGTGAAGAGGGTGGCGAGGAAGCCGCCCAAAGGCTGGTTGTAGAGGATCTCGGTGAGGAGGCCGCCGCTGATTCCGAAGACCAGCGCGTAGATGTCAAGCAAACCGGTGATCAGCATCAGCGCCAGAAAGCGCGGCACGACCAGGTTCTTGATCGGATCGACGCCGAGAACCTGGAGGGCGTCAAGCTCCTCGCGGATCTTGCGGGCGCCGAGGT
>CAZHZI010000115.1:0-6512 GCA_964536955.1 uncultured Conexibacteraceae bacterium
TCGGCCACGGGCTGCGGGCCGCCGTCGTGGGCTGTTTCGCTCATAGACACTCCCTGGGCGGAAGTATACTCCGCCCCTGTTGAAAAGCAAGCGACTATTTCGCACTGCGGTTTATCAAGTCGTGTAGGCTTTTTCCTTCAGGGAGGCGTCAATTTTTGGCCGGTCGAAACCAACAATCACGTTGCCGTCAATATCGATGACTGGTACCGCCAGCTGGCCGGTATGGTCGACTACCCAGCGCATACCTTCCTGGTCAGTGGTAATATCACGCTCGGCGTAGTTGATTTTCTTGGACTTCAGGTATTCCTTTGTCATGTGGCAGAAGGCGCAGGTCGGAGTTGAGTAAATAGTTATTGCCATGATTTTATTATAACCGTTACACTAAAAGCATGAAACTTACATTGCCTATGGGTAGGAAACATTGGCTTATCTTTGCCGCGGGCGCAACCGCGGCGGTCTTATCGGTAGTTACCATCCGCTTTTTTGCCTATTCACCGAAAGTAACCCATTATCACGCCAATTTCGCGCTGTATGTAAACAGCCTGCCTGAGGAGTTTACTAGCCCGACACTTTACGAAGAGGTGCAAACTTGCAGCCTAGACCACCACGCCGATCCCAAAAGCCGGGTCCATATGCATGATCGCACCAGCCACGTGATTCATGTCCACGACGATGGCGTTACCTGGGGCCATTTCTTCGCCAATATCGGCTATGGCCTGACCGACAAGTCGCTGCAAACACCCCAGGGGTTACTAGTAAATGCCGGCGAGAGCCATCTGGTATTTTTCCTAAACGGCGAGGTTGTCAGCTCGATTGCCAATCGTGTTATCAAGAGTGGCGACGCCCTGCTGATCGTCCATCAAACCGGTGAAACTCCCAAGAGTGTTCTAGACGAGCGCTTTGCCGCCATTCCCAAAGACGCTGAAGAGTATAACCGTAAGTCTGACCCGGCCAGCTGCAAGGGCTCGGCCAAGCCATCCTGGCGGCAGCGCCTGATTCACGCCCTAGACCTTCAGAACTAAATTAGAAATTCGTTTGCGAACAGTGGTACCTATCTGTTATAGTAGGCGCGAATGAAACAGGCCGCCAAATCGACGACCAGGGAGAAAAGTGCTAAACCCGACGCGCTCAGCGCCGCGGGCAGTTATGGCTACGCTTTATTTGATATTGGCTGGCGCCTGGCTGTCAGCGTAGTGGTTTTTCTAGCTGGCGGCAGCTGGCTGGACAAGCGCTTTGGCACAGATCCCCTCTTCTCCGTTCTTGGCTTCTTGCTGATTATCTTCAGTTTCGTCGTAATTGTGCGCCGCATACTGCAGAATATCCCCCGCTCTCAAGGAGGCCTCAAAAATGACTAACCTCTCCTTCTTTGCCAGCGAAGCGGGTCCGCACATCGCTATCGCGCCTGAGAAAATCATGCAGATCGGCAGTTTCAGCATTACTAATTCCAACTTATATGGCTGGCTGTGCGCCATTTTTATCGGCTGGCTGCTGACGCGCGTCGCGGGGAGCGTTCGGCTGAAAGCTACCAGCGGACTAACCCAGTTCGTCGAGATCGGCACTGACTTTGTGCTGGGGCTGCTGGAGTCGGGCTTAGGATCACGAAAAAAAGCCCTTAAGTACGCGCCGATTTTCGTAAGCATTTTCTTCTTTGTACTGCTCAATAACTGGCTCGGGTTAATGCCTGGCGTCGGCCCGGCAATAGAGCTTAACGGCGTGCCGGCTTTCCGGCCGTTTACAGCCGACTTAAACGGTACGCTGGCCTTGGCCATATCGGCGATTATTATCGTGCAGTACCTCTCCGTCAAAGAGTCCGGCGGCCTGAACCATCTCAAGCACTACTTCGGCGGCAACTTTAAAAACCCGATCAACCTGTTCGTCGGGATTCTGGAAATGTTCGCCGAACTAACCCGCGTTATCAGCTTATCGTTCCGGCTATTCTTTAATGTCCTTATCGGCGAAATTTTGATTTCCATCTTCACCTTCCTGGGTAAATTCGGCGCGCCGCTGACAACCCTGCCCTTCCTGGTGATGGAACTGTTTGTCGGCCTAGTTCAGGCCTATATTTTCACCATGCTGTGCATAACGTATTTAGGAATTTCTACAAGTCACAGTGAATCGCATGATCATGAAACAGTTGAACCGGCTAAACTTGAGGCGGCGACTGGTTAATGAGTACAATAATTAAAGTAAAAGGAGCCCCAAAATGTTAAATTTACTAGCTGAAACAGCTACCAACGCAACGGCAGTTACGGGCGGTATGGATCCGTCAGTCGCTAAGGCGTTCATGGTCGCGCTTGGTATGGCCGCCCCGGCTATCGCTATCGGTATGATCGGCAGCAACGTCATGAAAGCCGTCGGCCGCAATCCGGAAGCCGCTAAAAGCATCGGACAAGTGATCGTGATCGCCGCTATGGTCGAGCTGATGGCGCTGCTTACATTCGGTGCCATTTTTGTGATTTCTTAGGAGAAATCACAAAAACCAAAGTCCTTAGCCTAAAACTGACTCAACACATATGATCCAAGCATTACTACAATTCGCAGCCACGGAATCAGCCGAGAAGTCGGGCATCGCTGTATTGGGGATCGATCCCAAAGCCATCGCCTTGCAGCTGATTACTTTCGGGTTGCTTTTTGTCATCCTCAAGCGCTTCGCTTTTAAGCCGATTATTGGCATGCTGGAGCAACGGCGCAAAACTATCGACGCCGGCGTTCGTCTGGGCCAGAAAATGACCGCCGAGAAGGAAAAACTGGATGAGGAAGTCGAGAAAATCCTGCACGCCGCCCGGGCCGAGGCCGACAAGATTATCGCGGCCTCCCACCAGGAAGCCGGCCAGCTCATAAAGGAAGCCGAAGAGACCATTACCAGAAAGACCGACACCATGCTCAGCGACGCGCGTGCCCGGATCGCTGATGACACTAAAAAAGCCCGCCTAAGCCTGGAACGCGACATGGTAAGGCTGGTCGCCGAAGCGACCGAAATAGTACTGCAGGAAAAAGTCGACGCTCGTAAAGACGCCAGCCTGCTGGAGCGGGCTCTCAAGGGAGTTACCCGGTCATGAAAATAACCAACCAGGCTCTGGCGGAAATGGTGCTGAGCCGTCTTAAGAGCCGTAAACCGGTCGTCAAGCAATTGGCGGCATACTTAGTGAACGAGGGCCGCACCCGGGACCTCGACGCTATTATGCGGCTGGTCAGAAAATTGCGCTTGGAGCGAAGCGGCCAAACCGAAATTGACGTCGTCAGCGCTTTTGCCGTGCCCCGCCCTGCTCTGGAACGGGCCGCTAAAATGCTAGGCGCCGAGAAGCCAATATTCAATTCTAGAATTGATAAAGACCTGATCGGCGGCGCCCGCTTTACGACGCTGGAGCAAGAAATTGACCTTAGCCTAAGGCGCAAAATTGATAACTTAAAGACCGCAACTCTTAACTAAAGGATAAATATGCCAGAACTCTCAACCAAAGATTTATCAGCCGATATCAAAAAAGCGATTGAATCGCTTAAGACCAGTCCTGGAGTGGAAAATATCGGCGTTGTGGCCCGCGTCGGCGACGGCGTGGCCTGGATTTACGGACTCAGCAAGTGCGGTTTTAATGAAATGATCGATATTGACGCCGAGGGCGGCGGTACGGTGCGGGCTTTCGCGCTCAACCTGGGCGAGGACGAAATCGGCGCTGTACTGCTGGGCGAGGACACGCTTATCAAAGCCGGCGCCAAAGCCCGCCTGACCGGCAAGGTTCTGGAAGTTCCAGTCGGACCGGAGCTGGTCGGCCGCGTTGTCAACCCGCTAGGCCAGCCGCTTGACGGCCGCGGCTCGATTAAGACGACTCGAACAGGTCTAATTGAGCGCGGCGCTCCCGGCGTACTGGACCGTCGTAGCGTCCACGAGCCGCTAGCGACCGGTATTGTGGCGATTGACGCCATGGTGCCAATTGGCCGCGGCCAGCGCGAGCTGATCATCGGCGACCGCCAGACCGGCAAGACGGCTATCGCCATTGACACCATGATCAACCAGCACCGCGCAGCCAGCGGTGTTATCAATATTTACGTGGCCGTCGGACAGAAGATGAGCAAGGTCGCTCGCCTGCAAGAGAGACTAAAGCGTGAAGGCGTTATGGACCAGACTATCATCGTGGCCACCAGCGCTGCCGACCCAGCTTCTCTGCAGTACCTAGCGCCATATGCAGGCACGGCTATGGGCGAATACTTCCGTGATAACGGCCAGCACGCCCTGATAATTTACGATGATCTGACTAAGCACGCCGCTGCCTACCGGCAAATGTCGTTGCTGCTTCGGCGTCCGCCGGGCCGCGAAGCTTACCCCGGCGACGTCTTTTACCTGCACTCCCGCTTGCTGGAGCGAGCCTCTAAGCTCAACGACAAATTAGGCGGCGGTTCATTGACGGCGCTGCCGATCATCGAGACCCAGGCCGGCGACGTCAGTGCCTACATTCCGACCAATGTGATTTCAATTACCGACGGCCAGATTTACCTGGAAACAAACTTGTTCTATCAGGGTATTCGCCCGGCTATCTCGGTCGGTCTCTCGGTATCCCGTGTCGGCGGTGCCGCCCAGACTAAGGCGGTCAAAAGCGTGGCCGGCTCCCTGCGCCTTAACCTGGCCCAGTTCCGCGAACTGGCGGCGTTTGCCCAGTTCTCTACCGACCTGGACGCCGAGACTAAAGGCCGGATCGAGCGCGGCCAACGCTTGACCGAGCTGCTCAAGCAGCCGCAGTACTCACCCTTAAGCGTCTGGCAGCAGTACGCCATTTTGCTGGCTGGCACCGAAGGCGCTTTTGACAGCGTATCGCTAAGCAATATCAAGAAAGCCCAGGAAAGCTTGCTGAGCGCCCTGCATGCTCAGTACCGTAAGGAAATGGCTAGATTGAACGACGGCGACAAACCTGATGACAAAGTCCGCGATTCTATCCTCAAAGTCGCCCAGAGCATTGCTAAGGAGTACAAGGAAAAATAATGGCTAGTACGACCGCGCTGAAGCGCCGCATTACCAGTGTCAAGAATACGAAACAGATAACAAAAGCTATGGAGCTGGTGGCGGCTAGCAAGATGCGCCGGGCCCAGGAAGCGGCGCTCAAAAGCCGTGATTATCAGCGTCTAGCCAATCAATTACTGACTCGACTGCGCGAACTGACCGACGTGCACGCTCACCCGCTTTTCAAAACCCGCACCGTTAAAACCCGCCTGTATATTTTGATCACTAGCGACCGTGGCTTAGCTGGCGCGTACAACTCCAATCTTTTTCGTGAGTTGACTGCTAAGTTGCAAAACGACAAACAAAACAAAGTTGTTAGCCGAGTTATCGCTGTTGGCAAGCAAGGCGCCAAATTTGTCGTCAAGCTCGACGGCGTCGAAGTGCTTGGCGTTTACAACGAACTGCCCGAGCACCCAGCCGCTAATGACCTTAGCCCAATTCTGAGCAGTGTGATAGAGCAATTCAGCCTCAAAGCTGTCGACACGGTCGAAGTTATTTATACTGACTACAAGTCAAGCATCAGCCAAGAAGTTAAAGCCATGCACCTGTTGCCCGCTGCCTTCAGCGAAGTAAGAATTTCATCTGACCTAAGCCACGCTGTCTTTGAGCCCTCGCCCAAAGCTGTGCTGGAAAACGTCAGCGAGCGATTGATCGAAGTGCAGCTGTGGCAGGCCGTGCTTGAAGCCGCTGCCAGTGAGCACTCAATGCGTATGCTGGCCATGAAGAACGCTACCGACAACGCTTCAGAATTAATTGATGATCTGACACTAGAATTTAATACTGCTCGTCAAGCTGCCATTACCCAAGAACTCGCCGAAATAACCGGCGGCGCGGAGGCCATGAAATGAGCGAAACTGTCCAACATCTGCCATTCGAGCTTTTATCGGAGCAAATTGCTAAAGAAACAATCAATCATATTTACCAAAGTTATGGCTCTGATCCTAATGTTATCGGGACATTCTTATCAGTAATTCTAAAGGATATTGTTCATGACAATTTGGAGCTTGGCATGATGATCGCCGACCAGTTTGGTTCTGCTGGGCCTGGTGATATTGCAGAGGCTTATCGAGCTGGCTATAAACATGGAGAGGAGTCCATAAAATGAATGTAACTAAAACATCCGCTGGACAGCGGAACGGAAAAATCAGCCAGATAGTCGGCGTGGTCGTCGACGTCGAGTTCGAAAACAATTTGCCGGCGATTTATAACGCCCTGCAAGTTGAATTGGCTGGACGCAGCTTAATGCTAGAAGTCGCTCAGCACTTATCAGAAACCAGCGTGCGAGCCGTGGCGCTTGGCTCGACCGATGGACTGCAGCGTGGCACCAGCGTGAGCGACAGTGGCGCGCCGATTAGCGTGCCAATCGGCAAAGATACCCTGGGCCGTATGTTCAACGTCATTGGCGAGCCGATTGACGGCAAAGCCGGTACGTTCAAGAAGCGAGCGGCTATTCACCGTGCCCCGCCTGCCCTATCCGAACAATCCTCTCAAGTTGAAATCCTGGAAACGGGTATTAAAGTCA
>CAZHZI010000116.1:0-6471 GCA_964536955.1 uncultured Conexibacteraceae bacterium
CACGCCCTGGTCGGCCACTACCTGCCCAACTGCGACCCGGTCCACAAGATCTCGATCGTCAGCCGCGGCCAGGCCCTGGGCTACACGATCTCGCTGCCCCAGGAGGACAAGTTCCTCACCACCCGGGCCGAGCTGACCGACACGATGGCGATGACTCTGGGCGGGCGCGCCGCTGAGGAGATCGTCTTCGGCGAGATAACCACCGGGGCATCGAACGACCTCGAGAAGGTCACCGAGACCGCGAAGCAGATGGTCATGCGCTTCGGGATGTCGGAGCGCCTCGGCCCGCGCGTATTCGGCCACGATCGAGGCCAGCCTTTCCTCGGCCGCGAGTTCTCCGCCGAGCCCGACTACTCCGACGAGATCGCCCGTGAGATCGACGACGAGATCCGCCGCATCGTCGAGGGAGCTCACCAAACCGCCAAGGATCTGCTCACCGACAAACGGGATGAGCTGGACCGGGTCTCGAAGATTCTGCTCGACCAGGAGACGATCGACGCCGAGCAGTTCGTCGCGCTGCTCGCCGGCGAGCCCGAGTCAGAGGTCTTCGCTGACGAGGAGGAGCCGGCGGCGGCAGAGCCGGCGCCGGAGCCCGAGCGTTCCCAGCGCGAGGGTGCCCGGCCGATGCCGCGGCCGCGTCCCGGGTACGCCGGCGGCGACGCAAGCTAGCCCGGGCCGGGGCTTGCCCTTCGCAGCCTTCGGGCTGGCGAGTTCACCCCACCCCGAGGCCACACGCGGAGGAAGGGTGGCGATACTTTCTTCATGAATCCCAAGCTGATGGGTGTTGTCAACGTGACTCCCGACTCGTTTTCTGACGGGGGCCTTTACCTCGATCCCGAGGCGGCGATCGCTCATGGGGAGGCGCTTGTCGCTCAGGGGGCGACGATCTTGGACGTGGGGGGGGAATCGACCCGGCCGGGAGCTGCGGAGGTGAGCGCCGAGGAGGAGCTGGCCCGGGTTGAGCCGGTGGTCGATGGGCTGGCGGGTGCGGCGGCCACCGTCTCCATCGACACTTCGAAGCTGGCGGTCGCCGAGGCGGCCCTCGACGGGGGCGCGAAGATCGTCAACGACGTGACCGCGTTGCGCGGGGACCCGGAGATCGGCGGGCTGTGTGCAGAACGTGGCGCGGGGCTCGTGCTCATGCACATGCGGGGCAACCCACGCACGATGCAGGAGAACCCGGTCTACGACGACGTTGTCGACGACGTCAAGGCGTTCCTCGCCGGGCGGATGGAGATCGCGGTCGGCGCCGGGGTCGATGAGGACCGGATATGGCTCGATCCCGGGATCGGCTTCGGCAAGACCCTGGAGCACAACCTCGAGCTGCTGCGGCGGCTCGGCGAGCTTCGCGACCTTGGCCGGCCGCTGGTAGTCGGCACTTCCCGCAAGAGCTTCATAGGCATGGTCGACCGCTCGCCGGCGACCGAGCGCCTCGGCGGGACCATCGCCTCCTCGGTCCTCGCCGCGGCCGAAGGCGCCGCCATGCTTCGCGTTCACGACGTTTCCGAGGTCAGCCAGGCGCTGAAGGTCGCCGCGGCGGTGCTTGGATAGGTTGGGCCGGTGGAAGCGCACGGCAACGGGGTCGAGTCAAGCGTGGAGGTGGAGCTGCGCGGGCTCTCCATCTACACCCACCACGGCGTCAGCGAGGCCGAGCGGGAGGTCGGGCAGCGGCTCGAGTTCGACATCTCCTTCGATGTGCCCGATTGCGACGCCGTGCTGACCGACCGGCTCGAGGACACGATCGACTACGCCGAGGTCAGCGACATCGTCGCCCTCGCCGCAACCGAGCGCAGTTACAAGACTCTGGAGCGCCTCGCCCGGGTGATCGGCGAGCGATTGATGGAGCGCTACGGCTGCGAATCGGTACGGGTGCGCGCCGCGAAGCCGGAGCCGCCCCTTCCCCTTGCCATTCAGGAGGTCGCCGTGGAGGTCACCCATGAGCGCTCGCTGGATGAGGACGGGGAAAACGGCGACGAGGAGTAGCGTCGCATGATGCGGACCGGCTACCTGGGACTGGGCTCGAACGTCGGCGACCGCAAAGGGCACCTGCGGGCCGCGATCCGCAGGCTGCGCGAGAGCGGGGTGGAAGTGGACGCGGCGTCGTCGGCCTACGCGACCGAGCCGGTGGGCGAGGTGCTCGACCAACCCGACTTCCTCAACGCCGCGATCCGCATCCGCACCGAGCTGGAGCCCGAACATCTGCTTGGGCTCTGCAAGCGGATAGAGGCCGAGCGGGGCCGCGCTCTCGACGCGCGCCGGCACAGCCCTCGCCCGCTCGATATCGACCTACTGCTGCTGGGCGACCTGGAGCTCTCGACCGACCACCTCACTCTTCCGCATCGCGAGGTGAGGACGCGCCGCTTCGTCCTCTCTCCGCTGCTGGAACTCGATCCCGAGCTGAGGCTGCCGGACGGCACGCGTCTCGCCGACGCCCTCGGGTCGCTCGGCTCCGGCCAGCGGGCCGAGCTGGTCGGCTCGCTCTAGGCTGCGGCGGGCGTGGCGCGCAGCGGCTCGAGCCAGGCGGGGGGGAAGATCGGCGGGGTATCGCCGGGGTAGCTGGGGACGACGCGCTTGGCCAGCTCGCCGCAAGGTCGCGCCTCGATCAGTGGGCGCAGATCCTGAAAGGTCATCGCGAGGCGCAGGCTCGGCGCGATCTGGAAGTCGGCTACGTTTAGCTCCTCGCCGCCCAAGACGCCGGCGGCGATCCACTCGTCGACTTGGTTGAGCATCCCGCCCAGCTTCGCCAGGTCCGCGCGCACGTTCTCGTCGGTAGCCTCGTTGAAGCGGGCCGACAGCGCCACGATCGGCGCCGCGGTGCGCAGCGCCAGTCCGATTGGGATCCCCAGCTTGGCCCCTTCGGAGTAGCTGCGCAGCGGCGCCTTGTCCTTGCGCAGCGCCCACCAGATCAGCTGCCGGACCGGGTGCTGGAGCTGCTCGTCGCCGAAGCGCTCCGCCTCTTCGACGGCGGCCCGCTTCGCGGGGTCGGCCGGGAAGAGCGGCGGGTCGGGCCGCAGCCGTTCAAGCTCGCGGGCGATCTCTCGAGATCCCTGCACCCGCTGTCCGCCGATCTTCATCGCCGGCACGGTGTTGCGCGGGAAGCCGAGCGCCCGCACGAGGCCCTTGGAGATGACCGGGAAGAGATCGGTGCGCTTGCAGGCGATGCCCTTGCGCTTCAGCATCAGCTGGGCCGCAACTCCGGGGTGCGATCCGGGGATCGTGTAGAGCCGTGCGTCCACTGGGAGGCATCCTACGTGCATAATCGCCGGCGTGCTTCTCGCAGTTGACGTCGGCAACACGCAGACACACCTCGGCGCCTTCGAAGGCGAGCGCCTCGCTGAGCACTGGCGTTTCCAGACTCGCGCCGGGGCGACCGGCGACGAGCTCGCGGAACGGATCGGCGGACTGCTGGCGCTGCGCGGGATGGGACTTGCCGACCTCAGCGCGGTCTGCGTCTCGTCGGTGGTCCCACCGCTCGGCGCACAGTATGAGCAGCTGACCGAGCGCTACCTGGAGGACGCCGAGTGCTTGCTGGTCGCGCCCGGGATCAAGACGGGGATGCCGATACGGATCGACAACCCGCTCGAGGTCGGCGCCGACCGGCTCGTCAACGCCGTCGCCGCCTACGACCGGGTCGGCGGCGCCTGCGTCGTCGTCGACTTCGGCACCGGAATCAACTTCGACGCGGTCTCTGCCGAGGGCGAGTACCTGGGCGGAGCGATCGCCCCCGGCCTCGAGGTCTCCCTGACCGCTCTGGTCGAGCGCGCCGCTCGCATTCCGCGCATCGATCTCGCCGCTCCCGAGTCGGCTATCGGCCGCTCCAGCCGCGCCGCGATCCAGTCGGGGGTGGTCTTCGGCTTCGCCGGGTTGATCGATGGCATCGCGCGCCGGATCGAGGAGGAGCTCGGGGAGGCTCGCTTTCTGGCGACGGGGGGCCTCGCCGAGGCGATCGTTCCCTTTACGGAAACGATCGACGAAGTGGACGATCTGCTTACCCTGAAGGGGCTTCGCCTGATCTATGACCGCAATTCATAAAGCGTTGCCCTCCCTACCCCCGCAAAGACCCAAAGAATCGAATATGGATGGGTCTTCGCTCCCGCGTCCGGGGGCGGCGCCGATGCCCCCCTTGGTTTCGCCATTTGAAATAGGCGGGGTCCGGATCGAGAACCGGGTTCTGCTGGCTCCGCTGGCCGGGATCGGCAACTGGTTCGTGCGTCTGCAGGCCAAACGCCATGGGGCTGGGCTTGCCGTCTCGGAGATGATCTCCAGCTTCGGCCTGCACCACCGCAACGAGCGCACCCTGCGGGAGCTGATGCGGATCCATCCCGACGAGCATCCCGTCTCGGTGCAGCTCTTCGGCCACGACGCCGATGTGATGCGCTCCGGCGCGGAGATCGCTGCCGAAGCCGGCGCCGATTTGATCGACATCAACATGGGCTGTCCGGTGCGCAAGGTTCGCAAGACGGGCGCCGGCGCCGAATTGCTGCGCGACCACGAGCTGGCGCTGGCGCTGGCGCGTGGCGCAGCAGAGGGCAGCGGCCTGCCGGTCACCGTGAAGCTGCGCTCGGGGATCGAGCCGGGCGAGCGCTCCGGCTTCGAGCTCGCGCTGCGCTTGGTCGAGGAGGCCGGGGTGGCGGCTGTCGCCTTCCATCCGCGTGCGGCGAAGGTCGGCCACAAGGGCCAGCCGGACTATGCGCTGACCCGCGAGCTGGTCGAGCGGGTCGACGTTCCGGTCATCGTCTCCGGCGGCTTGAACAGCGTCGAGGCCGCGCGGCGCGCCTATGAGGAGTCCGGCGCCGACGCGGTGATGATCGCCCGCGGCTCGCTGGGCAACCCCTGGCTCTTCGAGGAGCTGACCGGCCGGCGCGCCGAACCGCCCGCCCGCGAGGAGGTCGTCGCTGAGCTGCTCTGGACAGTCGACCGTGCCGAGGAGCACTTCGGCGCCGAACGCGCCGCCCGTTACCTGCGCAAGTTCTACCCCTGGTACATGGAGCCGCTCGGCGTCCCTTCAGAGGTTGCCGACGAGCTGCAGCGCAGCTCCGACCTGGCCGTCGCAAGAGAGCTGATCGCCGGCCTCTCCCCGCCTGTGGGGAATGCCGTCGCGATGCCTTCTTGAGCGGTAAAGCACCCTCGCTATAATCCCGCGACTTGATGCCCAGGTGTGGCGAGCGAAAGCCGTCACATCCGGGCGTTTTTGGGTCTTGGAGCCATTTTCCGGGTTTTCCTGCAAGCAAAAGCGAGGTCAGGACACGTGAGTCGGCAGTCCGTCATCACCCCAGAGGGGCTAGAGAAGCTCAAAGAGGAGATCGAGCACCTCTCGACGACCAAGAGGCGCGAGGTCGCGGAGCGGATCAAGGAGGCGCGCGAGTTCGGCGACATCTCCGAGAACGCCGAGTACGACGACGCCAAGAACGAGCAGGCGCTGCTGGAGGGCCGGATCGCCCAGCTGGAGGAGCGCCTGCGCCGCGCCACGGTGATCGACGAAAAGGCGCTCGGCACCGACGAGGTCAAATTCGGCTCGATCGTCCATGTCAAAGACCAGAAGACGGGGGGCTCCGAGAAGTTCCAGATCGTCGGCTCGACCGAGGCTGACCCGCTGGACCACAAGCTCTCCAACGAGTCGCCGATCGGCAAGGCGCTGATCGGCCATAAGCGCAATGACGTGGTGACGGTCGAGGTCCCGCGCGGCCCGAGGAAGAAACTCAAAATCACGAAAATCGAGACGGCCTGACGGTCGATAGGCTCGCCCAGTGAGTGGCGAGCCCGAAGGGTCAGAGCAGTCAGAGCTTTCCGACGTCCTCAGGGACCGGCGCGAGAAGCTGGATCGCATCCGTGAGGCGGGGATCGATCCGTTCCCGCATGCGTTCGCTGACCGCGAGGACATCTCCGAGGTCCGCGCCGCCCACGAGGGGTTGGCGCCGGGGATCGAAACCGAGTCCCGCCATCGCGTCGCCGGACGCATCGTCGCCCGCCGTGGCCACGGCAAGGCGGCCTTCCTCGACATCCGCGACGGCAGCGGCCGGATCCAGCTCCATGCCCGCGAGGACCTGCTCGGCCCGGAGGCCTTCGAGCTGCTGGTCCACCTCGACCTCGGCGACGTCGTCGGCGTCGAGGGCACCGCGCTGGCGACCCGGCGCGGCGGCGAGCTGACCCTCGCGGTCGATCACTGGCGGCTGCTCGCGAAGAGCCTGCGGCCACCGCCCGGCAAGTTCCACGGCCTCGAGGACACCGAGACCCGCTACCGCCAGCGCGAACTGGACCTGATGGCGAACGAGGAGACGAGACGGGTGTTTGCCACCCGTTCCAGGACGATCGGCGAGGTGCGCCGCTGGCTTGACGACCACGGCTTCGTCGAGGTGGAGACGCCGGTGCTGCAGCCGCTCTACGGCGGCGCCCTGGCGCGCCCCTTCGTCACCCACCACAACGCGCTCGATCGAGACTTCTACATGCGGATCGCCACCGAGCTGTACCTGA
>CAZHZI010000117.1:0-6426 GCA_964536955.1 uncultured Conexibacteraceae bacterium
GCAGCATCGCCTCGAACTCCTGGTCGGTCTTGTCGATCTCGTCGATCAGCAGCACCACCGGCTCCGGGCTGGCGATTGCCTGCATCAGCGGCCGCGCGAGCAGGAACTCCTCGCTGAAGATGTCCCCGTGCACGTCCTCCCAGCCGTCCTCGCCGCCGGCCTGGATTCGCAGCAGCTGCTTGCGGTAGTTCCATTCGTACAGCGCCTTCGCCTCGTCGAGGCCCTCATAGCACTGCAGGCGGATCAGCTCGCGTCCGGTGGCGCGGGAGAGCGCCTTGGCCAGCTCCGTCTTGCCGACCCCCGCCGGGCCCTCGACCAGGACCGGCTTGCCGAGGCGTTGGGCGAGGAAGGAGACCAGCGCGGCGGACTCGTCGGCGAGGTAGCCGGCGTTCGCCAACGCCTCCTTTACCTCGGCGACAGAGCCATCGGACATGGGTCCGATGATAATTGCCGCCGTGCTCGATCTCCTCCCGCCACTGGCCTCGGTGCTTCCCCAGAGCGCCGGCCCCTACATCGGCCTGATGCTGGCGGGCTTCGCCATCGGCATTCTCGGGCACCTCACGCGGGCCCGTTGGCTGGTCGCCGCGGGGGTGATCCTGATCTTCCTCGGCGCCTTCGTCTTCCCCCTCGCGGTGAACGTGACCAGCGACGACCGGCCTCCCCCGGTCGACACCTCTCCTTAGGTCTGTCGATAGCTTTACGATCCAAGCCGAACCCCGATCTCGCAGGAGGCCTACCCGCTTTGAGTCGATTCCGCATCTTCTTCCTGTTCGCCGCGCTGCTTGCGCTCGCGACCGCCTTCACCGCTTGCGGCAGCGACGGTGGCGACAGCAGCGAGAACCCGCAGAAGGTCGTCGACGTGGCCACCTTGCAGGGGATCGAGAGCGGAGACCTCGACCTCTCGCTGGGCATCGACGTCGAGGGCGAGGGTGGGGGCAGCGTCGACGTCAGCCTTTCCGGCCCGTTCCAGAGCGAGGGCAAAAGCCAGCTCCCTCGGCTCGCAATGACCGCCGCGGCGAGCGGCTCGATCGACAACGAAGACGTCGACTTCGAGGGCGGCCTGGTGCTGCTCCCCGATCGTGCCTACGTCAACTACAAAGGCACCGACTACGAGGTCGATCCCACCAGCTTCAGCTTCGTCAAATCGGCGATCGAGCAGGCCCAGCAGCAGAGCAACGCCCAGGGCCAGTCGACCGACGTCACCGCTTGCCAGAACGCGGTCAGCAATCTGCTGGTTGCCGACTTCATCGACAACCTGACCAACGAGGGCACCACGGACGTTGGCGGCGCGAGCACCACGCAGGTCAGCGGCGACCTCAACGTCGGCGGTGCGATCGATGCGTTCGTCGGCCTCGCCAAAGACCCGGTCTGCGCCGCTCAGCTCGGCGCGGCCGGCCCGCTTCCCTCCGGCGCTGAGCTGAGCCAGGCCAAAAGCCAGGTGGAGAGCGTCCTGAAGACCGCCCACGTCGACATCTTCGTCGGCGACGACAACATCGTGCGCCGGATATCGGCTGACCTCTCGATCGAGCCGCCCAAAGAATCCGGCGGCGACGCCCCGGAGAGGGTCGACCTCACCTTCGACCTGACCATCGACGGCGTCAATGAGGAGCAGACGATCGAGGCCCCCGAGGACGCGGAGCCGCTCAACGGCCTGTTCCGGGAGCTTGGGGTCAATCCGCTCGCGCTTCTAGGCGCCATTCAGGGCCAGGGCGGGACGGGCGCCCCGGAACTCGGCGACCTGCTGGGAGGGCTGAGCGGAGCGACCGGCGGTGGCTCCGAGTCGGGCCCCAGCGCGCAGCAGACCTACCTTAAGTGCCTGCAAGGGGCGACCACGCCGGTCGACCTCCAGAGGTGCGCAGCGCAACTCAACAAGTAGTGGCGGCGCTTTCCGGCAGACGACCCGCCCGTTCGCGGCGGGTCGTCCCCAGCCCATGAGCGTCCTGCTGCTCGCGGTCAGCTTCGCCGTCATCCTCGCCGGCGCGCTGCTCTTCACCAACGCGGTCGAATGGATCGGCCACCGGCTGAAGCTCGGCGAGGGCGCGGTGGGCAGCCTGCTGGCCGCGGTCGGCACGGCGATGCCGGAGACGCTGATCGCGATCGTCGCGCTACTCGGCGCCAGCGAGGGGGGCGACCAGGTGGCGATCGGCGCGATCGTCGGCGCTCCCTTCCTGCTCGGGACGCTGGCCATGGGGCTGGTCGGCCTCTTCGCCTACCTGTATCGGGAGCGGCGTCCGCAGGGACTCGAGCTCGACGCCCACGGCCCGACCCTCGAGCGGGACCTGATCTTCTTCCTTGTCTTCTTCGCGGTGTCGCTGGCGCTTGCTTGGGGCGCGCCGGCGGACCTGAGGATTCCGGTTGGGATCGCCGTCCTGCTCGCCTACCCGCTCTACATCCGGCGCACCCTGAAGAGCAGTGGCGAGGTCCAAGCTCAGGAGACGCTCAATCCGCTGGTCTTCGAACGCCGGTCCGAGCGGCGCAACGATCCGGCCCTTGCCTTTTGCATCATCCAGCTCGTGGTTGGGCTCGCCGCGATGGTCGGCGGCGCCCACCTCTTCGTCGAGGAGCTCCTGCACATCGCCGAGGATCTCGGCGTCGAGGCTGTCGTGCTTGCCCTGATCCTGGCCCCGCTGGCGACCGAGCTGCCGGAGAAGGTCAACAGCTTCTTCTGGGTCCGCGAGGGGAAGGACAGCCTTGCGCTGGGAAACATCACCGGCGCGATGGTCTTCCAGTCGACGATCCCGATCGGGATCGGCCTCATCTTCACCGACTGGGCGCTCAGCGGCAACGCCGCGATCTCGGTCGTCCTCGGCCTCGCCGGCGGCTTCCTCGCCTACGAGATGCTGCACCGCCGCGGCCGCTTCACCCTGGCCGCCGTCCTCACCTGGTTTTTCCTCTACACGGCGTACATCTTCATCGTCGTCCTCAGCGCCTGAGATCGACAGGCACCCCGTGTGCCGGAGCACGGTGTGGACCCCGACACCCGATGGCCACCTGTTACTGGCGCAGCCTGCTGCGCTGGGCGGCTCGGCCGCGATGCGGGTAGCCATCCTCTATGAGCTGCTGATCGGGAGGCCATCGTTCGAAGGGCTCGAAGGGTACGCGCGTGAACCCGAATCCGGTTCGAGCGCGAAATCGCGAGGTGCTGAAGGTCGCGCGCGCGTCGACGCCGACGCATCGGCACCTGCGCTCCCGACTCGTCTTCCTCTTTATCGCCACGGTGATGCTTGACGCCGTCGCCAGCGTGCTCATCCTCGCCTTCGAGCGGCACGCGCCAGGAACCGAGATCACGAATCTGGGCGACTCCCTGTTCTGGACCAGCACCCAACTTCTCACCGTCTCCTCCCAGCTCCCGAATCCGATCTCGACGCCGGCGCGGGTCCTGGACGTCTTCCTTCAGGCGTACGCGATCTCGATCGTCGCGATACTCGCCGGCTCATTCGGCGCCTTCTTCCACCGCCGCGGGATGGAGCGCGACCCGGTCAAGGGGCCGGCGGAAACGGGGTAGGGGCTTCCCCACTCGCGCGCGGGTCACAGGGTGAGTTCGCCAGCCTTCGATCGAGATGTCCGCGACCGCGAGGCCCGGCAGGTCGTGAGAGGAATCAAGGAAGCCGAGGTCGGCCGGATCGCCCTTTTCTTGTCGCCTTTTTGACGGGGCTCCCGCTGGCCGTCGCGGGTGGACTTTCGAGAATTTGGTGGACGCCCGTGGTTCCAAACGCTCCGTCGGCGAACAGTAGGATCGGCCGATGAATGAGACGCGTTGGATGACCCGTCCTGTCGAGCAGCGCGATTGGGAGGCGTGGCGGCGATTGTTCACCGGCTACTGCACCTTCTACGGATGGGAGACGTCCGAGGAGCAGCTGAGCCGGGTGTGGTCGTGGATCCATGAGGAGGGCAAGGTCGAGGCGATCGTGGCGGCGTCAGCTGACGGCGACGGCGAGCCGGTCGGACTGGCGCACCTGCGCCCCTGGGTGCGGCCGCTGCGTGGTGAGATTGCCGGCTACCTGGACGACATCTTCGTCGAGCCGACTTTGCGCGGGACCGGCGTCGCGCAGGCGCTGTTCGACGCGATCGACGCAACGGCGGCGGCGCAGGGCTGGGGCATCGTTCGCTGGACCACCGCCGATGACAACTATCGGGCCCGGAGCGCCTATGACCGCGTTGCCACCCGGACAGGGTGGATCACGTATGAGATGACGCCGGGCGAGTGAAGAAGGGATTGACAGGGACGTGGCTCGGCCCTGCCGAGGCGCTAGAGGTTCATAGGTAGTTCGAAGTCCGTTGGCGTTGGGCGCAGCCCTCTGTCAGCGGACCTACCAGAACCAGGATCAACCTAGTCCTCGCGGCCCGGCTCCTGGCCGGTCTCCTCTTCGTCGAGCTCGTCGTCGCCCTGCTCCAGCGCGGTTTCCGAGACGGATCCGGCCGCGCCAGGGTGGTACTGGGTCTGGAAGCGCTCCAGCAGATAGTCGCGGCGGTCCTCGTCGACAGGGACCTCCTCGGAGATCCGCACCCAGTCGGCCCCCTCGTAGTCCTCCATGTTGAAGACCTCCTGGTCCAGGGAGGTGGAGTCGTCGACGACCACCACCACCTCGGTCTGGGGGTTGAAGTACGTCCCGGGCTGCAGTAGCAGCTCTTCCACGTCGTAGACGTTCTTCTCGGCGCCGCCGGCCATCGTCACGATCCTACGGAATCGGCGAGCTGGCGTTCCACCTCGGCCTCGACGTCCAGCGGCGGCTCTCCTCTGCGCAGCCGCCGCTCGTTGCGGGCGACCACCAGTTGGCGGACCTCGGTTCTCAGCTCCTCGTCGAAGGCCGGCGGAGCCTTGGCGGCCTGCTCGAGCACCCGTCCCATCTCCGCCTCGACGTCGATCGCGGGCTCTCCGTGGCGCTGGCGGCGGTAGTTCTTGGCCTCGAGCATCTGGCGCACCTCCATCGCCTGGACGGCCTTGTCGACCGGCGCCGCCGGGCCGCTTGCCCTGCTCGGGGGCAGCTCCTGCTCGATCGCGAAGCGACCTTTGCCGATGCTCTTCCACGCCGGGCCGGAGCGCGCAAAGGCGATTGCGGCGATTGGCAGGACCACGAGGGGAATCAGGATCAAGACCGTGCCGCTGCTGACTGCGATCGAGCCCGGCGATAGCGCCATGCGGCAAGGGTAAAGCTCCACGGGCCCCGGACCATCCGCTAGTCTTTCCAGTGGTTGACTGACCAGTCAATCGGCGGCGATCGCCCTTCCGCGAACGCCTTCCAAAGGCCTTTTTCACGGACAAAGGAGCCTCGAGCAGTGGTTGATTTCACCCTGACCGACGAGCAGAAGGATCTGCGCGAGCTGGCGCACAACTTCGCGGAAAAAGAGATCCGCAGGGTCGCCTGGGAGTACGACAAAGACGGTACCTGGCCCCAGGACATCATCGACCAGGCCTGGGAGGTCGGGTTGATGAACACCCACATCGCAGAGGAGTACGGCGGGCCCGGCCTGGACTATCTCTCCGGCTGCCTGATCGAGGAGGAAATGGGCTGGGGGTGCTCAGGCATCGGCACCAGCCTGATGGCAAACGGCCTCGCCTCGGCTCCGGTCAGCCTCGGCGGCTCCGAGGAGACGAAGAAGAAGTACCTCGGGATGCTCACCGAGGGGCCGAAGCTCGCCTCCTTCTGCCTGACCGAGCCCGACGCCGGTTCCGACGTCTCCGGGATGAAAACCCGCGCCGTCAAGCAGGGCGACAAGTACGTCATCAACGGCTCCAAGTGCTTCATCACCAATGGGACCTACGCCGACTGGTTCACGGTCTACGCCAAGACCGATCCAGAGGCCGGTCACCGCGGAATCAGCGCTTTCGTCGTCGACGCCGACCTCCCCGGGGTCACGGTCGACAAGAAGGAGGACAAGATGGGCCAGCGGGCGTCGAACACCGCGACCATCTCCTTCAACGACGTCGAGATCCCCGCTGAGAATCTGCTCGGCGAGGAGAACAAGGGATTCAAACTGGCGATGATGACCCTCGACCGCACCCGGCCGGGCGTCTCCGCGATGGCCGTCGGGATCGGCCGCGCCGCCTTCGAGTACGCGGCGGAGTACTCCAAAGAGCGCGTTCAGTTCGGTGTGCCGATCGCGATGCACCAGGCGATCCAGTTCATGATCGCCGACATGGCGACCAAGGTCGACGCCGGGCGGCTGCTGGTCTGGCACTCGGCGGTCCTGCTGGACCAGGGCCAGCGCAACACGCTGGTCTCCTCGGAGGCCAAGCGCTTCGCCGCCGACTCGGCGATGGAGATCACCGTCGACGCCGTGCAGGTCTACGGCGGCTACGGCTTCATCAAGGAGTACCCGGTCGAGAAACTGATGCGCGACGCGAAGATCATGCAGCTCTACGAGGGCACCAGCCAGATCCAGCGCCTGGTGATCGCCAAAGAAGTGCTGCTGCCGCGCACCGCC
>CAZHZI010000118.1:0-6418 GCA_964536955.1 uncultured Conexibacteraceae bacterium
GAAGTGCACTCCGGCTTCCAGCAGCTCTTTCAGGCCTGCCTCTGGCATTGGTGGGTCTCCTTGGTTTGCGATGCACTCCCGTCGCCCTAGGCGGGACCCGGCTGTGTGCCGGGCAGGCCCCGAGTCGATGCGACGAGGTTCGGGTTGAAGTCCGAGGATTGTAGAGCGCGACGGCAGTCGCGGCCCTCAGGGGCCGCGACTGCTCTCCAGCGCCGCGACGAGATCCGCCGGGAGCTCCGAGACGAACGTCAGCGGCTGTGCCGTCGTCGGGTGTGTGAAGGCGAGGCGGTGGGCGTGGAGGAACTGGCGTTCGAGGTGGTACTTCTTGGGTCCCCCGTAGGTCGTGTCGCCGACGAGCGGGTGACCGATTGCGGCGAAGTGGGCACGGATCTGGTGGGTGCGGCCGGTATCCAGACGGGCCTCCAGGAAGGTCTCGGCGGCGAGCAGCTCCACCACCGTGAAGTGGGTCCGCGCCTGGCGAGAGGCCGCGCCGGAAACCGCCATCCGATGGCGTTGCCGTGAGGCTCTGCCGATCGGCGCGTCAATCGTCCCGGTGCGCGAGCCGATCCTCCCCCCGGCCAGGGCAAGGTAGACCCGCTCCACCTCCCGTTGCTGCACCGCCGCTTGGAGCGCTGCGTGCGCCTGGTCGGTGCGGGCGACGACCAGGAGCCCGCTCGTCCCTTTGTCCAAGCGGTGGACGATCCCGGGACGCTCGGGATCCTCGCCGCCGCCGAGGATCTCCTCCAGCTCGCTGACCAGGGTCGGGCCCGTGTGGGAAGGGGCGGGATGGACAACGAGTCCGGCCGGCTTGTCGACGACGGCAAGATCGTCGTCGAGGTGGATCACGTGGAGCTCTTCACTCCCCATCATCGCCCTCCTCCTCCCGCAGGTAGGCCAGGGCCAGCAGCACGATGCCACCGACGATCGCCATGTCGGCGACGTTGAAGGGGGGCCAGTGCGGCAAGTCGATGTAGTCGGTCACCGCCCCGGTTCGCAGCCGGTCGATGAGGTTGCCCAGCGCCCCGCCCGCCACCAGCCCGACCGCGATCCACATCCCGGGGCGGCCCGGGCCGCGGGAAAAAACGATGCCGACGAGGGTGAGCGCGACGAGGGTGAGCAGGACCAGGCCGATTCCCCCACCGCCGGCCAGGCCGAAGGCGATGCCGCGATTGTGGGAGAGGGTCAGCCCCAGCGGGCCGATCACATCCACGTCCTGACCGGCCACCAGATGGTGCTCGACGAGCGCCTTGGTCCCCTGGTCCAAGGCGATGACGACAGCGCCGAGGGCGGCTGCCAGGCGCCAGGCGCGGGAGGCTCTCGTGCTCACCCTGCGATCAGGCCGACGACCAGCGCCTGCAGCACCAGCAACGCGAAGATCGCCACCACCGGGCTGAGGTCCAGGGCGAACGCCCTGCCCCCGATTGGCGGCAGGAAGCGGCGAAAGATGTTCAGGTACGGATTCGTCATTTCGGTGACGAAGTCGAGGACGGCACGCAGGCCGCGGTTGTAGGGAACGCGCGGCAGCCAGGAGATGAGGATGTTGATGAAGATCAGGATGATGTAGACGGTGAAGAGCGCACTGACGTAGTCGGCGATGTCGCCGCGCGCGAGGGCGAGTGGAATCATCCGCGCATCCTCTCCAGCGAGGCCTGGACCGCGGCTTCGAACGCCTCTCGCACGCCGGCGCGATCGAGCGCTTCCAGCCCTGCCTCGGTGCTCCCGCCGGGCGAAGCGACCGCTTTCCGCACGTCGGCCGGGTGGCGAAGCCGCAGCAGCTCAGCGGTCCCGGAGGTCGTCTCGACGACGAGCTCCCGGGCGAGTTCCTCGCCCAGCCCAGCCTCTGTCCCGGCGTCTGCCAACGCCTCGACCGCCAGCGCCAGATACGCCGGCGCACAACTCATCACCGCCGTAGCGGCATCGAACTCCTCGTCGGGCAGCTCGACGACATGCCCCAGCGCCCCCAGCATCGCCCGAACTTCGGCATTTTCCCCACCGGCAACGCACAACACGCCCTTCCGAACCTCGACTCCAACGTTCGGCATCACCCGAAACACCTCCGCATCGGGAAACGCAGCAGCGACCTTTTCCAGCGGGGTAGCGGCAAGCAAGGAGATAACGGTCTTCGCTCCCCTTAGCTCTTGCGCCACCTCATCGAGCTTGGCGGGCTTCACGGCAAGCACGACGAGGTTGGCGGTGTCCACCAGCTCGGCGTTCGATCCAACGGCTTTCCCACTCACCTCCCGTGCAAGCTCCTCGGCTCGGCCTGATCCGGAATCCGTGAACAGCATCCGCTCGCCGCGACCGCCCCATCCCCGCGCCATGGCTGCCGCCATACTGCCCGCGCCAACGAATCCAATGACCATGACCGGGAGCCTATCCAGGCACCCGACCCCCTCACACTAGGACTGGTTAAAGAACCCCTTGTCGATAAGGCGGGCTTTCTCCTCCGCGGAGACCTCGACATTGCGCGGAGTCAGCAGGAACACCTTCTCGGCAATCCGCTGCATCCCCCCATCCATCGCGTAGGTAAGCCCCGAGGCAAAGTCGATCAGCCGCTTCGAAAGCTCATGGTCCGCCGTCTGCAGGTTGAGGATGACCGGCACCGCCCGCTTGAACTGGTCGGCGACCTGCTGGGCGTCATTGAAGTTGCGAGGGATGACGAGGTGGACCTGGACGTCGGAGCCACCGTTGCCGACGGGGCGCAGGACGCTGGTGCGCGAGGCTGAGATCGGCTCGTCGTCGGCGAAGATGTCGTCGATCTCGTCGCGGCGAGCGCGGCGAGCGGACGGCAGGCGCCGGACCTGCCCGGGCTCGCGCTCGCCGCGGGTGTCGAAGACCTCCTCCGACCCGGTCTCGTAGCGCTCCTCGTACTCGGGACCGTAGTCGTGATCCTCGGCGAGGCCGAAGTAGACCAGCGCTCTATGCCAAGTATCGCGTAGGGCCATGGTTAACCGCGTGATTCGGCCTCCGGTGGCCGAGTCCTTTACGGATTATGCCCAGGGTAGCGCCGTTTACACATACAGGGCGGTGCCTAGGCGGACGATCGTGGCTCCCTCGTCGACGGCGACCTGCCAATCCTGCGAAGTGCCCATCGAAAGGCGCTCGAGGCCGTGCTCGGCAGCCAGCTTGGCAAGGCGCGCGAAGTGGGGTCGCGAGGCCTCGGGATCTTCGCTGAATGGGGGCATCGTCATCAAGCCGGAGACGCGGACGGGGCAACGTTTGATGAACGCGCCCAGCTCCGCCGGCACGACGCCGCCCTTACCTTCCTCTTCGGCGACGTTCACTTCGATCAGCACCTCGGTCGAAGACCTTCCGTGGCGGCCGAGCTGCTCCAACGCCGAGTCGGTGGCGACCGAATGGATGAGCCGGCAGACAGGCAGCAGCTGTTTGACCTTGCGGCTTTGCAGGTTGCCGATGAAATCCCATTCGAAATCCTCCCCCCAGCGCTCGTGTTTGCGGAGGAGGTCCTGTTGGCGATTCTCGGCGACCAGCGTTATGCCGGCTTGGGCCAGGGCGCCCATCTCCTCGGTCGGGACGTACTTCGTCGCGGCGAGGATCTCGACCCGTTCCCCTGCCGCTTCCCGAACCCGCTCGACGTTGGCGGCGATTCGCGCCGGGTCGAGACCGTGGATCAAGCCCGGCATCCCTACCTCCCCTTCCCGTCTGGGTCCTCGAGCCATACGAGTCCGGCCTGCCGCCCAGTGCGCCCGGCGTCCCGGCGGTGGGAGAAAAAGAGGTCGTCTTCACAGCTCGTGCATAGGGTCGCGGACTCGATCTCCTCGACCCCCGCCACCCGCAGCATCCGGCGCGCGAGCGCCGCCAGATCGAGGGCATGGCCGGACGTGACGCCCTCGTCAAGCCCAGAAAAGGCGCCGAGCACGTCGTCGCCGACCTCGTAACAGCATGGGCCTACACCTGGTCCGATCGCCGCGTGGGTGGCGCCCACCGCCTCGACCCCTCGAGCGACAATGCCGCCGGCCAGCCCCCGCCAGCCGCAGTGCAGCATCGCGACTCCGCTCGGGCCGGCAAGGGCGACCGGCAGGCAGTCGGCGGCGAAGACGAGCGCGACCAGGCCCGGCTCCGCGGTCACGTGCCCGTCGACCTCGGGGATCGCGCCGGCAGCGGCGGCGAAGCCCGGCCCGGGAGGTGCGTCATGGCTTGCCAGCCCGGTGCCGTGGACCTGGCGACCGGTCGCTATCCGCTCCGGGGAGAGGTCGAGCGCGGCGCAGAGGCGACGGCGGTTCTCGACCACCGACCCCGGCTCATCGCCGGCATCGATGCCGAGGTTGAGGCTCTCGAAGGCCCCCGCGCTTACGCCTCCCGCTCGCGAAGAGAAAGCTGCCCGAGCCTGCGGCAGCGCCGCCTCCAGCCATCGCAAGCCATCCCTTTCGCGCCATCGCATGGAAGTAACAAAGCAGAAGCCGGGTGCGCTTCGCGCTACCGCTCGTTCCGCGCGCCGGCGAGCGCCGTCGCCAACTCCTGCTCGCGCCCGGAGATCTCACCATCGAGCTTTCGCCGCAGCGCCTCGCGCAACCCACTCCCTACCGCTGGCCCCTCGGGGACCCCGGCGGCGATCAGGTCCTCGCCGTCGATCTCCAGCTTGATCGAGCGCCACTCTTTGAGGTAGCGATCCAGCCACTCGGCGCCCATCGCGCGGGCAAGCGCCAGCTCGACCGGGCTGCGCCCCCTGGCAAGGTCGACGGCTTGCGAGGCCTTTTCCGGATTCGCTGCGGCCAGCTCCGTCTCCCCTCCGGGCGGTCCCAGTGCCGCGGCGAGCACGGTACGGTCACGATCGGCCACCGCCCCCCACGGTGGCGAGGACAGCAGCTCGGCGACCTGCGCCGCCAGCTCGATCCCACCCTCACGTGGCTCGGCCAATCCCCATTCGCCGAGCAGCCCGAACGCGCCGGGGGCGGTCGGTTCGGCGGCGATCCGCGTCAGCTCCGCCGTGCGCCGGTCGTCTGAGACCGTGTCGAGATCGACCTCCGCCAGGAGTTCCGCCGTGTGCGACTCAGGCTCAAACCCGAAGCGGGCCGCATAGCGGGCGGCGCGCAGCGCACGGGTCGGGTCATCGACGAAGGAGCCACGATGAAGGACCCGCAGCAGGCCCGCCTCGAGATCCGCCCTGCCTCCATGTGGGTCGATCAGCTCCGGCTCTCCCATCAACGCGATTGCCATCGCGTTGATGGTGAAGTCGCGCCGAATCAGGTCGTCCTCCAGTCGGGCCGGCCGCACCTCCGGCAGCGCGCCGGGATGCGGATAGGCCTCGGCCCGTGCGGTGGCGACATCGACCTCGTGCCCGTCGAGGCTGACCTTGGCGGTCGCGAAGCGCTCATGCTCGACCGTCTCCGCGCCGAGCCGAGCAGCGAGCACGGCGGCGTCGCCCTCGACGACCAGATCGATATCGGCTCGCCCGCGACCCAGCAACAGGTCGCGAACGGCGCCGCCGACCAGGTACACGGGGTCATCGCCGGCGGCCTCGCGCACTGCGTCGAGCTCGGGATAGGCGCTTTGCAGCGCTTCGCGCAGGTCTTCGCCCGGAGCGGGCATCAGAGCCGGACGGGAATGCCGTCTGCGGCGAGGCGTTCCTTGGCCTCGCGCACCCGGTAGGAGCCGTAGTGGAAGATCGAGGCGCAGAGGACGGCGTCGGCGTCGCCCTCGGCGATCGCCTCGCTTAGGTGCTCCAACGTGCCCGCTCCACCGGAGGCGATCACCGGGACCCCGACCGCGCCGGCGACCGCTCGGGTCAGCGCGATGTCGTAGCCGTCGCTGGTGCCGTCACGATCCATGCTGGTCAGCAACACCTCCCCGGCTCCTCGTTCGACGGCTTCGACGGCCCAGGACACGGCGTCGCGACCCTCGACCCTCTCGCGTCCGCCATTGACGTAGACGCCCCACTCGCCGGCTTCGCGCTTGGCGTCGATTGCGATCACCACGCACTGGGCGCCGAAGTGATCGGCCAACTCGGCCAGCAGCTCGGGCCGGGCGAGCGCCGCCGAGTTGATCGACACCTTGTCGGCCCCCGCGTCGAGCACCGCCTGCGCATCCTCAACCGAGCGGATGCCGCCGCCGATCGTGAAAGGGATGAAGACATTGTCGGCGGTGCGCCGCGCCAGGTCGACGATCGTCTCCCGTTTCTCGTGCGAGGCGGTGATGTCCAGGAAGACCAGCTCGTCTGCGCCCTCGGCGTCGTATCTCTCGGCCAGCTCGACCGGGTCGCCCGCGTCGCGCAGGCCGACGAAGTTGGTGCCCTTGACGACGCGCCCGGCGTCGACGTCGAGACACGGAATGACTCGCTTGAGGACCATGTCGACAGCCTAGTGGCGCTTTATTGCCGGATAGCGGAACAAAAGCGCCACTCGACCCTAGATGGTTGATTCCACGGCGCTGGCCGTGATCAAGGGGTTTGAAGCAGAGA